>NZ_JARAYJ010000021.1:0-159588 GCF_033794345.1 Streptomyces niveiscabiei
CGCCACTAATCCACCCCGAAGGGCTTCATCGTTCGACTTGCATGTGTTAAGCACGCCGCCAGCGTTCGTCCTGAGCCAGGATCAAACTCTCCGTGAATGCTTCTCACGGGAGCGGAACAGTCGGAGGAATGATCCGACCGTTCACAGCGTCCTCGCTGTTGTTGTTTCAAAGGAACCTCATCCTCGGCATTCACAGCCGGGGACGGGGTATCAACTAAATCTGGCGTTGATTTTTGGCACGCTGTTGAGTTCTCAAGGAACGGACACTTCCTTCGTACTCACCCTCTCGGGCTTTCCTCCGGGCTTTTCCCTTCGGTCTTGCGTTTCCGACTCTATCAGATCCTTTTCTTGATCCGATTCCCTGTCGGCGGGACGTCTTGGGCTTTCTCGCTTTCGCTCGTCGGCCTTTCGACATTCACTACGTTAGCCGATCCTCTCGGTAACTCATAATCGAGTCTCCGTGAGTTCGAATTCAGGCATGCGGACATGACGAATTCGATCCCGCTGAGGGATGTTGCTAGGTAGTGGGTTGGCCGCTCCCGGCTCTCGGCGAGTGCCGTACCGGGTCAAGCGGCTCGGGCTACGTTACGCACCTTCCAGGGGAGCGTCAACTTGAGCGGCGGCGGGGAACGTGGGCCCGATAGGGGCTCACCGTCGGGTCGCCGGAGATCCAGAACCGCCACGGGTGGACGGCGCCGTCGCCCGATACCCCGGTGCGGGGACCGCTGTTGACCTGGTCGGAGGGGACGGGCGTACCGGTGAGGGCGCGCAGCGGGGTGTCCTCGGGGGTGCACGCGTCGGTGCCGTCGAGGGACCGGTCGACGTCGAGGGCCGTCGCCAACCGGGCCGGGCCTTTGGCGAGTTCTTTGTCGTTCCGGGCCGATAGTCGACGTTTGCGGGCCAGTTCGGCGCCTTCCAGGAGCTCGCCGGCGCGCAGCAGGACGGCGCTCGCCTCGCCGTCGGGGCCGCAGACGAGGTTCATGCAGTGCCACATGCCGTAGGTGAAGTAGACGTACACATGACCGGGCGGGCCGAACATCACGCCGTTGCGGGCGGTGCGTCCGCGGAAGGCGTGGGAGCCGGGGTCGTTCTGGCCGTCGTACGCCTCCACCTCTGTGATGCGCAGGACGATCGGGCCGTCCGGGGTCGTGCGGACCAGGTGGCGGCCCAGGAGGTCGGGGGCGACCTCCAGGACGGGGCGGTCGAAGAAGGTCCTGGGGAGGGGCGTACGGTCGGGGCTCGCGATCATGGCCGTCGAGCGTAGTGCAGTCGGGGTGTGCGCCGGGGTGGTGTCCGGAAGCCCCGGTTGCCAGGGTGGGGTACGGAACCGGACGTGGCCTGAACGCGTTGGAAGAGATCAAAGGCCCGGTCAACCGGTCGTCATCAACGAGGGAGAGTCATGGCGTTCAAGAAGCTGCTCGCGAGCCTGGGTGCGGGCGGGGCGTCGGTGGAGACGGTGCTGACCGAGGTCAACGTCGTACCGGGCGGGGTCGTGCAGGGGGAGGTGCGGATCCAGGGCGGGTCCGTGAACCAGAACATCGAGGGGCTGTCGATCGGCTTGCAGGCCCAGGTCGAGGTCGAGGGGCAGGACTCGGAGTACAAGCAGAACATCGAGTTCACGAAGGTCAGCCTCGGCGGCGCCTTCGAGCTCCAGGCCGGTGCGGTGCACGCGGTGCCGTTCGGTCTCGAGATCCCGTGGGAGACGCCGGTGACGACGATCGGCGGGCAGCCGCTGCGCGGGATGCACATCGGGGTGACGACGGAGCTGGCGATCGCGCGGGCCGTCGACTCCAGCGACCTCGACCCGATCAACGTCCACCCGCTCCCGGCGCAGCAGGCGATCCTCGACGCGTTCACGCAGCTCGGTTTCCGGTTCAAGAGCGCCGACATGGAGCGCGGGCACATTCGCGGGACGCGCCAGAAGCTGCCGTTCTACCAGGAGATCGAGTTCTTCCCGCCGTCGCAGTACCACGGCCTGAACCAGGTCGAGCTGAGTTTCGTCGCCGACGAGAACGCGATGGACGTCATCCTCGAAATGGACAAGAAGCCGGGCCTGTTCAGCGAGGGCAGCGACACGTTCCGCTCGTTCCAGGTGGGGCTGCGCGACTTCCAGGGGACGGACTGGGCGGCGTACCTGAACCAGTGGCTGGCCGAGGTCGGCAGCAAGCGGAACTGGTTCTAGGCTCGGAGTTCCAGGGAACCACGTACTCAGACGTACTTCAGGAGGTACCGAGGTGTCCGAGCTCAAGCGGCGGCCTCTCCCCCACGACTTCCACCCGCCTGTCCCGGCGTTCACGGTGACGAGTGAGGACGTCGCGGAGGGTGCCACGCTCAAGGCCGACCAGGTCTACGCCGAGGGGAACGTCTCGCCGCAGCTGCGGTGGGAGGGGTTCCCGGCGGGGACGAAGAGCTTCGCGGTGACGTGCTACGACCCGGACGCGCCGACGGGCAGCGGGTTCTGGCACTGGGTGCTGTTCGACATCCCGGCGTCGGTGACGGAGCTGCCGGCCGGTGCGGGCACGGGCGAGTTCAAGGGACTGCCCGAGGGCGCCGTGCACGTCCGCAACGACTACGGGACGCGGGACTTCGGCGGTGCCGCGCCGCCCGCGGGGGACGGGCCGCACCGGTACGTCTTCACGGTGTACGCGGTGGACCAGGAGAAGCTCGGTGTCGACGGGGACGTCTCGCCCGCGTACGTCGGGTTCAATCTGCGGTTCCACGCGATCGCGCGGGCGCAGCTGATCGGTGAGTACGAGGTGCCGGCCGCGAGCTGAGGTTCACCCGACAGTTCACCCGACGTTTGTCCGCCTCTGGTCTTGGAAGTGATCAGGGGCGGGCATTTTTTATTGCGTTGTCCATCTCGGCGTGCCCGTCCAGAGTTGATCCACGCCCGCCGGGGAGCGGGCCGATGCGCACGGGAGGTGGGCTGGATGCGGGACACGCTGGTGCTGAACGCGAGCTTCGAGCCGCTGTCTACGGTGACGTTGAACCGGGCCGTCGTTCTGGTGCTCCAGGACAAGGCCGTCGTCGAGCAGGCCCACCCCGAGCTGCGTATGCGGGGCGCCGAGGTCGACATACCCGCGCCGCGGGTGATCAGGCTGTGCCGGTATGTGCGGGTGCCGTTCCGCAGACGGGCGCCCTGGTCCCGTAGGGGGGTGCTGGTGCGGGACAGGCACAGGTGCGCGTACTGCGGGCGCAGGGCGACGACCGTGGACCACGTGGTGCCGCGGGCGCAGGGTGGCCGGGACTCGTGGCTGAACACGGTGGCGTCCTGCGCGGAGGACAACCACCGCAAGGCGGACCGGACGCCGGAGCAGGCGGGGATGCCGTTGCTGCGGGAGCCGTTCGAGCCGACTCCGGCCGACGCGATGCTGCTGTCGCTGGGGGCCGAGGATTTCCGGGCGCTGCCGGAGTGGTTGAGTCTGGACGCCGCGTAGGGCTTCCGGTACGTCGATGGGGGTCCCCGACTCAGGTTGGGGACCCCCATCGACGTACCGGGGAACAGCTCAGTCGATCGGCGGCTTCTCGCGCTTCTCCAGGTTGCTGCCGCCGTTGTCCGAACCGCTTCCGCCGCCCAGGCCGCCGAGGCCGCCCACCGCGCCGGAGAGGCCCTTGAGGGCGTCGCCGATCTCGCTGGGGACGATCCAGAGCTTGTTGGCGTCGCCCGCGGCGATCTTGGGGAGCATCTGGAGGTACTGGTAGGAGAGGAGCTTCTGGTCGGCGTCGCCGGCGTGGATGGCCTCGAAGACCGTGCGGACGGCCTGGGCCTCGCCCTCGGCCTTGAGGGCGGCGGCCTTGGCCTCACCCTCGGCGCGCAGGATCTGGGACTGCTTCTCGCCCTCGGCGGTGAGGATCGCGGCCTGGCGGGTACCTTCGGCGGTGAGGATCGCGGCGCGCTTGTCGCGGTCGGCGCGCATCTGCTTCTCCATCGAGTCCTGGATGGAGGTGGGCGGCTCGATCGCCTTCAGTTCGACGCGGTTGACGCGGATGCCCCACTTGCCGGTCGCCTCGTCGAGGACGCCGCGCAGGGCCGCGTTGATCTCCTCGCGGGAGGTCAGGGTCCGCTCCAGGTCCATGCCGCCGATGATGTTGCGCAGCGTGGTGACGGTGAGCTGTTCGATGGCCTGGATGTAGGAGGCGACCTCGTACGTCGCCGCGCGTGCGTCGGTGACCTGGTAGTAGATGACCGTGTCGATGTTGACGACCAGGTTGTCCTGGGTGATCACCGGCTGCGGCGGGAACGGGACGACCTGTTCGCGCAGGTCGATGCGGTTGCGGATGGTGTCGATGAACGGGACGACGATGTTGAGGCCCGCGTTCAGTGTGCGTGTGTAGCGGCCGAAGCGCTCGACGATCGCCGCGCTCGCCTGTGGGATGACCTGGATCGTCTTGATCAGGGCGATGAAGACCAACACCACCAGGATGATCAGAACGATGATGACCGGTTCCATCGTGCTCCCCGTACCCTTCTCCGCCTCGGCGCTTTCCGACGATCTTATGGGTGCCGACTGGCTGTCGACGATCATATGGGTGCAGAAGATCTTGCCGGTCGAGTGTGGCAGACCTTCACATAACTCGCGGGTCGTTCAGTTCAGTTGGGCCCGGGCGCCGGGGTTCACAGGACGATCGCCGTAGCGCCTTCGATGTCCACGACGTCCACCTCCTGGCCGGGTTCGTAGGCGCGGTCGGTGTCCAGGGAGCGGGCGGACCAGACCTCGCCGGCGAGTTTGATGCGGCCTCCCGCGCCGTCCACGCGCTCCAGGACGACGGCCTGCCTGCCCTTGAGCGCGTCGATGCCGGTGGGCAGGTGGGGGCGGCTTCTGCTGTGCCGGTTCGCGATGGGGCGTACGACGGCGACGAGCGCCACCGAGACGATCACGAAGACCAGGACCTGGCTGACGGCGCCGAAGCCGAGCCCGGCCACGACGGAGGCGGCGATCGCGCCGACCGCGAACATGCCGAACTCGGGCATGGTCGTGATCACCAGCGGGATTCCGAGCGCCGCCGCGCCGACGAGCCACCACACCCACGCGTCGATGTTCACAAGGTCAATGGTAGGTCCGCGGGGTCGGCGCGGACAGGGTGCGTGCCGGTCAGGAGAGCGGCAGTCCCTGGGCCGTCCAGCGGTCGCCGACCTGCTCGACGACGAGGGGGAGGCCGAAGCAGAGGGAGAGGTTGCGGGAGGTGAGTTCGAGTTCGACGGGGCCCGCGGCGAGGACCTTGCCCTGGCGGATCATCAGGACGTGGGTGAAGCCGGGGGCGATCTCCTCGACGTGGTGCGTGACCATGATCATCGAGGGGGCGATGGGGTCGCGGGCGAGGCGGCCGAGGCGGCGTACGAGGTCCTCGCGGCCCCCGAGGTCGAGTCCTGCGGCCGGTTCGTCGAGGAGGAGGAGCTCGGGGTCGGTCATCAGGGCGCGGGCGATGAGGGTGCGCTTGCGTTCGCCCTCGGAGAGGGTGCCGAAGCGGCGGTCCAGGTAGTCGCTCATGCCGAGGCGGTCGAGGAAGGCGCGGGCGCGGAGTTCGTCGACGTCCTCGTACTCCTCCTGCCAGCCGGCCGTCATGCCGTAGGCGGCGGTCAGGACGGTCTGGAGGACCGTCTGGCGCTTGGGGAGCTTCTCCGCGAGCGCGATGCCGGCCATGCCGACGCGGGGGCGGAGTTCGAAGACGTCCGTGCCGGGCTTGCCGAGGGTCTCGCCGAGGACGGCGACCGTGCCGGCGCTCGGGAAGAGGTACGTGGAGGCGAGGTTGAGGAGGGTCGTCTTGCCGGCGCCGTTCGGGCCGAGGACGACCCAGCGCTCGCCCTCCTTGACCGACCAGGAGACCTGGTCCACCAGCGACCGGCCCTCGCGGACCACCGATACGTCCTGAAGCTCCAGAACATCGCTCATGAGCGCGTTGTCTCCCCTTGCAGTGTGGCCGGTCTCGGTTGTCGCGTGCGCCAAGTGGTTCGGCGGCCGTGCGCGGGTGGGCGCGGCCCCTTCGGGAAAATCTACGCCACTGGTCCGGCGGCCTGTTCCATCGGTCCGGTCCTTAGGCTGGGGGCATGCTCACGGAACCGCGCGCTGGTCGCCTCGCCGCTTGGGGAAATGCCCTGTTGGCCGGACTTGTCTCTCCGGACGACGCTGTCGTCGCCGTCGTCGGGGAGGACGCGGTGCATCGGGTGGAGGGGCTGCCCGGGGAGGCGGCGCCCGTCGGACTCACGCTGGCGCTGGGGCGGTTGAGGGCGCTCGGGGTGCGGGGGCTGCGGGTCGCGCTGCCCGCGCCGGGGCATCCGCTGGGGCTCAGCGGACCGCCGGAGTTCAACGCGCGGGCGCTGGAGGCGGAGGAGGCGGTGGTCTGCCACGGCGCCGCTCTCGGGCTGGTCCCGGAGATCTTCGAGGCGGGGCCCGCCGGGGACGTCCACGTCGAGGTGACCTGGCACTGCCTGCCGGTCCGCGAGGCGCCGCCGGCCGATGTGCCGTCACTGGGCGAGGCGGAACGGGAGTTGGCCGAGGCCCTTCGGGAAGCTACGGCCGTGCTGTCCCGGCTCGACGTCGCCGGTTCCGGTCCTGTCGCCGAGGCCGCGATCGACGCGTACCGCGCGCGTGCGGAGCGGGGGCGTGAGCTGCTGGCGCCGGGTTACCCGCCCCGTGCCGTACGGGTCCTCAAACTCGCCCAGCGGGTGGGCCTGTTGGTCTCCCTCGCCACGGAGAACGGGCACGGGGGCGCGGTGAGCGCGTCCGAGATGGCAGCGCGAGGGGCGGCCCTGCGGCCGGTGGAACGGACGGCCCGGCGGGCGCTGGTGGCGGCGTACAACGCGTATGTGGAGGAGCGGGAACGGGGCTGAGGACAGCGGGCTCTGCGGGGAGGGGGCGCCGGGATTGCTGCGGTGCTCCCCGAAGAGCGGACGGGGCCGAGGGCGGCGCCTGGGCTTCCCAGGGGAGTGGGCCGGCGACAGCCCGGGGTTCGGCAGGGAGCGGGGCCGGAGACGATCTGGGGAGCTTCCTCGGCGCGAGCGCGGTCCGGGAGTTCCGCCGGGGGTGGGAGCGGGGCTGGACGTGGCTTCGGGGGTCCGCCAGGGGCGGGAAGTGGCTCCGAGGCTTCGCCAAGTGCGGGGCGGAGACGGCTGCGGGGCCCCATCCGGGAGGTGGGGCCCCGTGCTGTGTGAAAAGAGGTGACGTCAGTCGTTGACGCCCGTGTTGCCGAACGCGGGGTTCAGCAGGCCGATGACGTTGACCGAGTCGCCGACGACGTTGACGGGGACGTGGACCGGGATCTGGCCGACGTTGCCGGAGCCGACGCCCGGGGACTTCACGGCAGCGCCCTCGGCAGACGAGTCGGCGACGGCGGCACCCGCGGAAGCACCGGCGGCGATACCGGCGACGGTGAGGGCCACGGCGGCCTTCTTGGCGATGTTCATGAGAAGCGTTCCTCCTGCGTTTGCGTATCCGACCCGGCCGCGGGTCGTGCGCTGTCCAACGCGGGAGCGGTCATGAACGGCACGGGATCCGGTCGTAAGTGCGCCCGTTCGGATCATTGGAGCGACGGGACGATCAACTGACGGACCGTTGGTAGGACTTCAGCGGTTGATGCCGAGGTTGCCGAACGCCGGGTTCAGCAGGCCGATGACGTTGACGCTGTTGCCGACGGCGTTGACCGGGACGTGCACCGGCACCTGGATGACGTTGCCGGAGACGACGCCCGGGGAGCTGTGGGCCTCGCCGAAGGCAGCCGCCCCGGAGCCGCCGTCGGTCGCGGACGCGAGACCGGCACCGGCGGCGACCAGCCCACCGGCCACCATCGTCACTGCGGCGGCCTTCTTCAGGTTCTTCACTTCGCAAGCCCTCCTGGCGATTGACCACGACGGTCGCCGTGGCACGCAGGGAGAACGGCGCACCCCCGGAAGAGGGTGCGCCATGTGGGTGACATTCCCACGACAGTATGAATCTCGGACTGGAACTGATCCCTCCGCCTACGGCTCCCGTACGCCCCCCGACCAGCCCCTTCTCACCCCGTCACGCCGTGCCGCACGGCCCACAGCGCGGCCTGCGTGCGGTCCGCCAGGTCGAGCTTCATGAGGATGTTCGAGACGTGCGTCTTGACGGTCTTCTCGGACAGCACCAGCGCCCGCGCGATCTCCCGGTTGGACCGCCCGTCGGCGATGAGGCCGAGGACCTCCCGCTCGCGCTCGGTGAGCGTCCCGCCCCTCCCCTGCCCGCCCGGCGACTCGTCCTGGGAGAGCAGCGCCCCGGCGACCTCGGGCTGGAGCAGGACGTGTCCGGCGTGCACGGAGCGGATGGCGCCGGCGAGGGCGTCGGGGTCGACGTCCTTGTAGACGTATCCGGCGGCGCCCGCGCGCAGGGCGGGGACGACCGTCCGCTGCTCGGTGAAGCTCGTGACGATCAGCACGCGCGCGGGGTTGTCGAGGTCGCGGAGCTTGCGCAGGGCCTCGACGCCGTCCATGCCGGGCATCTTGACGTCCATGAGGACGACGTCGGGGCGCAGTTCCTCGGCGCGGGCGACGCCCTCCTCGCCGTCCCCGGCCTCGCCGACGACCTCTATGTCGTCCTGCACCTCCAGGAACGTGCGCAGTCCGCGGCGGACGACCTGGTGGTCGTCGACGAGCAGCACCCTGATCGGCTCAGCCACCGGGGACCTCCATCTCGATGACGGTGCCCTGGCCGGGCGTGGATGTGACGGTGAGGCGACCGCCGACGCCGCTGGCGCGGTCGCGCATGGAGACCAGGCCCAGGTGGCGGCCGGCGCGGCGGACGACGGCGGGGTCGAAGCCCTTGCCGTCGTCCCGGATGCGCAGGACGGTGCCGCCGTGCCGTTCGTGCTTGTCCAGGCTGACGTCCACGCAGGCCGCCCCGGAGTGGCGCAGGGCGTTGTGGAGGGCTTCCTGGGCGACGCGCAGGAAGGCTTCCTCCTGGGCCGCGGGCAGGGCGCGCACGCCCCGGGCGGCGAGGGTGACGCGCGCGGTGTGGGCGCGGTCGAGGACCTGTATCTGGGTGCGCAGGGTGGCGACGAGGCCGTCCTCGTCGAGGGCGGCGGGGCGCAGCTCGACGACGGCCGCGCGCAGTTCGTCGGCGGCCTCGGCGGCGAGGGCGGCGACCTGGTGCAGCTCGCCCTTCGCGCGCGCGGGGTCGCGGTCGACGAGGGCGGCGGCGGCCTGGGCGGTGAGGCGCAGGGAGAACAGTTTCTGGCTGACCGCGTCGTGCAGCTCGTGCGCGAGGCGGGAGCGTTCCTCGGCGATGGTCAGCTCGCGGCTGCGCTCGTACAGGCGCGCGTTGGTGAGGGCTATCGCGGCGTGCTGGGCGAGGATCGCGAGGAGGTCCATGTCCTCGTCGGTGAATCCGCACTCGCCGCGGGTCCTGGGGCAGTTCTTGTTGGCGAGGAAGAGGATGCCGACGACGTCGTCGCCGTTGTGGATGGGCAGGCCCAGGAAGTCCGACATCTCGGGGTGCGCTTCGGGCCAGCCCTCGAAGCGGGGGTCCTCGCGCACGTCCGCGAGGCGCTCGGGCCTGGCCTCCTTGAGCATCGCGGCGAGGATGCCGTGCTGGCGGGGCAGGGGGCCGATGGCCTTCCACTCCTCGTCGCTCACGCCGTCGACCACGAACTGGGCGAATCCGCCGTGGTCGTCCGGGACGCCGAGGGCCGCGTACTGGGCGTCGAGCAGTTCGCGCGCGGAGGCGACGATCGTCTTGAGGACGTCTCGCACCTCCAGGTGCCTGCTCATCGCCAGCAGCGCGGCGCTCACCGCCGCCAGCCCTGACCTGGGACCTTGACTCATGTCCTCACGGTACCGGCGGGGTGTGACAGCGCGGATCGGGCCGGTGACGGGCCCTGGGGTCGGGCGGTGGTCCTAGGGCTGAGGTCGGGGGCGGTGGCGCCTGGGCGCGAAGGAGCGTCACCGTTCGCGTTGCTTCAGCAACTCCTGGTGAGACTGTTACGCGCCCGATGTGAGCCCGCGCATAGGACCCATATCACCTACGAGGGTGAATAGGAGATAAACGGGGACCGCCTGAACGGGAACGACTGGGCGCTATGGGGTGATTTGCCCACCCCGAGTCCACTACCCGGCATCGTAGGTCACACCTTTGCCCAGCCATTTTGCTGCCGCTAAGAATGGCTCCCGTCGCTCAGCCCCGCGTCCCCCGACGGACATTCCGAGCGACCTCCCCGCACATCGAAGAGGTCACCCGCCATGCCCAAGAACACGCACAAGATCGCGATAGCCGGCGCCGCCACCCTCGGCGCCGCGGCCCTCGCCTTCGCCGTCGTGCCGGCCGACGCGCAGACCACCACGAGCGAGGCCGCCCTCCCCGCGAACGTCGCCTACCGCACGGACGCGAAGACGGGCGTGACGGACCAGTTCTCCTCGGCCGGCTCGAAGATCGAGGCCATCGCCGCCCAGAAGAAGGCGCAGGAGAAGGCCCAGGCCGACGCGGTCGCCAAGGCCGCCGCGGCCAAGAAGGCCGCCGCCGAGAAGGCCGCAGCCGCGAAGAAGGCCGCCGCCGACCGCGCCGCGAAGAAGGCCGCGAGCCGCTCCGCGCAGCGCGCCGAGCTCAAGCAGACCGCCGTCAAGACGTACACGAACAACCTCGACGGCTGGATCCGCAACGCCCTCGACATCATGGACCGCAAGGGCATCCCGGGCTCCTACAACGGCCTGTACCGCAACATCATCCGGGAGTCCTCCGGCAACCCCTGGGCGATCAACAACTGGGACAGCAACGCCGCGATGGGCATCCCGTCCAAGGGCCTGCTCCAGGTGATCCAGCCGACGTTCAACGCGTACCACGTCTCCGGCACCTCGACGAACATCTACGATCCCGTAGCCAACATCACCGCCGCCGCCAACTACGCGGCGCACCGGTACGGCTCGATCGACAACGTCAACAGCGCGTACTGAGCACGCCGCGCACAGCGCGAGGGCGCCCCCTGCACACCGGGGGCGCCCTCGTCGTCGTACCCGGGAGCTACTTGCGCATGACCTCCGGCTCGTGCCTGCGCAGGAAGCGGGCGACGAAGAAGCCGCAGATCACGCCGAGGGCGATCAGGGCGGCCATGTCCATGCTCCAGGCGCCGACCGTGTGCTCCCAGAGCGGGTCGGTGCTCTCGCCCTCCTTGGGCGGGCTGATCCGGTTGAAGTCGAGGGTCGCGCCGGCGGCGGCGACGGCCCAGCGGGACGGCATCAGGTACGAGAACTCGTTGACGCCGATCGAACCGTTCAGCGTGAAGAGGCAGCCCGTGAAGACGACCTGGATGATCGCGAACATCACGAGCAGCGGCATCGTCTTCTCGGCGGTCTTCACCAGCGAGGAGATCACCAGGCCGAACATCATCGAGGTGAACCCGAGCGCCATGATCGGCACGGACAGCTCGACCAGCGTCGCGGTGCCGAGGACCAGGCCCTTCGCGGGGATCTCGCGGCTGGAGAAGCCGATCACGCCGACCAGCAGGCCCTGGAAGACGGTGATCATGCCGAGCACGAACACCTTCGACATCAGGTACGCCGAGCGGGACAGGCCCGTCGCGCGCTCCCGCTCGTAGATGACCCGCTCCTTGATCAGCTCGCGGACCGAGTTCGCCGCGCCCGCGAAGCAGGCGCCGACCGCGAGGATGAGCAGGACGGTGGTCGCGGTGCCGTTGGGAACGATGCGTCCGCTCTGCGCGTTGACCCCATTGGGAAGGAGGCCCTTGTCCGCGTCGATCAGCAGGCTGACCGCGCCGAGCACGGCGGGGAGGATCACCATGAGAGCGAGGAAGCCCTTGTCGGACATGATGACCGAGGAATAGCGGCGCACCAGCGTGCCGAACTGACTCAGCCACCCCTGTGGCTTCGGCGGTTTCATCGCCTGCATCGCCGGGACCTGTACGGCCTGCGGGGCGACGGCGTCGAGGTCCGCGGCGTACATCTGGTAGTGCTGCGAGCCCTTCCAGCGCCCGGCCCAGTCGTAGTCGCGGTAGTTCTCGAAGGCGGAGAAGACGTCGGCCCAGGTGTCGTAGCCGAAGAAGTTGAGCGCTTCCTCGGGCGGGCCGAAGTAGGCGACCGAGCCGCCCGGCGCCATCACGAGCAGCTTGTCGCAGATCGCGAGCTCGGCCACCGAGTGGGTGACGACGAGGACGGTGCGGCCGTCGTCGGCGAGGCCGCGCAGCAGTTGCATGACGTCGCGGTCCATGCCCGGGTCGAGGCCGGAGGTCGGCTCGTCCAGGAAGATCAGCGACGGCTTGGTCAGCAGCTCCAGGGCGACGGAGACGCGCTTGCGCTGGCCACCGGAGAGGGAGGTGACCTTCTTCTCCTTGTGGATGTCCAGCTTCAGCTCGCGCAGCACCTCGTCGATGCGGGACTCGCGCTCGGCGGCCGTGGTGTCGGCCGGGAAGCGGAGCTTGGCCGCGTACTTGAGGGCCTTCTTGACCGTGAGTTCCTTGTGCAGGATGTCGTCCTGCGGGACCAGGCCGATGCGCTGGCGCAGCTCCGCGAACTGCTTGTACAGGTTGCGGTTGTCGTACAGCACCTCGCCCTGGTCGGCGGGCCGGTAGCCGGTCAGCGCCTTGAGCAGCGTCGACTTGCCGGAGCCCGAGGGGCCGATGACCGCGATCAGCGACTTCTCCGGGACGCCGAAGGAGACGTCCTTCAGGATCTGCTTGCCGCCGTCGACCGTCACCGTCAGGTGCCGCGCCGAGAACGAGACCTCACCGGTGTCGACGAACTCTTCGAGGCGGTCGCCGACGATCCGGAACGTCGAGTGGCCGACGCCGACGATGTCCGCCGGGCCCAGCAGGGCCGTGCCGCCCTTCGGGATCGGCTGGCCGTTGACGTACGTGCCGTTGTGCGAGCCGAGGTCGCGGATCTCCATGCGGCCGTCGGGCGTCGAGTGGAACTCGGCGTGGTGACGGGAGACCTGGAGGTCGGAGACGACGAGTTCGTTCTCCAGGGCGCGGCCGATGCGCATGACGCGGCCGAGCGCGAGCTGGTGGAACGTGGTCGGGCTGCGGTCGCCGTAGACCGGCGGCGCCCCCGCGCCGACGCCGGGGCCCTGCTGCGGGATGTGTGCGGCGGGCTGCTGGTTCCAGCCGGCGCCCTGGGCGGCGTACGGCTGTTGCGGCTGGACCTGTTGGGCCTGGGGTGCTTGATGCGCTTGATGCGCCACCGGCACCTGGGCCGCTGTCAGGTTCAGGCGGGGGCCGTCCGTCGCGTTGCCCAGGTTGATCACGCTTCCCGGGCCCAGCTCCAGGCGCTGGATCCGCTGGCCCTGCGTGTACATGCCGTTCGTGCTGCCGTGGTCCTCGATGACCCAGCTCCGGCCGTCGAAACCGACCGTGGCGTGCCGCCAGGAGACCCTGGCGTCGTCGAACACGACGTCCCCCTGAGGGTCGCGTCCGAGTGTGTATGCCCTGGACGGATCGAGCGTCCAGGTACGTCCGTTTGCTTCTAGTACGAGTTCAGGCACTCCATGCCCCACTGAGTTGTCCCCCGATATGCCCCTCATCCAGAGGGAGTCTAGGGATGTCGAACATCGGGGGGAACTATTTCAGTAGCGGCCCCCTGACCGAAAGTCGGGCCTTGCCAGGGGTGGTCGGAGGTTGTTCGGGAGTTGTTCGAGGCTTGTGAAGGCGGCGTCCACGCGGCTTCGTCGACGCCGTTGACGGGGTGGAAACCCGCCCCGAGAGTGGTAAACGCACGCGAGGGGGACAGACGCGGCGGATCGGGGGGTCTGCATGGGTGCGGGGACGGGTGCGGGGAGCGTAGGACGAACGCCGTACAGGAGGGGTACGCCGTGGGGAGACGCCCTGTTGACCGCGGTCGCCGCGGTGAGCTGGGCGTTGATCGGGATGGCGGGGGTCGCGGCGCTCGGGCTGCATCTCCTCCAGGCCGATTCCGCCGGATCGCTCGGGCCGATGACCGCGGCCGTGGTGGCGCTCGGGGCGGGTGGGTCGGTGTCGCCCTCGGGGGACATGTCCGCGTTCGGGATGACGGGGGCGGAGGCCGCCGGGGCCATCGAAATCACGCCACTCGGGGTGGGGCTGGTCGGTGCGCTCCTTCTGTCCTGGTTCTTCCTGCGGTCCCTGCGGACGGCCGGAGTCGTCGTCCCGCTGCCCGAACTCCTCGTGCGGGCCGGGGCGGTGGCCGCGTTGTTCGTCGCCATGCTCGGGGGGCTCGCCTGGGCGGGACACGATGTGATCACGATCGACGGGGGGTCGCTCGGCGGGGGGTCCGGCACGCTGGAGCTGCCCGGGGTGGGGGATCTCGGAGGGCTGCTGCCCGATCGGGTCGGGGATCTCGTGGAGGCGAAGGCCGCGGTCGGGTTCACCGTCGACACGGGGGCCACGCTGCTCGGCGGGTTCCTCTGGTGCGCGGGCGTTCTGCTGCTGTCCCTCCTCTCCTCCCGGCGTACGCCCCTTCCGCTGCGCTGGGGGTTCGTCCACCGCGTCGTACGGCCCGCCGTGTCCGCCGTCGTGTCCGTGCTGCTCGTCGCCGTCGCGGCGGGGTGGGCCGCCGCCGTGTTCGCGTCCCTCCGGGACGATCATCCGGGGCGGATCTACGGCTCGGCGCTCCTCGGTGCGCCCAACGGGGTGTGGGTCGGGGTCGACGTCGGGTTGTTCGTGCCGCATGACGGGCGGGCGAGCGGGATCCTCACGTACGTCCTGCCGGACCCGCTGGACCGGTTGCTCGCGGCCGGGGATCCGCAGTCCGTCACACTTCCCCGGCTCGCCGAACTCGACGGGCGCGTCTGGCTGTTGGGGGTCGCCGCCGTCCTGATGATGCTGCTGGCGGGCGTGTTCGCGGCTGTCCGTACGCCCGTGGAGGGCGGGGGGCGGCGGTTCGTCGCGGGGTGCGCCGTGCGGTTGGGGGTCGTCACGGGGGTGGCGTTGGCGTTGCTCGCCCGGGTGACGGTGGTTTCCGTGGACGCGGGGTTGTCCGTGCTGGGGTTCGACGCGGTGGGGGCGGGGCTGGTGCTGCGGGGGGACGTGGTGGTCGCCGGGTTGGCGGGCGCGGGATGGGGGTTCGCGGCCGGGGCTGCGGGGGCGGCACTGGCCTGGGTGAGCGGGGCCGCGGGGAAGGGGGCTTCGCGGTCTGCGGTGGGGGGTGGGGGGTCTGGTGAAGGCGGCGGGGCTGGTGAAGGCGGCGGGGGCAGCGGGCCTTATACGCCTCGGCCGTCGTACCGGGCGCCCAACGCCGAGACGAATCCTTATCTGCGGAAGCCGGAAGGGTGAGGGGCGGGTCGGTGCGGCTGCGGTGGTGGTTCGGGTGCGGGTGGGGGGTGGCTGAGGTGGGGGCGTTGTCGCTCGCCCGCGCTTGCGGGGTGCCGCTGCGCCCACCCGTGCCGCCCCTAGCGGCACGACTGCCCGCAGCTACGGCAGGGGGGGTGGAGCGAGTGCGGGACGGTGGGGGGCACGGCTGGGCGCAGCTACGGCGAAGGGGGCGGAGCAGTGCGGGGCGGTGGGAGTGCGGCGCGACTACCCGCAGTTGGGCAAAGGGGGGGTGAAGCTAGTGCGGGGCGGCCGGGCGCAGGTGGGGCGAAGAGCGTGAAGCGGGGGCGGGGCGACTGGGCGCGGCTGGGCGAAGGGAGTGGATCGGGGGCGGGTCGGGGTGGCTGCGGTGCAGGTGGGTGATGTGTTGTTGTCTTGGGTTCGTCATGTTTCCGTTGGCCAGTGTTTTCCGTCCGGCTGTTGGACCTGGGCGGCGCGGGGGGCGAGGGGGCGGTTACGGTGTAGGGACCATGAGCGATACGCAGACGCAGGCTCCGGCCTCGGACGTTCCTACTCTTCTTGTCAAGATCTTCGGCAAGGACCGGCCCGGGATCACGGCCGGGTTGTTCGACACGCTGGCCGCTTACGCCGTCGATGTCGTTGACATCGAGCAGGTGGTGACCCGGGGGCGGATGGTGCTGTGTGCGCTGGTGACCGAGCCGCCTCGGGGGCTTGAGGGGGAGCTGCGGTCGACCGTGCACAGCTGGGCCGAGTCGATGAAGATGCAGGCGGAGATCATCTCCGGCCTCGGTGACAACCGGCCGCGTGGACTCGGGCGCTCGCTCGTGACCGTGCTCGGGCATCCGTTGACCGCCGAGGCGACGGCCGCTGTCGCCGCGCGGATCACGAAGGCCGGCGGCAACATCGACCGTATCTTCCGGCTCGCCAAGTACCCGGTGACGGCGGTGGAGTTCGCGGTGTCCGGCGTCGAGACGGAACCGCTGCGGACCGCGCTGGTGACGGACGCGGCGGCGCTCGGCGTCGACATCGCGGTCGTCGCGGCGGGCCTGCACCGGCGGGCCCAGCGGCTGATCGTCATGGACGTCGACTCGACGCTGATCCAGGACGAGGTGATCGAGCTCTTCGCGGCGCACGCCGGGTGCGAGGAGCAGGTCGCGGAGGTCACGGCCGCGGCGATGCGGGGCGAGCTGGACTTCGAGCAGTCGCTGCACGCGCGCGTGGAGCTGCTCGCGGGGCTCGACGCGTCGGTGGTGGACAAGGTCCGCGAGGAGGTGCGGCTCACGCCGGGCGCGCGGACCCTCATTCGTACGCTGAAGCGGCTCGGGTATCAGGTCGGGGTCGTATCCGGCGGGTTCACGCAGGTCACCGACGACCTCAAGGAGCGGCTCGGGCTGGACTTCGCGCAGGCGAACACGCTGGAGATCGTCGACGGGAAGCTGACCGGGCGGGTCACCGGGGAGATCGTCGACCGGGCCGGGAAGGCGCGGCTGCTGCGGCGGTTCGCGGCGGAGGCGGGCGTACCGCTCGCGCAGACCGTCGCCATCGGGGACGGCGCGAACGACCTCGACATGCTGAACGCGGCGGGTCTCGGCGTCGCGTTCAACGCGAAGCCGGTCGTCCGGGAGGCCGCGCACACCGCCGTCAACGTGCCGTTCCTCGACACGGTGCTGTATCTGCTGGGGGTTACGCGGGAAGAGGTCGAGGCGGCCGACACGCACGACGAGGACTGAGCTTCGTACGAGGGCCCGGCGCCGCCATGAGCGGTGCCGGGCCCTGTGGTGTCACGCGTGCGGGGACCAGAAGTCGGCAAGCCTGCCCACGCCGTGTTCCACGGACTTCCAGGAGCCGTCGAAGGTGAGCAGGGCGTAGGCGCCGGTCGGATAGCCGGTGCGGTTCATCCGCGCGAGCAGGTCGCCCTCGCTGTCTCCGGCGAGCGCGTCCGCGAGGGCGTGGATGCCCGGGTTGTGGCCGATGAGGATGAGGGTGCGCACCTCGTCCGAGACCTCGTTGAGCAGGGCGATCAGTTCGCCGAGGGACGCCTCGTACACCCGCTCCTCGTACACCGTCCTCGGGCGCTCGGGGAGTTCCTGGACCGCCAGTTTCCAGGTCTCGCGGGTGCGGGTCGCGGTGGAGCACAGAGCCAGGTCGAAGCTGAGTCCCGTCTGCGCCAGTTTCCGGCCGACGAGAGGGGCGTCCTTGCGGCCTCGCTCGGCGAGCGGCCTCTCGTGGTCGTCTCCGTCGTTCCAGTCGGCTTTCGCGTGGCGGAGGAGGACGATCGTGCGGGGTTCTTCAACGCTCATGCCGTCCAGCTTCGCACGAAACAGGCCACCGGGCTCGGCTAGTTGACAGGCGGGACCGGTGGGGGTGAGGGGGTTCGGGAAGTGTTCGGCCGCCGGGTGGGCGGCGGTGCGTCCTAGCTCGTCATCAGCCGCTGGAGGTGTTCCAGCAGCTGCGTCAAGGTGGGGTGCGTGGCCGCCGCCTGCGCGTCCGACGGGTTGAGGACCAGGCTGAACAGGACGAGGAACGCGAGGATCGGCAGGGCCAGGGCCCACCAGGGGATACGGATGTCCGCGCCGCCCGTGGTCGCCGGGTGGGGGCGGGTGTGGGGACGGGCCGGCATGGTTCCTCCGCAGCGCTTCGAGTGGTCCCGCGGCCGTCTCCCACGGCCACGACTCGAAGGTACGCGGCGCGCAAGGGGCGGCCCATCCGGACTTCCACCCACTTCACCCTGACCCTCACCCCCTAGGGGACGGGGGGTTAACCCCACCCCCCGGCGCCGCTGGGGCGGATGGTTCAGGGCGAGGCGATCGTGGCGATGACGGCGATCACGATGAAGATGGCGAGGAACGAGCCGAAGACGATGAGCATCTTCCGCTGGCCGTTCTGCGGATTCGGGTCGAGCAGAGGCATACGGCCAGTTTCGCACCCGGTACGAGGGGGGTGGGGGGCGGGGTGGTGAAGGGGCCGGAGCGGAGGCGGGGCGGGGATCGAAGGTGGAGCGGCGAGGAAGGCCGTGCCGGTCCTGCCGGTCTCGCCGGTCCCGCTCGTCAGGCGGTCAGTTCCTCCTCCACCGTCCGTCCGCGGCCCGCCAGGACGCCCACCGCGGTCTGGGGGACCAGGAGGAGGGCCATGAGGGTCAGGGGGACGTCCCAGTCGCCGGTGGCCTGGTAGAGGACGCCGATGAGGAGGGGGCCGGGGATGGAGATCAGGTAGCCGACGCCCTGGGCGAACCCGGAGAGCTGGGCCACGCCCGCGCCCGTGCGGGCCCGCATGCCGACCATCGTGAGGGCGAGGGGGAAGGCGCAGTTGGCGACCCCGAGGAGCAGGGCCCAGGCCCAGGCGCCGGCGGCGGGAGCGACGTACAGGCCGGTGTACCCCGCGAGGCCGCAGGCACCGAGCGCGACGACGATCGGCCCTTGGTGAGGGAGCCGGGTGGCCAGCCGGGGAATGACGAAGGCCAGGGGCACGCCGAGCACCATGGTGACGGCGAGGAGCAGCCCCGCGGTGCCCGCGGAGACCCCGGCGTCCCGGAAGATCTGCGGCATCCAGCCCATCGTCACGTACGCGCCGGTGGCCTGGAGCCCGAAGAACACGGCGAGGGCCCAGGCGGTACGGCTCCGGGTGATCCGCAGGGAGGCGGGCCGGGACGGGCGCGCGCTCGCGGGGAGTCGCGGCGGGGCCACGCGCTGCGCGCGTGCCGGCGCGTTGTCCGCGGGGCGGGCCTCGGCGTGCGCCCCGGCGCGGGTCCCGGCGTGGCTCGCCTCGGCCTCTCGGGCCGAGCCCGGCGTGTTCTCCCCCGCGCGGGCTGCGGCATCACACGCGCCCGCCTGCCGGTGCTCTGCCGTCGGGTCGGCTCCCGAGGCTGCTGCGGCCTCGTGTGTCCCTGCGGCAGCGCCGTCCCCGGGGCGGGTCCCGGCGTGGCTCGCCTCGGCTGTCGGGGCGGCTCCCGAAGCTGCTGCGGCCTTGCGTGTCCCTCCGGTCGGCCCGCCCCCTCGGCCCCGCCTCCGCCCGCTCGCCCGCGCCGGTTCGCCTGTCCCCGCGTCCGTACCGGCCCGTGCCCTCCGTGTCCCCCTCCCGAACAGCGCCCACGGCACCACCGCCACCCCCGCGAGCCCGGCCCACACCGCGAGGCCGGTTCGCCAGCCCTCCCCCAGTGTGTCCGTCAGTGGCACGGTGGCCGCGGCTGCCGCGGCTGTGCCGAGGGCCAGGCCCATGGAGTACAGGCCCGTCATGGGGCCCACGCGGTCCGGGAAGTGGCGTTTGACGATGACCGGCATGAGGACGTTGCCGACGGCGATGCCCGTGAGGGCGAGGGCGCTGGCGGTGAGGAAGCCGGGGACTCCGCCCAGGTAGGGGCGGAGGGCGAGGCCGGTGGTGAGGGCGATCAGGCCCGCGCCGACGACCCGGGTGGCGCCGAAGCGGCCCGCCAGGCGCGGGGCGGCGATGCCGAGGACCGCGAAGCAGAGAGGCGGCAGGGACGTGAGGAGTCCGGCGACGCCGCCGCTCATGCCCAGGCCGGCGCGGACGTCTTCGAGGAGCGCGCCGAGGCTGGTGATGGCGGGGCGGAGGTTGACGGCGGTGAGGACGATCGCGAGGACGAGGAGCCGTTTCGCCCGGGCGGGCGTGCGCGGGCCGGGTTCCGGTGCGGCCGGTGCGGCCGGTGCCGGGGGCGTGGGGGGTGCCGGGGCCGTCGTACGCCGTGTCGTCTTGCTCGCCATGCACCCATCATAGAATCATAGGATGATTCGCTGTCCAGCCGTGGCCGGTCGGGCCACCTCGTCCACCCCGCCCCTCCCGTGCGAAGGTGTCCCATGGCCCTGACGCACCCCCACCGCTCCGCCCTCTCCGAACAGGTCATCGCGGCGCTGCGCCAGCAGATCACCTCCGGCGAGTGGGCCGTCGGCTCCCGTATCCCCACCGAACCCGAGCTGGTCGAGCAGCTGGGCGTGGCCCGCAACACCGTCCGCGAGGCGGTCCGCGCGCTCGCGCACAACGGCCTGCTCGACATCCGGCAGGGTTCGGGGACGTACGTCGCCGCGACGAGCGAACTCGCCGGCGTCATGCAGCGCCGCTTCGCCGGCGCCGACCCCCGGCACATCGCCGAGCTGCGCGCGGCCCTGGAGTCCAGCGCGGCGCGGCTGGCCGCGGAGCGCCGTACGGACAAGGACCTGCGTCAGCTGGACGCGCTGCTGGCGCGGCGGGAGGAGGCATGGGCGTCCGGGGAGCGGGAGGCGTTCGTGGCGGCGGACGCGACGCTGCACCTGGCGGTGGTGGCGGCGTCCCACAACGACGCGATGACCGCGCTGTACGCCGATCTCGGCGAGGTGCTGCGGGACTTCCTGCGCGACGACGTGGGCCCGGAGCTGTCGCCGGGGTCGTACGTGGAACACGCGCGGCTGATCGAGGCGATCCGCGCGGGGGACGCGCAGGGGGCGGCGGCGGAGGCGGCGGGGCACGCGTTCGGGTGCCGGTTCGGGACGGTCACCCCCGCTGGTGGCTGACCCACACCGTACGGATCTCCTTCCAGCACCGGCCGGTCAGCCGTACGGTCCTGGCCGGGCCCGCGTCGACGGCGGCCGTGTCCGTGTCGATGTCCCACCAGCGCGCGCACTCCACGTGCAGGCGGACGCGGTCCGTGTCGGGGTAGGGGTTGTGGCACCAGGCGACGGCGCGGGAACCCTCCACGCCGGTACGGCACTCGGCGCCGAACGGCTGCGCGGACGGCTCCCGTTCAGGCTCGCGCGCGCGGGGCAGCGCTTCGTACGGCAGGCAGAGCAGCAGGGCGACGGCGGCTATCGCAGGGGTGACGCTGCGGGACAGGCGCACAAGGGAACCTCCTGGGAGAGACGTACTCCTACAGGCGTGCCTCCAGCCTGTCCCTCGACCGCCGCGGGGGCCCGGTCTGGAGGGCCGAACGGGTGAGGGCCCGCACCCGGGAGACAGCTCCCGGAGACGGACCCTCGGTGAAACCGGAGCCGAGCGGGCACCGGCCAGGGGCGAAGCCCGGCCTCAGTCCACGCCCGGCCTCAGCGGCAGCGTCACGCACCGATCGCGTGCAGCCCGCCGTCCACGTGGATGATCTCGCCCGTCGTCTTCGGGAACCAGTCGCTGAGCAGCGCGACGATGCCCTTGCCGGCCGGCTCGGGGTCCTTGAGGTCCCACTCCAGCGGGGAGCGGTGGTCCCAGACGGCGGCCAGGTCGCTGAAGCCGGGGATCGACTTCGCGGCCATGGAGCCGATCGGGCCGGCGGAGATGAGGTTGCAGCGGATGTTCTGCTTGCCGAGGTCGCGGGCGATGTAGCGGCTGGTCGCTTCGAGGGCGGCCTTGGCGGGGCCCATCCAGTCGTACTGCGGCCAGGCGTACTGCGCGTCGAAGGTGAGGCCGACGACGGAGCCGCCGCTCTGCATCAGCGGCAGGCAGGCCATGGTGAGCGACTTGAGGGAGTACGCCGAGACGTGCATGGCGGTGGCCACGGACTCGAACGGCGTGTTGAGGAAGTTTCCGCCGAGCGCGTCCTGCGGCGCGAAGCCGATGGAGTGGACGACGCCGTCGAGGCCGCCGAGCTCCTCGCCGACGACGTCGGCCAGCCGGCCCAGGTGCTCGTCGTTGGTGACGTCCAGCTCGATGACCTTGGTGGGCTTGGGCAGCTTCTTCGCGATGCGCTCGGTGAGCGTCGGGCGCGGGAACGCCGTGAGGATGATCTCGGCGCCCTGCTCCTGGGCCAGCTTCGCGGCGTGGAAGGCGATGGAGGACTCCATCAGCACGCCGGTGATCAGGACGCGCTTGCCGTCGAGGATTCCGCTCATGGTGATCAGTGACCCATTCCCAGTCCGCCGTCAACGGGGATGACG
Organism: Streptomyces niveiscabiei; assembly: GCF_033794345.1. Lineage (NCBI taxonomy): Bacteria > Bacillati > Actinomycetota > Actinomycetes > Kitasatosporales > Streptomycetaceae > Streptomyces > Streptomyces niveiscabiei. Next base: position 22,053 of record NZ_JARAYJ010000021.1, read on the forward strand.
GCTCCAGTGATGTACGAGGCTTCGTCGGAGGCGAGGAACCGCACCGTCGCGGCGATCTCCTCCGGCTGCGCGTACCGGCCGAGCGGCACCTGGGACACGATGGCGGCGCGCTGCTCGTCGGTGAGGACCTTGGTCATGTCGGTGTCGACGAAACCGGGGGCCACGACGTTGAAGGTGAGGTTGCGGGAGCCCAGCTCGCGGGCGAGGGAGCGGGCGAAGCCGACGAGGCCGGCCTTGGAGGCGGCGTAGTTGGCCTGGCCGGGGCCGCCGTACATGCCGACGACCGAGGAGATCAGGACGACGCGGCCCTTCTTGGCGCGCAGCATGCCGCGGTTGGCGCGCTTGACGACCCGGAAGGTGCCCGTGAGGTTCGTGTCGACGACCGACGTGAAGTCGTCCTCGGACATGCGCATCAGGAGCTGGTCCTTGGTGATGCCGGCGTTGGCGACGAGCACCTCGACGTTGCCGTGCTGCTCCTCGATCTCCTTGTACGCCTGCTCGACCTGCTCGGGGTCGGTGATGTCGCACTTGACCGCGAGGCAGCCCAGTTTGGTGAGGGCCTCCGGAGGCTCACCCGAGCGGTACGTGATCGCGACCTTGTCGCCGGCGTCGGCGAATGCGCGGGCGATGGCGAGGCCGATGCCCCGGTTGCCTCCGGTGACGAGAACCGAGCGGCTCAACGGATCACCCTTTCGATAGGGGTCTGACACATCCGCCCGGCCGTTGGACCGACAGGCGGCTTCCCCGAAAACCTATCCGCCCACCCCCTTTCGCGGACATTCGGGCACCGACAGTGGGTCATGAACCTGGCTGTGGGGTTCCTACAGTCGGCGCCGGGGTCCGGACAGGGGCGGGATTTCGGGGGAACGGGCGTGGTGGGACATGATTCACTGCCTGCGACGGTCATCACAGGCGAGCGCCCCGAAGGGATCCCACCCGTGCCCCATGAGATCGATCCATCGTTTCTGGCCCTCCCGCTACGGGCCCTCGCGGATGCCGCGCTCGCGCGGGCGCGGGCGTTGGGGGCCGAGCACGCCGACTTCCGGTTCGAGCGGGTGCGCAGTGCGGCGTGGCGGCTGAGGGACGGGCGGCCGGCGGGGTCGTCGGACTCCACGGATCTCGGGTATGCCGTGCGGGTCGTGCACGGCGGGACGTGGGGGTTCGCCTCCGGCGTGGATCTGAGCATGGACGCCGCCGCGAAGGTCGCCTCGCAGGCCGTCGCCATGGCCAAGCTGTCCGCGCAGGTCATCCGGGCCGCCGGGTCCGATGAGCGGGTGGAGCTGGCGGCCGAGCCCGTGCACGCCGAGAAGACGTGGGTGTCGGCGTACGAGACCGACCCGTTCTCCGTGCCGGACGAGGAGAAGACGGGGCTGCTCGGGGAGTGGAGCGGACGGCTGCTCGCGGCGGACGGGGTCGACCACGTCGACGCCTCGCTGCTGACCGTCCACGAGAACAAGTTCTACGCGGACACGGCGGGCACGGTGACGACGCAGCAGCGCGTCCGGCTGCACCCGCAGCTCACGGCCGTCTCCGTCGACGAGTCCAGCGGCGAGTTCGACTCGATGCGCACCCTCGCCCCGCCGGCCGGCCGGGGCTGGGAGTACCTCACCGGCACCGGCTGGGACTGGGACGCCGAACTCGCCGAGATGCCCTCGCTCCTCGCGGAGAAGATGCGCGCGCCGAGCGTCGAGGCGGGCCTGTACGACCTCGTCGTCGACCCCTCCAACCTGTGGCTGACGATCCACGAGTCCATCGGCCACGCCACCGAACTCGACCGCGCGCTCGGCTACGAGGCCGCGTACGCCGGGACCTCCTTCGCGACCTTCGACCAGCTCGGCAAGTTGCGGTACGGCTCCGAGCTGATGAACGTCACCGGCGACCGCACGGCCGAGCACGGGCTCGCGACGATCGGGTACGACGACGAGGGTGTCGCGGGCCAGTCCTGGGACCTGGTCCGCAAGGGCACGCTCGTCGGGTACCAGCTCGACCGGCGCATCGCGAAGCTGACGGGGCTCGGGCGGTCCAACGGGTGCGCGTACGCGGACTCGCCGGGCCATGTCCCCGTCCAGCGCATGGCGAACGTGTCGCTGGCCCCCGACCCGGCCGGCATGTCCACGGAGGACCTCATCGGGGGCGTCGAGCGCGGCATCTACGTCGTCGGCGACCGCTCCTGGTCCATCGACATGCAGCGCTACAACTTCCAGTTCACCGGCCAGCGCTTCTTCCGCATCGAGAACGGCCGCCTCGCCGGCCAGCTGCGGGACGTCGCGTACCAGGCGACGACCACGGACTTCTGGGGGTCGATGACGGCGGTCGGCGGGCCCCAGACGTACGTGCTCGGCGGCGCCTTCAACTGCGGCAAGGCCCAGCCCGGGCAGGTCGCGGCGGTGTCGCACGGCTGTCCGTCCGCGCTCTTCAAGGGCGTCAACATTTTGAACACCACTCAGGAGGCCGGGCGATGAGTGCCGCCGTCAGCAAGCCGCACGAGATCGTCGAGCGGGCCCTGGAGCTGTCCCGTGCGGACGGGTGTGTCGTCGTCGCGGACGAGCAGTCGTCGGCGAACCTGCGCTGGGCGGGCAACGCCCTGACGACGAACGGCGTCACGCGCGGGCGGACGCTGACCGTCATCGCGACCGTGGACGGCGCGGAGGGCACCGCGTCGGGCGTGGTGACGCGGGCCGCCGTCACGAGCGACGAGCTGGAGTCCCTCGTCCGGGCCGCCGAGGACGCGGCGCGCGCCGCCGGGCCCGCCGAGGACGCGCAGCCGCTGGTGTCGGGCACGCCGCTCTCGCCGGAGTTCACGGAGGCGCCCGCCGAGACGTCGTCCGCCGTGTTCGCGGACTTCGCGCCCGCGCTGGGCGAGGCGTTCGCCCGCGCGCGGGCGGGCGGGCGCGAACTGTACGGGTTCGCCCACCACGAGCTGGTCTCCACCTACCTCGGCACCTCGACGGGGCTCAGGCTCCGGCACGACCAGCCCAACGGCACGCTGGAGCTGAACGCCAAGTCGCCCGACCGTACGCGCTCCGCGTGGGCCGGGCGCTCCACGCGGGACTTCAAGGACGTCGACCCGGCCGCGCTCGACGCGGAGCTGGCCGTACGCCTGGGCTGGGCCCAGCGGCGTATCGAGCTGCCCGCCGGGCGGTACGAGACGCTGCTGCCGCCGACCGCCGTCGCCGACCTGCTGATCTACCAGATGTGGTCGCAGTCGGGGCGGGACGCGACCGAGGGGCGGACGGTGTTCTCGAAGCCGGGCGGCGGTACGCGGCTCGGTGAGCGGCTGACCGAGCTGCCGCTGTCGCTGCGCAGCGACCCGCACGAGCCGGGGCTCGAATCCGCGCCGTTCGTCATCGCGCACTCCTCCGGCGGCGACACGTCCGTCTTCGACAACGGGCTGCCCGTGCGGGCGACCGAGTGGGTCGGGAACGGCGAGCTGAAGAACCTGGTCACCACCCGGCACAGCGCCGCGCTCACCGGGCTGCCGGTCGCTCCCGGCGGGGACAACCTCATCCTCGACGGCGGTGGCTCGCAGACCCTGGACGAGATGGTCGCGGCGACCGGGCGGGGGCTGCTGCTGACGTGCCTCTGGTACATCCGCGAGGTCGACCCGGCGACGCTGCTGCTCACCGGGCTCACCCGGGACGGCGTGTACCTCGTCGAGGACGGCGAGGTCGTCGGGGAGGTCAACAACTTCCGGTTCAACGAGTCGCCGGTCGACCTGCTGGGGCGGGCCGTCGAGGCGGGGCGTACGGAGAAGACGCTGCCGCGGGAGTGGAGCGACTGGTTCACGCGGGCGGCGATGCCGGCGCTGCGGGTGCCGGATTTCAATATGAGCTCTGTCAGTCAGGGCGTATAACCTCGTAGGCGGTGGCCGGTCGGCCGCCTGCGTGATCTTCATCTGTGTGATCTAGGAGACAAGAGAACCGTGACGGACATCGTCGACGAGCTGAAGTGGCGCGGGCTGGTCGCCCTCTCCACTGACGAGGACGCATTGCGCAAGGCGTTCGCGGACGGTCCCGTCACGTTCTATTGCGGCTTCGACCCGACCGCGCCCAGCCTGCACCTCGGCAACCTCGTGCAGATCCTGACGATGCGGCGGATCCAGCAGGCGGGCAACCGTCCGCTCGGCCTGGTCGGCGGGGCGACGGGCCTGATCGGCGACCCGAAGCCGACGGCGGAGCGCACGCTGAACGCGCCGGAGGTCGTGGCCGGCTGGGTGGAGCGGCTGCGCGGGCAGATCGAGCGGTTCCTCGACTTCGAGGGGCCCCACGCCGCGCGGATGGTCAACAACCTGGACTGGACCCAGGGCATGTCGGCCATCGAGTTCCTGCGGGACGTCGGCAAGTACTTCCGGGTCAACAAGATGATCGCCAAGGAGGCCGTCTCCCGGCGGCTCAACTCCGACGCGGGCATCAGCTACACGGAGTTCAGCTACCAGATCCTCCAGGGCATGGACTTCCTGGAGCTGTACCGCCGCTACGGCTGCACGCTCCAGACCGGCGGCAGCGACCAGTGGGGCAACCTCACGTCGGGCACGGACCTGATCCACCGGGTCGAGCCGCAGGCCGAGGTGCACGCGCTGGGGACGCCGCTGATCACCAAGGCGGACGGCACGAAGTTCGGCAAGACCGAGTCCGGGACGGTCTGGCTCGACGCGGAGATGACGACGCCGTACGCGTTCTACCAGTTCTGGCTGAACGCGGACGACCGGGACGTCTCCAAGTTCCTGCGCATCTTCAGCTTCCGTTCCCGTGAGGAGATCGAGGAGCTGGAGCGGCAGACCGAGGAGCGTCCGCAGGCGCGGGCCGCTCAGCGGGCGCTCGCCGAGGAGCTGACGACGCTGGTGCACGGCGCGGACCAGATGGAGGCCGCGGTCGCCGCGTCCAAGGCGTTGTTCGGGCAGGGCGAGCTGACGGAGCTGGACGACAAGACCCTGGCCGCGTCGCTCTCCGAGCTGCCGCACGTCAAGGTCGCCGAACTCGGGCTCGTCGTGGACCTGTTCGCGGAGGTCGGGCTGGTCGCCAGCAAGTCCGCTGCGCGGCGGGCCGTCAAGGAAGGCGGGGCCTACGTGAACAACGTGAAGGTCACTTCCGAAGACGCGGTGCCGGCCAAGGAGGATCTGCTGCATGGGCGGTGGCTCGTGCTGCGGCGAGGGAAGAAGAGTCTTGCCGCTGTGGAAGTGACGAGCGCCTAGACGCCGTTCGGGGCGCGGAGAGCTTTGCGGCTGCCGGTTCGTTGTGGCTGGTTGCGCCCACGCGGCGGTAGCCGCAAATCGACACAGCCCCGCGCCCCTTGGGGCGTCAGCGGCCCCCTGCGTTCTCAGTTCACGTGCGCTGCTTGTTCCTGCCCAGCGTCGCCGAGTACGCCATGTCGCCCAGGAAGACGATCACGACCGCCGCGATCAGCTGGAACGCGTGGCGGCCCCAGTCGATGCCGCGGGTCGCGTCGATGCCGACGGCCCGGGCGAGGGCGTTGCCGACGATCGCGCCGAGGATGCCGAAGATGGTGGTCAGCCAGAGAGGGCTGTGCTGCTTGCCCGGGATGATCGCCTTCGCGAGCAGGCCCAGCACGAACCCTACGATGATCGCCCACAACCAGCCCATGGCTGCCTCCTTGTACGGATCGACGTGAGCAGTGCCCCCAGTGTCGGTCCGGTCGCGCTACGCCGCATGTCGAGGCGGGCGTACACGGCTGGGCGCAGGAGGATCGCCCGGCCGGGAGGCGCCCCGGGCTCGAAGGCTGCGCAGGCGCGGCGTAACGTGGGCAGGGCCCGGGGCCGGTTCCGTGCCCGGGGGGAGTCGCAGTCGGGCGGACGGTGGAATGTGATGCGGAAGCAGGGTGCCGCGGGGAACGGCCAGGTGTTCCGGATCACCGGGGCACGGCAGGGCCTGGCGGACGACGTGCGGCAGAGGCAGCGGCGGTACATCATCTCGATGTCCGTGCGGACGGTGTCGGTGGTGCTCGCGGCGCTGTTGTGGAACGTGGAGCGGCATGTCGCGATGGTCGCGCTGGCCCTCGGGATCCTGCTGCCGTACATCGCGGTCGTGATCGCGAACGCGGGGCGGGAGAACGCGCCGGGGCTGCCGTCGACGTTCGTGCCCTCGCCGGGGCGGGCGCGGCTGGCGGGGCCGCGCGTTGCGGAGCGTGCACCGGAATCGCCGGCGCCGTCTTCCGCGGGTGACGCGAGGCCGGGCACTACCGGTCGGTAACAGTGAACGCACTGTCCGTCGGGTGTGGACAAGGCTCAAGAAAAGCTCAGATCAATCATGTTGTTCCGGTCCCGTGCGAGCGCCTTGCCGTGACATACTTCCTAGGCGCTCCGCATCCCCCGTCGGAGCGACGGACCGACGCCGGGCAGCTCCCCCCGTGGCTGCTCGGCGTCGCCTTTTGTACGGGTCTGTGAGACGGCGCTGTGACTGACGAAACCCCCATCTGCTCCGCCAAGGGCTGCCGCGACGCCGCTGTGTGGGTGCTGGCCTGGAACAACCCGAAGATCCATACGCCGGAGCGGCGCAAGACGTGGCTCGCGTGCGAGGAGCACCGCGAGCATCTGTCGCAGTTCCTGGGGGTGCGGGGGTTCCTGAAGGACATCGTCAAGTTCGAGGACTGGGAAGCTCCCGACGGAGCCTGACCAGCCCTGGCGTCGGCTCTGGCGTCCCTGGCGTTGGCTTTGGCGTCGACCTTGGGGTCAGCCGCCGATCGCCGACATCGGCCGCTCCGGCTGCACGAACGAGGGGTCGTCCAGCCCCGCGCCCGCCTTCTTCCCGTACATCGCGACGCGCCAGATCCTCGCCAGTTCCTCGTCGGACGCGCCCTCGCGCAGGGCCGCGCGCAGGTCGGTCTCCTCGCGGGCGAACAGGCAGGTGCGGATCTGGCCGTCGGCGGTGAGGCGGGTGCGGTCGCAGGCGGCGCAGAAGGGGCGGGTGACCGAGGCGATGACGCCGACCTTGTAGGGGCCGCCGTCCACCAGCCAGCGTTCGGCGGGGGCCGAGCCCCGTTCGCCCTGGGTCTCGGGGGTGAGGTCGAAGCGGGTGCGCAGGGACGTGAGGATGTCGCCCGCGGTGACCATGCCGTCGCGCTTCCAGCCGTGCTGCGCGTCCAGCGGCATCTGCTCGATGAAGCGGAGTTCGTAGGCGTGCTCGATGGCCCAGGCGAGGAGGTCGGGGGCCTCGTCCTCGTTGAAGCCCGGCATCAGGACGGCGTTGACCTTGACGGGGGTGAGGCCCGCCTCGCTCGCGGCGGTCAGGCCGGCCAGGACGTCCTGGTGGCGGTCGCGGCGGGTGAGGGTCTTGAAGACGTCGGGGCGGAGGGTGTCCAGCGAGACGTTGACCCGGTCGAGGCCGGCCGCCTTGAGGGCGGTGGCGGTGCGCCGCAGCCCGATGCCGTTGGTCGTGAGGGACATCTGGGGGCGCGGGGCGAGGGCGGCGACGCGCTCGACGATGCCGACGAGGCCGGGGCGCAGGAGGGGTTCGCCGCCGGTGAAGCGGACCTCCTCGATGCCGAGGAGGCGCACGGCGACGCCGACGAGGCGGACGATCTCGTCGTCCGTGAGGAGGTCGGGTTTCGCGAGCCATTGCAGGCCCTCTTCGGGCATGCAGTACGTGCACCGCAGGTTGCAGCGGTCCGTCAGGGAGATCCTGAGGTCGGTCGCCTTGCGGCCGTAGGTGTCGATGAGCATCCTGGTCCCCTCCCCCGCCGTCTGTCCCGGAATTGCCTTTCCGTTACCCGCGAGCCTACGTGACACCACTGACAATGATCGAGTGCCCGCGGCCCCGGACGTACGAAGGGCCGCGCCGCCGGAGGGGGTGCGGCACGGCCCTTCGGGTCACGGGCGGTGGCGTCAGTGCGCGCCGGTGCCCGTGAGGGAGCGGACCTCCAGCTCGGCGTACTTCTTCGCGTCGGGCTCCTCCTTCGAGAGGTAGGTGCCGACGATGCCGAGGAGGAAGCCGACCGGGATCGAGATGATGCCGGGGTTCTCCAGCGGGAACCAGTGGAAGTCGACGTCCGGGAACATCGACGTGGCCTTGCCGGAGACGACCGGCGAGAACAGCACCAGGCCGACGGCGCTGACGAGGCCGCCGTAGATCGACCAGAGGGCGCCCGTGGTCGTGAAGCGCTTCCAGAAGAGGCTGTAGAGGATGGTCGGCAGGTTGGCGGAGGCGGCGACCGCGAAGGCGAGGGCGACGAGGCCCGCGACGTTCAGGTCACGGGCGAGGGCGCCCAGCAGGATCGATACCGCGCCGATACCGACGGTGGCCCAGCGGGCGGCGCGGATCTCGTCCTTCTCGCTGGCCTTGCCCTTCTTGATGACGTTGGCGTAGATGTCGTGCGCGAAGGACGACGAGGACGCCAGGGTGAGGCCGGCGACCACCGCGAGGATCGTCGCGAAGGCGACGGCGGAGATCGACGCGAGCAAAATGGCGCCCCAGTTGGAGTCGACGCCGCCCAGATGGAGGGCGAGGAGTGGCGCGGCCGTGTTGCCCGCCTTGTTGGACGCGGTGATCTCGGCGTTGCTGATCAGGGCCGCGGCGCCGAAGCCGAGGGCGAGGGTCATCAGATAGAAGGCGCCGATGAGGCCGATGGCCCACAGGACGGACTTCCGGGCGGCCTGCGCGGTGGGCACCGTGTAGAAGCGGATCAGGATGTGCGGGAGCCCGGCGGTGCCGAGCACCAGGGCGATGCCCAGCGAGATGAAGTCGAGCTTGGTGGTGCCGGTGAGGCCGTACTTGAGGCCCGGCTCCAGGAAGGCGGCGCCCTTGCCGCTGTTGTCGGCGGCGGTGCCGAGCAGGTCGGAGATGTTGAAGTCGAACTTGAGCATCACGAGGAAGGTCAGCAGCAGGGCGCCCGCCATGAGGAGGACGGCCTTGACCATCTGGACCCAGGTGGTGCCCTTCATGCCGCCGATGGTGACGTAGACGATCATCAGGACGCCGACCAGCGCGACGATGGCGATCTTCCCGGCGTCGCTGGTGATGCCGAGGAGCAGCGAGACGAGGACGCCCGCACCGGCCATCTGCGCGAGCAGGTAGAAGATCGACACGACGATGGTGGAGGTACCGGCGGCCGTGCGGACCGGGCGCTGGCGCATCCGGTAGGCGAGGACGTCGCCCATCGTGTAGCGGCCGGAGTTGCGCAGGGGTTCGGCGACCAGCAGGAGGGCGACGAGCCAGGCGACCAGGAAGCCGATGGAGTAGAGGAAACCGTCGTATCCGAACAGGGCGATGGCGCCCGCGATGCCGAGGAAGGAGGCGGCGGACATGTAGTCGCCGGCGACGGCGAGGCCGTTCTGGAAGCCGGTGAACTGGCGTCCGCCCGCGTAGAAGTCGGAGGCGTTCTTGGTCTGCCGGCCCGCCCAGACGGTGATGACCAGGGTGGCGGCGACGAACACCGAGAACAGGCTGATGATCAGCGTGCGGTGCTCGCTCGCCGCGCCAGTGGCCGCAAGAGTGGTCAGGGCGCTCATTCGGCGTTCTCCATACGGGTCTTGATGGCCTCGGCCTTGGGGTCGAACTTGGCGGCGGCGGTGCGCGCGTACCACCAGGCGATGAGGAACGTGGTGAGGAACTGGGCGAGGCCGAGGACGAGGGCGACGTTGATGTTGCCGACGACGGTGGTGCCCATGAAATCGCCCGCGTAGTTGGAGAGCAGGACGTACAGCAGGTACCAGGCGATGAAGCCGACCGTCAGCGGGAAGGCGAACGAGCGGTAGGAGCGGCGCAGTTCACCGAATTCCGCGCTCTCCTGGACCGCTTCGAACTCCTCGGCCGAGGGGCGCTGGGCTGGGATCTTCGAAGGGGGCGGTGTCTCGGTGGCCACGGAGTCTCCTCGCGTTGCGAAGGTCGGATCTAACGGACGTACAGGCATATATGTACAGGCATACGACGGAAGCTCGATCGGCCTCGGGCTTCCTGCCCAAGGTCACGGCGCCGCGTTGAGGCCGGTTCAACTCGTTCGGGTTGTTTCGAAAGTTGACGTTCGGGGGATTCGGGGTGCCCGGAATCCGGAACGCGATCTCCGGAAGTCATTGCCGCGCACCGGTCGGGCGGATAGCTTCGGGACGTACCACTGGTCATGTACCTGCCCGGTCGCGAACCTCGCGCCCGGTGCCTCGCCGTACCCGGATGATGTGGAGACCCCATGGCTCATCTGCCTTCCAGACGCCGTCTCGCCCTCGCGGCCCCCCTCGTGCTGTCGCTCACCGCGTCCCTCGGCTTCCTGCCGACGGCGGCTTCCGCGGCGCCCGTCGCACCGGCCGGCGCTTCCGTCGCCGCCGAGGCCGGGACGCTGACGTACGTCGTCAACACGAAGGTGGACCACCGCACGATCGCGTCGGTGAAGAAGGCGGTCACGGCGGCGGGAGGGACCGTCGTGATCGCGTACGAGAAGATCGGCGTGATCGTCGCGCACTCCGCCAACCCGGTGTTCGCCGCCGAGATACGCGAGGCCCGGGGCGTGCAGTCCGCGGGCGCGACGCGTACGGCGCCGCTCACGCCGGCCGGCACGACCGACGAGGGCGCGGTCCAGAAGCTGACGCGGGCCCAGGCCGCACAGCTCGCCGCCGACGCCACCGCCGGTCAGGAGCCGATGGAGGCCGACCAGTGGGACCTGCGCGCGATCGGCGCGGACAAGGCCGCCGAGATCAACCCCGGCAGCAAGAAGGTCACCGTCGCCGTCATCGACACGGGCGTCGACGACACGCACCCCGACCTCGCCCCCAACTTCTCCCCCGCGCAGTCCGCGAGCTGCGTCGGCGGGGTCGCCGACACCACGCCGGGCGCCTGGCGGCCGGCCGACCCCAGCCACTACCACGGCACGCACGTCGCCGGTGAGATCGCCGCCGCCCGCAACGGCATCGGCGTCGCCGGGGTCGCGCCGGGCGTCAAGGTCTCCGGGATCCGCGTCTCGCAGGGCCCGGGCCAGTTCTTCTACCCCGAGGCCGTCGTCTGCGCGTTCGTCTTCGCCGCCGACCACGGCGTGGAGATCACGAACAACAGCTACTACGTCGACCCGTACCTCTACAACTGCCTCGACGACCCCGACCAGAAGGCCGTCGTCGACGCGGTGAACCGGGCCCAGTCGTACGCCCAGCGCAAGGGCACCCTGAGCATCGCCTCCGCCGGGAACTCCAACCACGACCTCGACTCCGACGCGATCGAGGACACCACCAGCCCGAACGACACGACGCCGGTGACCCGCACGATCGACCCGCACCGGTGCTTCGACGTCCCGGCGCAGCTCCCGGGCCTGGTCACGGTCAGCGCGACCGGCGTCAAGTCCACCAAGTCGTACTACTCGACGTACGGCTACGGCCAGGTCGACGTCGCGGCGCCCGGCGGCGACCGGTACCAGATCCCGGACACCCCGTCCCAGAACGGCCGCATCCTCTCGACGCTGCCGGGCAACACGTACGGCTACCTCCAGGGCACGTCGATGGCCGCGCCGCACGCCGCGGGCGTCGCCGCGCTCCTGAAGTCCACCCACCCGTGGGCGTCCCCGGCCCAGCTCACGGCCCTGTTGAAGATCCAGGCCGACAAGCAGTCCTGCCCGACCGAGCCGTACGACGGCAACGGCGACGGCATCGTCGACGCGACCTGCGTCGGCGGCAAGTACTACAACGGCTTCTACGGCTCCGGCGTCGTCAACGCCCTGAAGGCCGTCAAGAAGTAGCCCCGCCCGGGGCCGCCCTTTTGGTCTGTGGCACGCCCGCCCCGCGCGGGCGTGCCGGTGGCGGGGCGCATCATGGTTGACATGATCGATACGGCGGTGGCGTGGGACGCGCTGGGCGGTGATCCGGCGCTGGCGGCCGGAGTTTCGGTGACCGCGCGGGACGGGGTGCTGCCGTCCCGGCTGCCCGTACGGGAACTCGCCCGGGCCTGTGTCGCGGTGTGCTCGCTGGCCGCCGCCGAGCTCAGCGCCCGGCGGGCCGGGGCGACCGAGGTGCCCGGGGTGCGGGTGGACGACGGGGCCGTGGCAGCCGCGTTCGTGAGCGAACGCCATCTGCTGGTCGGGGGGCGTGCTCCGGTGACGTTCGCGCCGTTGTCGCGGTTCTGGCGGACCGGGGACGGGTGGGTGCGCACCCACGCGAACTATCCCCATCACCGGGAGCGGTTGCTCCGAGGGCTCGGGGTGCCCTCGGGTGAGCCCGACACCGTCGCCGCCGCCCTCGCCGAGCGGTCGGCCGTCGAGGTGGAGGAGGCGGTGTACGGGGCGGGGGGACTCGCGGTGGCGTTGCGCACGCGCGCGGAGTGGGAGAGACACCCGCAGGCGGTGGCGGTGGGGAGGCGGCCGTTGGTGGAGTGGGAGCGGTTGGGGGAGGCGGGGGTGTATGCGCGCGGGGAGAAGTGGGCCGGGGGTGGGAGTGGCGCGCACGCGCGCGAGGCGGTGGGTGGGCAGGCGAAGGCGCACGCGCGACGTCGTCCGGTGGTGCTTCCCGCCGCCGGTCTGCGTGTCCTGGACCTCACCCGGGTCATCGCCGGTCCCGTCGCCACGCGGACGCTCGCCCTGCTCGGGGCGGACGTGCTGCGGGTGGACGCGCCGCAGCTCGCGGAGTTGCCGGACCAGCATGCGGACACGGGGTTCGGGAAGCGGTCGGCGCTGGTGGATCTGGCCGCCGACCGGGAGGTGTTCGAGGGGTTGCTGGCGTCGGCGGACGTCGTCGTCACGGGGTACCGGCCCGGCGCGCTGGACCGTTTCGGCCTCTCCCCCGAGGCGCTCGCCGAGCGGCGTCCCGGGGTGATCGTCGCGCAGCTGTCGGCGTGGGGTGCGTACGGGCCGTGGAGCGGGCGGCGGGGGTTCGACAGCCTGGTGCAGGCCGCGTCGGGGATCGCGGACACCGAGGGTGACGGAGAGCGGCCCGGCGCACTGCCGGCGCAGGCGCTGGACCACGGGACGGGGTACCTGCTGGCCGCCGGGGTCCTGCGGGCGGTGACCGAACGGGACTACGGGGACGGGTACGGGAGGGTACTGCGGCTGGCGCTGGCGCGGACGGCACGGTGGCTGACGGAGGGGGGCGATGGGGCGGGGGGCGGCTCCGGGGGTGGTCCTGGTCCCGGGGTGGGGCAGGGCATCGGGGACGGCCCTGCTCACGAGGCGGGCCGCGGCACCGAGGACGACCCTGGTACGGGGGCGGAGCACAACTCCGGGGGCAGTCCTGGTCCTGGGGCAGGCCATGGCACCGGGGGCGGTACTGCTCCCAGAGCGGGGCACGGCACCGAGGACAGCCCTGGTCCCGGGGCGGGCCACAGCACCGGAGACGGCCCTGCTCCCGGGGACGGCCAAGGCTCTGGGGGCGGCCCTGGTGCGGAGCCCTGGCTCGCCGAACGGGACAGCCCGCTCGGGCGGTTGCGGTACGCGCGCTCGCCGGTGGAGTTCGAGGGCGGGCCGGTGGACTGGGAGAGGCCGCCGGGGCGGTGGGGCGCGGACGAGGCGCGGTGGGTCTGAACCCGGCGGGGCGTGCCGGAGCCAGCACCGGGTGACGAACCGCCGTCGCCGCTGTACGGGACACGGCACGAGGTAACGAGCCGCCGTCGGCGCTGCGCGGGACACGGCACGGCGTGACGAACCGCCAACGCCGGGCACGGGGTGACGAACCGCCGTCGGCACTGTTCGGGACACGGCACGAGGTAACGAGCCGCCGTCGCCGCTGTGCGGGACGCGGGCAGCGGTGCCGAGGAGGGGAGCGCGGGCCGTCTCATCGCCGTGGGCCCCCAACCCGATTGCCCCGCCGCTGAGTTGCCCTGTCCCCTCGTCCCTCTCTCCGAAGGGGCGCGGGAGCCGCGGGAGCGGGGTGTTCCCGTCGTCGGCGTCCGCCTGCCGCCGCGAGCAGCCCCCGGCTCCGGTCACGCCCCGCCGGGCCGCCCGGTCCTCGGCCGGAAAAACCGGTGGCCCCGCCTTTCCCCACCCCCTACCGTCATCCCCACGGGGGCGGCTCCCCGGTGTGCTTCCTTCTCAACTTCCTGAAAAGTTCCTAGCGCACCCCCTCTCCGCCCCCGCCTCTCACCTCACCTTCCCGGGGGACCCCTCTTGACCGAACTCGCCTCCGTCCTGCTGCGCCGCCTCCGTACCGTCTACGTCGACCAGCCGGGCCCGCGCCCGGGTGATCCTTCGACGGCGGGCGGCATGACAGCCCTGGAAGCCGAGTTGCTGGACAGGGGTTTCGCGCCGGACAGGGAGCTGAGGGAGGCGCTGGCCTGGCTGGGGCCGGCCGGACTGGCGAGTGCGGGGCGGGAGTTGATCGCGTACATAGATGAAGAACTCGGCGCGGACCGCACGCACATGCCGCTGTTCCGGAACTTCCCGGTGTCCGTGCCGGAGGACACGGAGGCGCTGTGGGTGGACCGGGTCTTCACGCTGCTCCTCCAGTGGCCGGAACAGCCCTGCGTCCTGTGCGGAACGGTGGCGAGTGTGCACCCGGTGTCTCCGTGCGCGCACCTGGTGTGCCGGGAGTGCTGGGACGGCGCCGACTACGCGGGCTGCCCGATCTGCCACCGCAGGATCGACGCGGCGGACCCTTTCCTGAGGCCGACGCGCCCGCGGCGCCGGAACGAGGCCGCCGTGGGCCCGCTCAAGGTGCTGGTGCTGGGCAGGGACGCGCGCGCGGACGCCGGCGCGGCGCTGCGGACGCTCCTGGCCCGCCGTACCCCGCTTCCGCCCCGCGACCGGGAGGATCTCGGCGTGCTGCTGGAGCACGCTCCGAAGGGCGTGGAGTGGTTTCCGCGGGATGTGCCGGTCCGGGAGACCAAGGCGCTGGTGCTGGGCCGTCTGCTGGCCGCACAGGGCCGCCGTGAGGACGTTCTCCCGCTGCTGGACGCGCATCTGACGACCGCTACGGACGTGCTGCGGCTGCTGTGCGTGTGGTCCGGCGGAGAGGCGGACCTGATCGAGCCGCCGAGGATGCGCTCGCTCCCGCGCGCGCTCCGCCGGCGCCTGCTCGCCGTCCTGGAGCGCTGCCCCCGCCTGGTGGAGGACGTCCTGCGCCACCCGACGGCGTGGAAGCGCGCGGCCGAGACCCTGCACCCCTTCGAACACCACACCCGGCACCCGAGGACGACCCTGGCGTTCGCGGTCCTGCGGGGCACGCCGATGACGGGCGACCTCGGCGAGGAGGTCCTGCGCACCGCAGCCGCCCACCCCCACGAGGTACGGATCGACGGCACCCGCGTGAGAGCGGCGACCTGGCACGCGCGCGTGGAGGAGGCCCTGGCCGGCAGAGACACCCGCACGGCCCTGGACCTCCTCGCCGAACGCCCCGGCGAGCTGCTGCGCCGCCTGGACCACGTCCTGCGTCTGGACGGCCTCCCCACGCTCCCGGACGACTTCGCCGACGTCCTGCGCGCCGCCCTCCCCCAGGCGGGCCCCGCGCCTCTCCTGGCCGCCCTGGGGCGCCTGAGGGTCCGTCATCTCCCGGCCGCGCGCCGGGTGTTCTTCCCGCGCGGTCAGGTCACGCACGCGTACACGGTCGACGACACGCGCCCGCCGCTCGCCGAGGCGGTGACCGGCGCGGTGTGCGCGCTGCTGGAGGCGGAGGCGGTCCGGCGCCTCGCGTCGGCCCCGCGCGTGGAGCTGGCGGTGGTGGACTCGGCGCTGGCCGGGCTCGCCGTACCGGTGACGGAGCGCGCGGACGCGAAGGCGCTGGTGTCGGTGCCGCGCGGGAGCACGCAGCCGCTGCCCCGGGGCGAGGTCCTGCGGCTGTTCCTGCACTGGACGGAGCCCGCGCGCACGCGCGTGGACCTCGATCTGTCGGTCGCCCTGTTCGACGAGGGCTGGGAGCAGGTCGGCCTGTGCGACTACACGAACCTGGTCCACGGCGAGCGCTGGGCGGTGCACTCCGGCGACCTGACGTCGGCTCCGGCGCCGGACGGCGCGACGGAGTACGTCGACCTGGACCTGAGCGCGCTGCGGGCGCACGGCGTGCGGTACGCGCTGCCGGTCGTCCTCAGCTTCAACAACATCCCCTTCGAGAAGCTCCTGGACGCGTTCGCCGGGTTCATGACCCTGCCCACGACGCCCACGACGGCGGGCGCGGCGTACGACCCCCGGACGGTACGCCAGCGGTACGACCTGGCCGGGGACTCGCGCATCCACGTCCCGATGCTGGTGGACCTCAAGGAGCGGACGTTCCTGTGGGTGGATCTGCATCTGTCGGGGTCCGAGGGGCTGCACAGCGTGGGCCGGCACTCGACGGCTCTCGCGCGGGCGGGCCGGGACCTGCACCAGTACTTCGCGTCGGGGCGCTCGACGCTGTGGGACCTGACGGTGTGGCACGCGTGTGCGCGTGCGCGGGAGGTGGCGGTGATCCGGCGGGCGCCGGTGCCGGGGGCGCTCGACGAGCTGTGGCACTACCGGCGCGCTGACGGGGAGTCGGCCACGGCGTTCGCCGCGCGCGTACGCGTGCTGGACGCGCCCGACCGCCAGGAGCCGGTCGGCGACGCGGACGCGGCGGCGTCCGAACTCGCCGCGAAGAAGCGGGTGTTGCTCGGTCTGGTGCACGGCGGGATGGCGCCGGAGGGGGCGAGCGGCGAGGTGTACCGGCTGCTGCCGGGGCCGGTGGACGGGGCGGGTCTCACGCCGCTGGCGGCCGGGGATCTGGTGGCCGCCCTGGGGTGAGGGGGCAGGGCTGTCGGTCCCGACCCGTATCCTCAGGAACCATGCTCGAAGACCGCATGCTCACCACCCCGTCGCCCGTCGACTGGCCCGGCACATACCCCGAGGGGTATGCCGTGGTCGACGTCGAGACCACCGGGCTCGCGAGGGACGACCGGATAGTGTCGGCGGCGGTCTACCGGCTGGACGCGCGCGGGGAGGTCGAGGACCACTGGTACACGCTGGTGAACCCGGAGCGCGATCCGGGGCCGGTGTGGATCCACGGGCTGACGAGTGACGTGCTCGAAGGGGCGCCGCTCTTCGCCGAGGTCGCCGAGGAGTTCTCGCGGCGCCTGGAGGGGCGCGTGCTCGTCGCGCACAACGCGGTGTTCGACTGGCAGATGATCGCCCGCGAGTACGCGCGCGCCGAGCGGCAGGCGCCCGTCAGGCAGCGGCTGTGCACGATCGTGCTGAGCAAGGAGCTGGGGCTCCCGCTGCCCAACCACAAGCTGGAGACGCTGGCCGCGCACTTCGGCGTCGTCCAGCAGCGCGCGCACCACGCGCTGGACGACGCGCGCGTGCTGGCGGAGGCGTTCCGGCCGAGCCTCAGGGCCGCCGCCGCGCGCGGGGTGCGGCTGCCGCTGCACGAGTGTCGGCCGCTGACGGAGTGGCAGGACCGCCCCGCGACGCCGTGGATCGGACGGCAGGGCGGCGGCTACCGGCAGCCGGCGACCTGGCGGCCGTCGCGCAAGCGGCCCCCCTGCCCCTACCCGAACCCCGGCCGCTTCGAGGACGGCAAGCCGCTCAAGCAGGGCATGAGGATCGCGTTCTCCGGCGACACGTCGACCGAGCGGGACCTCCTGGAGGACCGCGCGGTGGAAGCCGGTCTGCACGTCTCCACGAGCATCTCCCGGCTCACCAGCCTGCTGGTGACCAACGACCCCGACTCGGGCACCTCGAAGGTCCTCAAGGCCCGCCAGTTCGGCACCCCGGTCGTCGACGAGGCCGCCTTCGGCCAGCTCCTGCGGGACGTGGCGGCGGCCGACTCCGGCGAGTAGGCAGCCGCGTCCGACCCTGCCGGGGCCCGCGCGCGCAGCGGGTTGTACGGTCGTGGGGTGTACCGCTTCCTGTTGTCCCGGCAGTGGGTGATCCTCACGCTGGTCGCCCTCGTCCTCATCCCTACGATGATCCGGCTGGGCATCTGGCAGATGCACCGGTACGAGACGCGGCACGCGCGCAACGAGCTGGTGGCGAGCGCGCTGCGCGCCGACCCGGTGCCGGTCGAGAAGCTGACGTCCCCGGGGCACGAGGTCACCCGTTCCGAGCGCTACCACTCGGTCACGGCGGTCGGCCGGTTCGACACCGCGCGCGAGGTCGTCGTCCGCCGCAGGGTCAACGCGGACGACGAGGTCGGCTTCCACGTGCTGACGCCGCTGGTGCTGACGGACGGCAAGGTGGTGCTGGTCAACCGGGGCTGGATCCCCGCGGACGGGCCCAGCCAGACGGCGTTCCCGAAGATCCCGGCGCCCCCGGCGGGCCAGGTCACCGTCACCGGGCGGCTGATGCCGGACGAGACGACCGCGGCAAGCGGCATCAAGAACCTCAAGGGTCTCCCCGACCGGCAGATCATGCTGATCAGCAGCGGCGAGGAGGCGAACCGCCTGAAGGCGCCGGTCCTCGGCGGATACCTGGTGCTGACGGCGCCGGAGCCGAAGGGCGACACCCCGGAGCCGATCGGCAAGCCGGGCGACGAGAACGCGGCTCTGAACTACGCGTACGCCATCCAGTGGTGGCTGTTCGCCGCCGCCGTCCCGTTCGGCTGGTTCGTGCTGGTCCGCCGCGAACTGCGCGACCGCGCGGAGAAGGCGCAGCAGACGGACGAGCAGGAGCAGGCGGAACCGGCGACCGTGTAGCTCGCGCGGGCGCGTGTCTGATTGCCGGTGCCCTCCTGAGGGAAACCGGATCTCCATGCGCATCGAGGACTACGCCGTCGTCGGCGACGAACAGACCGCCGCGCTGGTCGGCCGGGACGGCTCCGTCGACTGGCTCTGTCTGCCCCGCTTCGACTCGGCCGCCTGCTTCGCGCGCCTGCTGGGCGACGAGGAGAACGGCCACTGGAGGATCGCGCCCAAGGGGGCGACCGGACCGTGCGCCCGCCGCTCGTACCGGGGCGACACGCTCGTCCTGGACACCGAGTGGGAGACCGGTGACGGCGCCATCAGGGTCACCGACCTGATGCCCCAGCGGGACAAGGCGCCCGACCTCGTGCGGATCGTGGAGGGGCTGCGCGGCACGGTCACCGTACGCAGCACGCTGCGCCTGCGGTTCGACTACGGGTCGATCGTGCCGTGGATGCGCCGCTCGGACGGCCACCGGGTGGCCGTCGCGGGCCCGGACTCGGTGTGGCTGCGCAGCGAGCCGCCGGTGCGGACGTGGGGCGAGGACTTCGGTACGCACGCGGAGTTCGAGGTCGCCGAGGGCGAGAAGGTCGCGTTCGTGCTGACCTGGCACCCGTCGCACGAACCGCATCCGGCCCGTGTGGACCCCTACGAGGCCCTGGAGGCGTCGTTGGCGGACTGGGGCGCCTGGTCGGCCCGCTGCCGCTACAAAGGGCCCCACGAGGCCGCTGTGCGGCGTTCCCTGATCACGCTGAAGGCGCTGACGTACGCGCCGACGGGCGGGATCGTCGCCGCGCCCACCACCTCGCTGCCGGAGGAGCTGGGCGGCGTACGGAACTGGGACTACCGGCACTGCTGGCTGCGCGACTCGACGCTCACCCTGGGCGCGCTGCTGTCGGCCGGCTACCACGAGGAGGCCCGTTCCTGGCACCGCTGGCTCCTGCGCGCGGTCGCCGGCGACCCGGCCGACCTCCAGATCATGTACGGCGTGGCGGGCGAACGCCGCCTGCCCGAGCAGGAGTTGCCGTGGCTGTCGGGGTACGAGAACTCGCGCCCCGTACGCGTCGGCAACGGCGCCGTCGACCAGCTCCAGCTCGACGTGTACGGCGAGGTCATGGACTCCCTCGCGCTCGCGCGGGACTCGGGGCTGCCCGCGCGCCCGCACGTGTGGGCGCTCCAGCACGCGCTCATGGAGTGGCTGCGCGACAACTGGCGCCAGCCCGACGAGGGGCTGTGGGAGGTGCGGGGCGGGCGGCGTCAGTTCACGCACTCCAAGGTGATGGTGTGGGTCGCCGCCGACCGCGCCGTACGCGCGCTGGAGACGCACCCGCACCTGCGCGGCGACCTCGACGGCTGGCGCGAGCTGCGCGACACCGTGCACGCGGAGGTGTGCGAGCGCGGGTACGACACCGAGCGGGGCACCTTCACGCAGTCGTACGGGTCCGCCGAACTCGACGCCGCGCTGCTGCTGATCCCGCGCGTGGGGTTCCTGCCCGGCGACGACCCGCGCGTGATCGGCACCGTCGACGCGGTGCGCGCGGAGCTCGGCCACGACGGGCTGCTGCGGCGCTACAGCACCGACGGCACGACCGTCGACGGGCTGCCCGGCTCCGAGGGGACCTTCCTGGTCTGCTCGTTCTGGCTCGTGGACGCGCTGCACCTGACCGGCCGCCGCAAGGAGGCGCTCGCCCTCTTCGAGAGGCTCGCCGGGCTCGTCAACGACGTCGGGCTGCTCGCCGAGGAGTACGACCCTGTCAGCGGCCGTCAGCTGGGCAACTTCCCGCAGGCGTTCAGCCACATCGGGCTCGTCAACTCCGCCCTCGCCCTGTTCGGCGGCGGGGAGGCAGGATAGGGGCCATGGATCTTGGACTGAAGGACCGGGTGTACGTCGTCACCGGGGCCACCCGCGGGCTCGGCAACGCGGTCGCGCGCGAGCTGCTGGCGGACGGGGCGAAGGTGGTCGTCTCCGGGCGGGACGAGGAGCGGGTCGCGCAGGCGGTGCGCGAGCTGGGCGGGGACGCGGTCGGGGTCGCCGTCGACAACGCCGAGCCCGACGCGGCGGACCGGCTCATCGCCCGCGCGCGCGAGGCGTTCGGGCGGTTCGACGGGGTCCTCGTCAGCGTGGGCGGGCCGCCGCCCGGGTTCGTCGCCGACAACACGGACGAGCAGTGGGAGGCCGCGTTCCGGTCCGTCTTCCTCGGCGCCGTACGGCTCGCGCGCGCGGCTGCCGCCGAGCTGGACGAGGGGGGTGTCATCGGGTTCGTGCTGTCGGGGTCCGTGCACGAGCCGATCCCCGGGCTGACGATCTCCAACGGGCTGCGGCCCGGGCTCGCCGGGTTCGCGAAGTCCCTGGCGGACGAGCTGGGGCCGCGGGGCGTCCGGGTCGTGGGGCTGCTGCCGGCGCGGATCGACACGGACCGCGTGCGCGAGCTGGACGCCCTGTCCGCCGACCCCGAGGCGACGCGGGCCGCGAACGAGGCGCGGATCCCGCTGCGGCGGTACGGGCGGCCGGAGGAGTTCGGGCGCACCGGAGCGTTTCTGCTGTCGCCGGCCGCTTCTTATCTGACCGGGATCATGGTCCCCGTGGACGGCGGGATGCGGCACGGGTTCTGACCCGTCAGCTGACCCTCTCCGCCTTGTGCTTCATCGCCCTCATCCGCACCTCCGTCGGCAGCGCCTTCAGGGCCGCCGAGTCGCGCGCCCGCGCGAGGGAGTGCGTGATGAAGTTCCGTAGCGCCTCCCCCGGGGCCGCGTGCGGTTCCACCCTCAGGTGGACCTGCGTCTCCGGGGCGTCGCGGCGGCCGGTGAGGTGTACGCGCGCGTGGGAGACGCCGTCCAGGTGGGCCGTCTCGGTGGCGAGGACGTTCTCCAGGGCGCTGCCCCGCAGGACCGCCGACTCGCCGTCGCCGGTGTTGATGAGGACCTCGCCGAGGCGGCGGCGCCGCAGGTTCGCCGTGAGCCACCACAGGGCCAGCAGGACGATCAGGGCGAGGCCCCCGATGACCGTCGGCCACCACCAGCCCTCCTCGCGCCAGCGGGTGCGCTGGGAGGCCGTCAGGAGGGCGTCGTGGCGGTCGCCGTGGAGCCACCAGGAGGGCGGTTCTGCGCCCAGCCCGATCGCGAGCACGGAGCCGCCCAGGGCGAGCAGGGCCAGCCCGGCGAGGCCGAGCAGGACACGGTTGACGGTACGGAGCATCGCGGGTCACCCCTTCTTCGCGGGCCGGCGGACATGGATCGACAGCGCCGGAGGGTGGGCCAGTCCGAGGCCGTCCAGCGCCGCCGCGAGCGTGGCCGCCAGATCCGCGCGCACCTCGTCGAGGTCGCGGAAGTGGGACACCGTACGGACGTCGATACGGCGCCGTCCCATCCGTACGGCGACGGACTGGACGCCGGAGACCTCCATCGCCCGGTCCCGCAGGACGAGCGCGGCGGCGTCGCGGTGCAGGCCCGCGCGCACGTCGGGGTGGGTCGGCCGCATCGGCAGGACGTCGCGGTGCCCCGGGGTCATGGCGAGCAGCAGGGCCAGCAGCCCGAGGGCGACGGCGACGCCCGCGCCGGTGCGGACCCACGTGTCGTCCAGGGGGCGCGCGGCGAGCTGGTGGGCGAGTTCGCGGCGCCAGCGCATCGCCGGGTGCCCGGCGCGGACGGCGGCGACGTCGTACAGGAAGAGTCCGGCGACGGCGAGGACCAGGAGGGCCGTGAGGGCGGCCGGTGCCCGGCGGGGGGACCAGAAGCGGCGTACGCCCGCCGGTGGGGGCGCCGCTTCGGGCTCCGGGGCCCTGTCCGGCTCCGGGCTCTTCTCCAGGATCACCGGCAGCCGCTGGGTCGTGCCTTCGCTGCCCTGGGGTTCGCTCATCGCGTCCTCCCCTGTGCCTCGCCGGAGGCGGCCGTCGGGTGGAGCCGTTCGATGGTGACGGCGACGTCCGGCACGTCCATTCCCACCAACGCGCGTACCCGCTCGACCACGTTTCGACGCACCGCGCGGCAGCGGGCCGCGATGTCGGTGGGGTAGTCGAGTTCGAGGTGCACGCGTACGCGCGCGGTGTCGTGCGCGACGACCACCAGGGCGTGCGGGGGCGCCGCGTCGGGCGGCAGGGGGCCGAGGGCCTCGCGGGCCGCCTGGGAGGCGATCTTCGCGACCACCCGGTCGGCGATCCGCGTCGCCCCGCGCTCGCCCGCCGCGACGGTGGACGTCATCGGCGCCGGTCGTCGCGCGAGCGCAGGAAGTCGCCGAGGTCCAGGTCCCCTTCGAGGAACCGGCCGACGACGAACCCGATGGCGCCGAGGGCGGCCACCAGGAGGAAGGCGCCGAACCCGCCGAAGTACCCGGCGAAGCCCAGCGCCATGCCGACGATCATGCCGATCACGGCTCTGCTCATGTGTCGTCCCTTCGCGTCGCCGGCCACCGGGTCACTGGATCCGGGGCTCGGGCTCGTCGTCCTCTTCGTCCGGCAGCTTCACGTCGCTGACGGCGATGTTGACCTCGACGACTTCGAGGCCCGTCATCCGCTCGACGGCGGCGATCACGTTCTCGCGGACCGCCCGCGCGACGTCGGCGATGGAGACGCCGTAGTCGACGACGATCTCCAGGTCCAGCGCGGTCTGCACCTCGCCGACCTCGGCCTTCACGCCGCGCGAGACGGACTTGGAGCTGCCGGGGACGCGGTCGCGCACGGCGCCGAAGGTGCGGCTGAGCCCGCTGCCCATGGCGTGCACGCCGACGACGTCCCGCGCGGCGAGCCCCGCGATCTTCTCCACGACACCGTCGGCGATCGTCGTCCGTCCCCTGGTCGCGGGGTCCCCGCCGCCCCGCTTCACGGCCTTGCGCACCGTCTGCTCGGTCTCGCCGACGGCGTTCTGCGTGGTGTCGGTCATGATCCGTACGTCCTTCCGGGCCGTCCGCCTTCGGTCAAACCAACCGTAAGCGCGGTTGCCCCACAGCGCCCCGGGGATGCGGCAGGCTGGTGGAATGACTGCGGAGCAGCACTGGCGTCAGACGGTCCGGCACCATCTCGGACTCGGCAGGTTCCTTCCCCTCGGCGGCCCGCGCGACGGCTGCTGGATCGCGGAGAGCGTCGCGGAGACGGTCCTCGGGCGGGCGGTGGCGGGCAACGTCGAGGGCGCCCGCCTGGGCCCCCTGCGGCTGACGCTCACCGATCCGGAGAACGCGCACGACCCGGTCGTACCGCCGCCCCCGACGGCCCTCCCGCCGGGCCCTCTGAAGATGACCGCGGAGTTCTCCGCCCGCCCGACGGAGCCGTTGCCGAACTCGGCCGCCCGGCTGCGCGCGGCCCTCGCGGCGGCGTCGGCGCAGCGCCTCGGACTCGTCGTCACGGAGATCGACCTGCGGGTGACGGGCCTGGTCCTCCCGGAGGACCCGCCGGACGAGCCGGAGCCGCTCCGCCCGTGGCAGGGGCCCCTGCCCGAGGCCCTGGCCGGGGTGCCGGGGGTGCTGGGCGGCACCGTACGCCTGGAGGAGCGGGCCGGGACGAACGCGCTGCCGCGCACGCACGCGCGCGTGGAGATCGCCGTACGCGCGGACCTGCGGACGCTGGACGTGGCACGCGAGGCCCGCACGGCGGCGCAGCGGCTGCCGGGGAGCCCGACGGCGGCGGTGCTGGTGGTCGCCGTGGGGTGAGCGGGCGGAGGTGACACGGGGGCGGGTGCACCTCCGGCAGCCTCACCGGCTCCGGCACCGGGCAGGGCGTGACGCGCGGGCAGGGCGCACCGGCACGATCTACCGCCGCCGCCCCGCTTCCGGCACCGGAGCGTCGTACGGCCCCCGGCCCCCGCCCTTACTCCCCCAGCCCCGCCAGGTCCCTGAGCCTGCGGGCCTGCGCCGTGCGTTCCGCCGCGCGCTGGTCGTCGTACGAGCGGCCCGCCGCGCCCTGGAGGAGGGCCTTCGTCTCCACGACGGCGTCCCGGGGGGCCGTGAGGAGGGTGGCCGTGAGGTCCTGTACGGCCTTGTCGAGGCCGGCGGCGGGGACGACCGCGTTGGCGAGGCCGATGCGGAGGGCCTCGTCGGCGTGGACGTAGCGGCCGGTCAGGCAGATCTCCGCGGCGCGGCCGTAGCCGACCAGGGAGACCAGCGGGTGGGTGCCCGTGAGGTCGGGGACGAGGCCCAGGCTGGTCTCGCGCATGGCGAACTGCACGTCGTCGGCGACGACGCGCAGGTCACAGGCGAGCGCGAGCTGGAAGCCCGCGCCGATGGCGTGGCCCTGGACGGCGGCGACGGACACGATGTCGCTGCGCCGCCACCAGGTGAAGCCCTCCTGGAACCCGGCGATGGCGGCGTCGAGTTCGGCGTCGCCACGGCGCGCGAGGTCCACGAAGGACGGTTCGCCCTCGATGCCCTCGGGCGTGAACATCTGCCGGTCGAGCCCGGCGGAGAAGGACTTGCCCTCGCCGCGCAGCACGACGACGCGCACGGAGCCCGGCAGTGACCGCCCGGCCTCGGCGAGCGCCCGCCACATCGCGGGGCTCTGCGCATTGCGCTTGGCCGGGTTGGTCAGCGTCACCGTGGCGAGCGTGTCGTCGACGGTGAGCCGTACGCCGTCCTTGTCCAGTGCCGGTGCGAGCGAAGCCATGGGGCGCCTCCGATGGGTGCGGTCACCTGAGTACAGCTAAGTGACTGCACAGTAACCACCCGGTCGATCTGTGCGCCGACCGGGTGGCCACCATCGAGGAACGATGGGCCGCCCGACGTCAGGACGTAGCGGCCTTCTTGCCCCTCGTCGCGCCGCCACGCCCACGGAGCGTGACGCCCGACTCGCTGAGCATCCGGTGGACGAAGCCATACGAGCGGCCGGTCTCTTCGGCCAGCGCCCGGATACTCGCCCCGGAGTCGTACTTTTTCTTCAGGTCTGCCGCGAGCTTGTCGCGCGCGGCGCCGGTCACCCGGCTGCCCTTCTTCAGAGTCTCGGCCACCCGTGCCTCCTCATGGGAAGTGCGCTCTGGTCCCCTCATGATCACCCCTCCCGGCGATCCTGGCCACCCATTCGGCAAGGTCCGTGGGTGAGGGTTTTGACGACAGGAGCACGTCTCCACAAACGGAAGACGATATTCCGAACGACCGCGTCCGCTCCGTCGAACGCCACTTTGCGTGAACACGCAGGTCAGAGAGGAACGAAGGCCGGCCCCCCGTCGACGGTTGTCGACAAAGGGACCGGCCGGGAAAAGCGGAACGGACACACCTCGATACGAGGAGATCTCACACAGATGATGGATCACCGGTAGGCCGAATGATCCATACTCAGTGGATCATCCATTCGATCAAGCCAGGGCGACCAGATCCGCGTAGTCCGCGCCCCACAGGTCCTCGACGCCGTCGGGCAGCAGGATGATCCGCTCGGGCTGGAGCGCCTCCACCGCGCCCTCGTCGTGGGTGACGAGGACGACGGCGCCCTTGTAGGTGCGCAGCGCGCCGAGGATCTCCTCGCGGGAGGCCGGGTCGAGGTTGTTGGTGGGCTCGTCGAGCAGCAGGACGTTGGCCGAGGAGACGACGAGGGTCGCGAGCGCGAGCCGGGTCTTCTCGCCGCCGGACAGGACGCCCGCGGGCTTGTCGACGTCGTCCCCGGAGAACAGGAACGAGCCGAGCGTCTTGCGGACCTCCACGAGGTCGAGGTCGGGCGCGGAGGAGCGCATGTTCTCCAGGACCGTGCGCTCCGGGTCGAGCGTCTCGTGCTCCTGCGCGTAGTAGCCGAGCTTGAGACCGTGACCGGGCCTGACCTCGCCCGTGTCGGGCTTCTCGACGCCGCCGAGGAGGCGCAGCAGGGTCGTCTTGCCCGCGCCGTTGAGGCCGAGGATGACGACGCGCGAGCCCTTGTCGATGGCGAGGTCGACGTCCGTGAAGATCTCCAGGGAGCCGTACGACTTCGACAGGCCCTCCGCCATCAGCGGGGTCTTGCCGCAGGGCGCGGGCTCGGGGAAGCGGAGCTTGGCGACCTTGTCGGAGGCGCGGACCGCCTCCAGGCCCGCCAGCAGCCGGTCGGCGCGCTTGGCCATGTTCTGCGCGGCGACCGTCTTGGTGGCCTTGGCGCGCATCTTGTCGGCCTGCGCGTTGAGCGCGGCGGCCTTCTTCTCGGCGTTCTGCCGCTCGCGCTTGCGGCGCTTCTCGTCGGCCTCGCGCTGCTGCTGGTAGAGCTTCCAGCCCATGTTGTAGACGTCGATCTGGGCGCGGTTGGCGTCCAGGTAGAACACCTTGTTGACGACCGTCTCGACGAGGTCCACGTCGTGGGAGATGACGATGAAGCCGCCCCGGTAGGTCTTCAGGTAGTCCCGCAGCCAGACGATCGAGTCGGCGTCGAGGTGGTTGGTCGGCTCGTCGAGCAGGAGCGTGTCCGCGTCGGAGAACAGGATGCGGGCCAGCTCCACGCGGCGGCGCTGACCGCCGGAGAGCGTGTGCAGGGGCTGGCCGAGCACGCGGTCGGGGAGGTTCAGCGCGGCGGCGATCGTCGCGGCCTCCGCCTCGGCGGCGTACCCGCCCTTGGTGAGGAACTCGGTCTCCTGGCGCTCGTACTGCCGCAGGGCCTTCTCGCGGGTGGCGCCGCTGCCGTTGGCGATGCGCTGCTCGTTGTCGCGCATCTTGCGGATCAGTACGTCGAGCCCGCGCGCGGAGAGGATGCGGTCGCGGGCGAGGACGTCGAGGTCGCCGGTGCGCGGGTCCTGGGGGAGGTAGCCGACCTCGCCGGAGCGGGCGACCTGGCCCGCGGCGGGCTGGCCCTCGCCGGCCAGGACCTTCGTCAGGGTCGTCTTGCCTGCGCCGTTGCGGCCGACGAGGCCGATGCGGTCGCCCTTGGCGACGCGGAAGGTGGCGCTCTCGATGAGGATGCGGGCGCCTGCGCGCAGTTCGATACCGGAGGCGGAGATCACGGACAGACTCCAGGGCGTGTTTGGGATGACTGGACGAGGGTGTGCGGACGATCCCGTCGTCTAATGCGCGAGGAGAATGGCCATGAGGCCAGTCTAACGGGGGCTCGCAAGCGCTTTTGCGGCCCCGGGCGCCGGCCCGTCCGGGTGAGCTGCGGGGGCGGGGGCGCCGATCGCGCGGCACGCTGGGCGCATGCAGTTCGACGACGACGCGCCGCTGGACACCTCCGAGGTGCAGGACGTGCGCGGGAGCCGGATCCCGGGCGGGCGGGCCACTGTCGGCGGCGGGATCGCCGGGGTGGTCGCGCTCCTGCTGGCGCTGTTCCTCGGCGTCGGCCCCGACCAGCTCGGGCTCTCCTCGGGGAGCGACGAGCCGGCCGCCACCGCCTCCTCCCTGGCGCAGGTGCAGCAGACCTGCCGGACCGGGCGGGACGCGAACACCAAGGACGACTGCCGGATCGTGGCCGTCGTCAACAGCGTGCAGGACTACTGGAGCGAGGAGTTCCGGCGGCGCGGCGGCACGTACACGCCGTCGCCGACGGTCCTGTTCAGCGGGCGCGTGAACACCGCGTGCGGGCAGGCGAGCGCCGCCGTCGGGCCGTTCTACTGCCCCGGCGACCGCAAGGTCTACCTCGACCTCGGCTTCTTCGAGGAGCTGCGCACGAAGTTCGGGGCGAGCGGCGGGTCCTTCGCGCAGGCGTACGTCGTCGCGCACGAGTACGGCCACCACGTCCAGGACCTCCTCGGCACGCTGAAGCGGTCGCAGGACGGGCGTACGGGCGCGGACAGCAACGCCGTGAAGGTCGAGCTCCAGGCGGACTGCTACGGCGGTGTCTGGGCGCGGCACGCCACCACCACGAAGGACTCCGCGACCGGGCGTCCCCTGCTGACGAACGTCGACGCCGCCGACATCCGCGACGGGCTCGACGCGGCTGCCGCCGTCGGGGACGACCGGATCCAGGAGCGGTTCCAGGGGCGGGTCACGCCGGAGTCCTGGACGCACGGGTCGGCGCGGCAGCGGCAGCAGTGGTTCGACACCGGGTACCGCGGCGGTGACATGGAGCGGTGCGACACGTTCCGCTGACGTTGTCAGTGGGGGGTGCCAGACTGGGCGACAGGTGATTTTCCGGCAGGAATCCACAGGGACCGGTCAGGGAGTGGTCGGCATGGCGGGAGCGGCGAGCGGGCGTCCGAGCATCTGTCCGACGGTGCTGTACGGCGACGCGAAGGCGGCGATCCGGCAGCTCACGGAAGCCTTCGGCTTCACGGAACTGACGGTGTACGAGGGCGAGGGCGGGGTGATCCTCCACGCCGAGCTGGTGTACGGGAACGGGGTCGTGATGCTCGGCTCCAAGGGCCGGGGCGGAGCCTTCGACACGGCGATGAAGGGCGCGGGTCCGACGGGGACGTACGTCGTGGTGGACGACGTGGACGCGCATCACCGGCGGGCGGTGGAGCAGGGCGCGGAGATCCTGATGCCGCCGACCGACCAGGACTACGGGGCGCGGGACTACATGGCGCGGGACCTGGAGGGGAACGTGTGGTCGTTCGGGACGTACGCGCCGGAGGTCAGGGGGTGAGATGAGGAGGCTGTGGGGGGTGCGGGAGGTGTGGGGGTTCTCGGGGGCGGTGGGGCGCCCCCTGCGGGGCGGTCAGCTGCCTCCGGTGTGGACCTGGAAGGCCGCTCTGCGGACGGCTTTCGCGAGGGCCGGGTCCGGGTGGGCGGCGGCGAGGGCGACCAGGACCTGGACGGTGCGGGGATGGCCGACCGCGCGGACCTCGTTCAGGAGCGCGGGTACGGTCGGCTGGAGCGCGGATTCGAGGTGGCGGACCAGCATGGGGGCCTCGCCGTGGTCGGCGACGGCGGCGGCCGTGTCCACCCAGAGCCAGGTCGCCTCCTCGCGTGTGAGGACCTCGTGCGCGTCCTCCGGGTCGACGCCGTCGTGCTCAGCGAGCCACAGCAGGGCGTACGGGCGCAGCGCGGGTTCGTCGACGACCGCGCGGACGTCCGGCTCGGCCGGGGCGCCGACGACGCGCAGCGCCTCGAAGGCCAGGCCCCGCAGGAGCGCGTCCTCGCCGCGCGCGGCGACCAGGAGTTCCGTGACCGCGCTGCCGACCGTGCGGGCGGCGAGCCAGGCGCGGTACTCGGAGCGGGCCGCGTTCGGGCGCAGCTGGGCGCAGCCGCGGAGCATGTCCTCGGCGGCCTGCTCGATGTTCCCGGCGGGGCTCTGCGCGGCCACGCAGATCTGCTCCAGCTTGACCCAGGTCGCCCAGCTGCCCAGGGGGGTGAGGGTGGCCTGTCCGGCGCCGCCCGTGAGCGCGCCGACGGTCGCCAGCGCGTGGAGGGCCCAGTCGAGGAGGGGGGCGAGCTCGACGGGGTCGGCGGGTTTCGCGGTGAGGGGGTCGGGGTCGTCGAGGGCGGGGACCGCGACGGGGCCGGTGGGCGCGGCGGGCCCCGCGGCTCCGGTGGCCGCCGTGAGTGCCGGGGCGGTGAACCCGCCGGTCTCCGCCGTGTCCGCGTCCCCGTCCGCCCCCGCGGCGTACGGGATCTCGCAGCGTTCCGTGCGGAGTTCGGTGACGCGCTGGGCGAGGAGGTCGAGGAGCTGTTCGACGGGCACGGGCCCGGCGGAGAGCTGGAGGAAGGAGAGGACCTGCGGCATCGCCGAGACGACCTCGGCGACCGTGGCGGGCTCCTCGCCCGCGGGTTCGGGGACCGCGAGGGACCAGGCGTCGAAGAGGGCCACCCAGCCGCGGAGCACCGCGCTGTCGTCGCGGTCCCAGGCGCGCAGCCGCCAGCCGGGGCGCGCGCTCGCGCCGTGCACCTCGATGAGGCCGGCGAGCCTCGCGGTGTCCCAGTCGGCGCGGACCTGGTCGACGCTCAGGCCGAGGTCGCTCGCCGCGCGCCGCGCGGTCGCCTCGGAGAGGGTCGCCCTGCCGTCGATGGTCGCGGCGTCCTTGCCGGGGCCGAGGGCGTTGTCCGCCCAGCGGGCCACGCGGGCGGCGGCGGCCAGGCCCGAGCGAGCCATTCTGGCCAGTTCCGCCGGGGCCGGTGTGCCTTCCGGTGGGCGGGGCGCGGCGCGGCGCGGGCGCCGCTGGTTCACAGCTGAGGGGGCGGCGGCCAGGGGTCGCGGGCGGACGAGTCGAAGCCTGGAGTCGCGCGGGATACGGGACGTCACGGGTGCAGTCTTCCGGTTGACGGTCCGAAAACCCAAACGGAATGTCACGGGCGGCTACGGGACTGGCCAACGCACGGGGTGCGGCGAGGGGTCGGAGCGGGTGCTCGGGGCAGGTACGGGGCCAAGCGGAATCTCCGCTACCGGGGCGGGCGGGTGTGCCGGGACTCACACCGACGGGGCATGCGGGGGTGTCGCGGGGACGTACGCCGGGGGAACGCGGACCGGTGTCGAGGGGAATCACGCCGGTGCGGCCCGCGCCGGTCTCGCCGGGCGGCGCCGACGAGGGTCGGCGTTCGGCCAACTCCCCCTCGGCGCCGCCGATCTCGGCCGCTCACATCAGTGGCGTCAGGAACCTCCGCAGGATCTCCTCGTAGGCCGCCGGGTCGGCGTTCCACATCGCGCCGTGCGGGGCGTCCCGGACCTCGTGGAGGGTCGTGAGCGCGGGCGCCCGCGCGGCGAGGCGGCGGGAGAGGTCCCAGGGGGCGACCGTGTCGCCGGGGCCGTGGACGATCAGCGTGGGGACGCCGGGGAGCGTGAGCGCGGTGTCGCCGTCCGGGGGTTCCTGCCCGTTGCCGAGGCGGCCCAGCGCCGCGCGGACCGCCAGCGGGAGCAGGGCGCCCGGGGTGCGGCGCGCGGCGGCCAGCGAGCGCAGGGTCCGCTGCCAGTCGAGGACCGGGGAGTCGAGGACCAGGCCGCTGACGCGGTCGGCGAGGCCGGAGCGGGTGGCCGCGCGCAGGGCCATCGCCGCGCCGGTCGACCAGCCGAGCAGGATCACGCGGTCGGCGCCGTGCGCGAGGGCGTACCGGATCGCCGCGTCGACGTCCCGCCACTCCGTCGTACCGAGGTGGTTGAGGCCGTCCGGCTGGCGCGGTGCGCCCGCGTCGCCCCGGTAGGCGGGGACGAGGACCGGGAAGCGGCGGCGGTGCAGGAACCCCAGGACGTTCAGGGCGTGTTCGCGGCCGGCGCCGAGGCCGTGCACGGCGATCACCCAGGTGCGGCGCGCGCCGGGCACGAACCAGGCGGGCAGCGTGCCGAGTTCGCCGGGGACGCGGACGTCCGTGTGCGTCAGGCCGAGGGCCGTCGTCGGGTCGCCGACGTGCAGGTCCGGGGTGAGGCGTACGGACGTGCCGGGGCCGAGCGTGCCGTAGGAGACGCGTTCCAGGCGGCGGACGACCGTGTCGGCGTCGTGCGGGGCGTTCGGCAGGACCGGGCCGACGACCGCGTGGACGTCCGTGCCGGTGACGCCGTACGTGCCCGGTCTGAGGGCGGCGAGGTCGCGGGTGAGCGTGAGCTGTCCGGCCGCGGTGGCGTGCACGGTGAGCCTGGGTTCCGTCGGCAGGGGCCGGCCCGGTGGCGCCTTCAGCGCCGTGTCGCTCGCCACCCGGCCCGCGGCGACGCTCGCCGCGCCGGCGGCCACTACTGCGGAGACGGCGACGGCCGTCGCTTTGACTGGGCGCACGGGTCCAGTGTCCGGGTGGTCGGCGGGCGCGGCCAGTGGACGTCCCGGGCTTTCAGGCCGTCCCCTGCCCGTACCCCCTCAGCTTGTCCCCCGCCTCCCGCACCTGGGCCGGGGTCAGGAG
Source organism: Streptomyces niveiscabiei (assembly GCF_033794345.1). Lineage (NCBI taxonomy): Bacteria > Bacillati > Actinomycetota > Actinomycetes > Kitasatosporales > Streptomycetaceae > Streptomyces > Streptomyces niveiscabiei. The sequence goes on from NZ_JARAYJ010000021.1 coordinate 54,153, forward strand.
GCTCGGGGTGTGGCCCGGGACCGAGGCCGCCGTCAGCCAGAGCCGGCACATCCATTCGAGCTGGGCCGTGTCGGTGAAGGCGCGGTCGAGGGTGGGGGCGTACGCGAGGGTGCCGTGGTTCTGGAGGAGGCAGGCGGTGCGGTCCTGGAGGGCCGTGCGGATGTGGTCGGCGAGTTCCTGGGTGCCGTAGGTGGCGTACGGGGCGACGCGGACCGGGCCGCCGAGGGCTCCCGTCATGTAGTGGATCGCCGGGAGTTCGGGGACGAGGGTGGAGACGGCCGTCGCGTGGACGGCGTGGGTGTGGACGACGGCTCCGGCGCCGGTCGCGCGGTAGACCGTGAGGTGCATGGGGAGTTCGCTGGTCGGCTTGAGGGTGCCGAGGACCTGGGTGCCGTCGAGGGCGACGCCCGTGATGTCCTGGGGCCCCAGCCGGTCGTACGGAACGCCTGTCGGGGTGACGAGGACCACGTCGTCGAGTCGTACGGAGACGTTTCCCGATGTGCCCACCACGAGTCCGTCGGTGACCGTGCGGCGTGCCGTCGCGACCAAGGACTCCCATGCCGCGGCCTCTTCGGGACGCGGGCGCCTCTGCTCAGCCATACGGGTGATCCTGCCAGGTGGGGGAGTCATGCCCACAGTGACACCGCGATGCCCTGTCCAGTTCACCTTCCGTTCATTCAGGTTACCTACCTTCAACGAGCCGATTACTACGAACGATTGCCTGGGTAAATGGAAAACTTCTCGCTGATCCTCGCGATAGTGGTGGTAACCGCTCTCGCGTTCGATTTCACGAACGGTTTCCACGACACAGCCAACGCGATGGCGACGACCATCTCGACCGGCGCACTGAGGCCCAAGGTGGCGGTGGCCATGTCCGCCGCGCTGAACCTTGTGGGGGCGTTTCTCTCCGTGGAGGTCGCGAACACGATCTCCAAGGGGCTTGTCGACGAAAGCGGTATACGACCCGAGGTGATCTTCGCGGCGCTGGTCGGCGCGATCCTCTGGAACCTGCTGACCTGGCTGGTCGGCCTCCCCTCCAGCTCCTCGCACGCTCTGATGGGCGGCCTGATCGGCGCGACGCTGGCCTCGGCCGGCACGGGCGCGGTGCACGGCGACGTCCTGGTCACGAAGGTGCTGATCCCCGCGGTCGCCGCGCCGATCGTCGCCGGGGTCGCCGCGATGCTGGCGACGCGGCTGTCGTACACCCTGGCGAAGAAGGCCGACGGGAAGGCCGCGGAGAAGGGCTACCGGTTCGGGCAGATCGCCTCGGCCGGGCTCGTCTCGCTGGCGCACGGCACGAACGACGCGCAGAAGACGATGGGCATCATCACGCTGGCGCTCGTCGCGGGCGGCTCGCTCGCGCCCGACTCCGACCCGCCCACCTGGGTCATCCTCTCCGCCGGTCTCGCGATCGCGCTGGGCACGTACCTGGGCGGCTGGCGCATCATCCGCACGATGGGCAAGGGCCTCACCGACCTCCAGCCGCAGCAGGGCTTCGCGGCGCAGACGTCCGCCGCTACGGTCATCCTCGCCTCCTCGCACCTCGGCTTCTCCCTCTCCACCACGCACGCGGTCTCCGGGTCCGTGATGGGCGCGGGGCTCGGCCGCAAGGGCGGGGTCGTGCGGTGGTCCACCGCCACGCGGATGTTCGTCGCGTGGGGGCTGACGCTGCCGGCCGCCGCGCTGGTCGGGGCGCTCGCGGAGTCGGTCACGGACCTCGGTGACTGGGGTACGGCCGCCGTCGCGGTGTTCCTCGTCGCCTCCAGCGCGGCGATCTGGAAGATCTCGCGGCGTGAGGTCGTGGACCACACCAACGTGAACGACGACTCCTCGACACCCGATGCCGGTGCCGCCGACATCAAGGTCGTGATCCCCTCCCCGGCGACCGCCGCCACCGACCCGGCCGCTCCCCCGGCCGCGACCGTCTGACCCCGAAGGACACCGCAACCATGAAGATCGACTGGTCCGCACTCGGCTCCGTCTTCGGTGTCAGCCTCGTGGTCACCGTCGGGCTCGTGACCCTCTTCACGCTCGGCGTCATGGGCCTGTCCCGCCACGAGCGCGCCCAGGCCGACGGCGGCTCCGCCGCGCTCGCGGTGACGGGGGCGTACGCCTGCTTCGCCGCGTGCCTGGGGGCCGTGGCGTACGGCATCAGCCTCATCGTCGCCTGAGCGCCCGGAAAACCGGCAGCAACCGTTTGCACAACCCCGTACGGCACCCGCTGTACGGGGTTTCGTGTGGGGTTCTGCACACTCCGCTCTCGCAGGTCAACGGTGAGTTGACGGGTCTTCGAGGCCCGTGGTGGACTGCCAGGGCCATGTACGGCGGCTCAGGAGGAAGTCCGGTGCGAATCCGGCGCGGTCCCGCCACTGTGACCGGGGTAGTCATCCCCGGGAGCCAGGAACTCCCACCGCCGGTCTCGTCGAACCAGGGCGTGGACACCCTGAGTGAGGACATATCGCCATGCTCGGCCGCCGATTGAGGTACCGACTCCGACCGCTCACCCCTACGGCCGGCTGAGCCGATGGGTGCCGGTCGCATCTACGCGTACGGCGCCGCCGCCGGACTCCTCGGTGACCTGCTGCTCGGCGATCCCCGCCGGGGTCATCCGGTCGCCGCGTTCGGGCGTGCCGCGGCGTGTGCGGAGCGGGCGTTGTGGCGTGACCACCGGGGGTGGGGTGCGCTGCACACGGCCGTCTGCGTGGGGGGCGCGGTGGCTCTCGGGGCCGTCTCGCAGGCTGCTGTGCGCCGCTCCCCCGCCGCTTCCCTCGCGTTGACCGGCCTCGCCACGTGGGCGGTCGTCGGCGGTACCTCCCTCGCGCGCGAGGCCCGGCACATCGGGCGGGCCCTGGAGGCCGGGGACGTCGAGGCGGCGCGGGCCCGGCTGCCGCATCTGTGCGGGCGCGATCCGCAGGCGCTGGACGCGGACGGGATCGCGCGCGCGGTTGTGGAATCGGTTGCTGAGAACACCTCCGACGCCGTGGTGGGCGCGCTGGTGTGGGGGGCCGTGGGCGGGGTGCCGGGGCTGCTCGGGTTCCGGGCCGTCAACACGCTCGACGCGATGGTGGGGCACCGGTCGCCCCGTCATCTGCGGTACGGGTGGGCGTCCGCCCGGCTCGACGACGTCGCCGGGTGGCCGGGGGCCCGGCTGACCGCCGTGCTCGCGTGTGCCGCCGGAGACGATCCCCGGGGTGCCGTACGGGCCTGGCAGGCGGACGCCGTGAAGCATCCGAGCCCCAACGCCGGGCCGGTGGAGGCGTCGTTCGCGGGGGCGCTGGGGGTGCGGATGGGCGGGACGTTGTCGTACGCGGGGCGGGTCGAACACCGGCCCGTGCTCAACGGGGGTGGGCGCGGGGTGGTCGTCGGGGACATCGAGCGGGCGGTACGGCTGTCCCGGCGGGTGAGTTGGCTGGCGCTGGGGGCGACGGTCGCCGGGCGGGCGTTGGCGGGGAGGGCGCTGGCGGGGCGTGGCGCTGCCGGGCGTGGCGCTGCGGGGCTCGGTGCTGCCGGGCGTGGTTTGTGCAAACGGTTGCTGAAAAAGGGGGCCAGCGTATGAGCGGCGGGCTACTGGTCGCCGGGACCACCTCCGACGCCGGTAAGAGTGTCGTCACCGCCGGGATCTGCCGGTGGCTCGTACGGCAGGGCGTGAAGGTCGCGCCGTTCAAGGCGCAGAACATGTCCCTCAACTCGTTCGTGACCCGCGAGGGCGCGGAGATCGGGCGGGCGCAGGCGATGCAGGCGCAGGCGTGCCGGATCGAGCCGACCGCGCTGATGAACCCGGTGCTGCTGAAGCCCGGCGGGGAGCGGAGCAGTCAGGTCGTGCTGATGGGGAAGCCCGTCGGCGAGATGGACGCGCGCCGGTATCACGGGGGCCGCCAGGAGCAGTTGCTCGGAACGGTGCTCGACTGCCTCGCCGAACTCCGGTCCACGCACGACGCGGTGATCTGCGAGGGCGCCGGATCGCCCGCCGAGATCAACCTGCGGCGCACCGACATCGTCAACATGGGGATCGCGCGCAACGCGGCGTTGCCGGTGCTGGTGGTCGGGGACATCGACCGCGGCGGCGTCTTCGCCTCGTTCTTCGGGACGGTCGCCCTGCTCTCGCCGGAGGACCAGGCCCTGGTCGCCGGGTTCCTGGTGAACAAGTTCCGCGGCGATGTGTCGCTGCTGGAACCGGGGTTGGAGATGCTGCGCGGGCTGACCGGCCGGCCGGCGTACGGGGTGCTGCCGTTCCGGCCGGGCCTCGGGATCGACGAGGAGGACGGCATGGCGGTGTCCCTGCGGGGCGCCGTACGGGAGTCCTCGCTCGCGCCGCCGGTCGGGGACGAGATCCTCCGGGTCGCCGTCTGCGCCGTGCCGTTGATGTCGAACTTCACGGACGTGGACGCGCTGGCCGCCGAACCCGGCGTGGTGGTGCGGTTCGTGGACCGGCCGGAGGAACTCGCGGACGCGGACCTGGTCGTCGTACCCGGAACCCGGGGGACGGTGAAGGCACTTGAGTGGCTTCGCGAGCGGGGGCTAGCCGTCGAGTTGGCTCGCAGAGCTGCCGCCGGGAGGCCGACTCTGGGGATCTGCGGCGGTTTTCAGCTCCTCGGCGAGCGCATCGAGGACGACGTCGAGTCGCGTGCCGGCGTCGTCGACGGGCTCGGACTGCTGCCCGTGCGGGTGCGGTTCGCCCGCGAGAAGACTCTGACCCGGCCGGTGGGCGAGGCCCTCGGGGAGCGGGTCGAGGGGTACGAGATCCATCACGGGGTCGCCGAAGTCGTAGGCGGGGACCCCTTCCTGGACGGCTGCCGGGTCGGCGCCGTCTGGGGTACGCACTGGCACGGTTCGCTGGAGTCGGACGGGTTCCGGCGGGCGTTCCTGCGCGAGGTGGCCGCCGCCGCGGGCCGCCGCTTCGTGCCCGCCGACGACACCTCGTTCGCCGTGCTGCGCGAGCAACAGCTCGATCTGCTCGGCGATTTGATCGAACAGCACGCGGACACAGACGCGCTCTGGCGGCTCATCGAGTCGGGAGCGCCGCAAGGACTGCCCTTCATCCCCCCGGGAGCGCCCGCATGAGCACAGTTTTGCTGTTGTCGACCGCCGACACGGACCTGCTGGCGGCGCGCGCCTCCGGCGCCCCGTACCGGATCGGGAACCCGACCCGGGTGGACGTCGCCGGGGAGCTTCCGGCGCTGATCGAGGGCGCCGACATCGCTGTCGTACGGCTCCTGGGCGGCAAGCGGGCCTGGGAGGACGGGCTCGCGGCGCTCAGGTCGGCGGGGATTCCCACCGTGTTGCTGGGCGGCGAGGCCGTGCCGGACGCGGAGCTGATGGCGGAGTCGTCGGTGCCGGCCGGGGTGGTGGCGGAGGCGCTGCGGTATCTCGTCGAGGGCGGGTCGGCGAACCTCGTCGAGCTGGCCCGATTCCTCTCCGACACCGTGCTGTTGACCGGTGAGGGGTTCGAAGAGCCGCAGAAGATGCCGGAGTTCGGGGTCCACGGGTCTTTCGAGATCCGCGAGGGCCGTCCCACCGTCGGCGTTCTCTTCTACCGGGCCCACGAGTTGAGCGGCAACACCGCCTTCGTCGACACCCTGTGCGACGCGATCGAGGCGCGCGGCGCCAACGCGCTTCCCGTGTACTGCGGTTCGCTGCGCGGCGCGGACGCCGGGCTGTACGAACTCCTGGGTGGGGCCGACGCGTTGGTGGCGACGGTCCTCGCGGCCGGCGGCACGCACGCCTCGGAGGCGTCGGCTGGCGGCGACGAGGAGGCGTGGGACATCGGCGCGCTGGCCGATCTCAACATCCCTGTGCTGCAAGGGCTTTGCCTCACCTCGTCGCGCGCGGCGTGGGACGAGTCGGACGCGGCCCTCTCCCCCATGGACGCGGCGATGCAGGTCGCGATCCCCGAGTTCGACGGGCGGATCATCACCGTCCCGTTCTCCTTCAAGGAGCAGGGCCCGGACGACGTCCCGGTGTACGTCGCCGACCCCGAGCGGGCTGGGCGGGTCGCCGGAATCGCCGTGCGCCACGCGCAGTTGAGGCACAAGCCGAACGCGGAGAAGCGCGTCGCGCTGGTCTTCACGGCGTACCCGACGAAGCACTCCCGGGTCGGCAACGCGGTCGGTCTGGACACGCCCGCTTCGGCGGTGCGGGTGCTGGACGCGCTGCGGGACGCCGGGTACGGGGTGTCCGAATACCCCTCCGAGGGCGACGAGTTGATCCACCGGCTCATCGAGGCCGGTGGGCATGACGTGGAGTGGCTGACCGAGGAGCAGTTGGCGTCCGCGCCCGCGCGGGTGCCGCTCGCCGACTACCAGGCGTGGTTCGACAAGCTCGATCCGGAGCTGCGGGACGCGATGACCGAGGCGTGGGGCGAGCCGCCGGGCTCGCTGTATGTCGACGGCGACGAAATCGTTCTCGCCTCCCTCCAGTTCGGGAACGTCGTCGTGATGATCCAGCCGCCGCGCGGCTTCGGGGAGAACCCGATCGCGATCTACCACGACCCGGACATGCCGCCGTCGCACCACTACATGGCCGCGTACCGCTGGCTGAACAACTCGTTCGGCGCCGACGCGATCGTCCACATGGGCAAGCACGGCACGATGGAGTGGCTGCCGGGCAAGGGCCTTGGTCTGAGCGGGGGTTGCGCGCCGGACGCCGTGCTCGGTGAGCTGCCGCTGATCTACCCGTTCATCGTCAACGACCCCGGCGAGGGGACGCAGGCGAAGCGGCGCGGGCACGCGACCGTCGTCGACCACCTGGTGCCGCCGATGGCCCGCGCGGACACGTACGGGGACCTCGCGAAGCTGGAGCAACTCCTCGACGAGTACGCCCTCGTGAGCGATCTCGACCCGGTGAAGGCGCCTGCGGTGCGGGCGCAGATCTGGACGCTCGTGAAGGCCGCCGAGCTCCATCACGACCTGCATGTGGACGAGCAGCCCGGCGACGACGACTTCGACGAGTTCGTCATGCACATCGACGGCTACCTGTGCGAGATCAAGGACGTGCAGATCCGCGACGGACTGCACATCCTCGGCGGCGGGCCGGTCGACGAGGCGCGCGTGAACCTCGTCCTGGCCGTGCTGCGCGCCTCCCAGGTGTGGGGCGGGCAGGCCAACGCGCTGCCGGGTCTGCGGTCCGCCTTCGCGGCTCATTTCGGGCTGGTGGAGAAGGAGTTGCTGGCCGAACCGGGTGCCGCGGTGAAGGTGCCGGTGGAGCTGAGCGAGCTGGTGGAGGGGCCCGCGCGGACCGCCGCCGACGCGATCGATCTGCTGGAGCAGCTGTGCCGGCGGGTCGCGCTCGGGATGGAGGAGCGGGGCTGGGCCGTGGCGGCCGTTCCCGCTCTGGTGCGTGAGGTGCTCGGTACCGAACTGCCGGACGCCGTGGCCGTGTTGACGTTCGCCTGCGAGGAGGTCGTACCCCGCCTGGCTCGTACGACGGACGAGATCGATCACATCCTCCGTGCGCTGGACGGGGGTTACGTCCCCGCCGGGCCCTCGGGCTCCCCGACGCGCGGGCTCGTCAACGTCCTTCCTACCGGCCGCAACTTCTACTCCGTCGACCCCAAGGCCATTCCCTCGCGGCTGAGTTGGGAGGTCGGGCAGGCGCTCGCGGACTCGCTCGTGCAGCGGTACCTGGCGGACACCGGGGAGTATCCGAAGTCCGTCGGCCTCACCGTCTGGGGCACCTCCGCGATGCGCACCCAGGGCGACGACATCGCCGAGATCCTCGCGCTGCTGGGCTGCCGCCCGGTGTGGGACGACGCGTCCCGCCGCGTCACCGGCTTCGAGGTCGTCCCCCTGGACGAGCTGGGCCGTCCTCGCATCGACGTGACCGTCCGCATCTCCGGCTTCTTCCGGGACGCGTTCCCGCACGTCGTGGGGCTCCTCGACGACGCCGTACGCGCGGTGGCGGAGCTGGACGAGCCCGCCTCGGGGAACTTCGTCAAGGCCCACGCCGACGAGGACACGGCCGAGCACGGCGACCGACGCCGGGCCACCGCCCGTATCTTCGGCTCCAAGCCGGGGGCGTACGGGGCCGGGTTGCTGCCGCTCATCGACGCGCGGAACTGGCGGTCCGACGCGGATCTCGCCGAGGTGTACGCGGTGTGGGGTGGTTACGCGTACGGGCGCGGGCTGGACGGGCGGGCGGCTCGGGGGGACATGGAGACGGCGTTCAAGCGGATCGCTGTGGCCGCGAAAAACGTGGACACGAGAGAGCATGACCTCGTCGACGCGGACGACTATTTCCAGTACCACGGCGGCATGGTCGCCATGGTCCGGCACCTCACCGGGGTCAACCCCGAGGCGTACGTGGGGGATTCGGCGACGCCGGACCAGGTGAAAACCCGCACTCTCGGCGAGGAGACCCACCGCGTGTTCCGCGCGCGCGTGGTCAACCCCCGCTGGATGGCGGCGATGCGGCGGCACGGGTACAAGGGCGCGTTCGAGATGGCCGCGACCGTGGACTACCTGTTCGGGTACGACGCGACGGCCGGTGTGGTCGACGACTGGATGTACGAGAAGCTCAGCGCCGAGTACGTCTTCGACCCGGAGAACAGGGACTTCATGAAGAAGTCCAACCCGTGGGCGCTGCGCGGGATCACGGAGCGGCTGCTTGAGGCCGCCGACCGAGGGCTGTGGGCGGAGCCCGACGCGGACACGCTGGAGCGGCTGCGTGCCACGTATCTGGAGCTTGAAGGCGACTTGGAGGGCGACCAGTGAGTACTCCGTTTCCGTTCACGGCAGTTGTGGGGCAGGACGATCTGCGGCTCGCGCTGCTGCTGAACGCGGTGTCTCCCGCTGTGGGGGGCGTGCTGGTGCGCGGGGAGAAGGGGACCGCGAAGTCGACTGCTGTGCGGGCGCTTTCGGCGTTGCTGCCTGCGGTGGATGTGGTGGCCGGGTGCCGGTTCTCGTGTGATCCGGCGGCTCCTGATCCGGCTTGTCCTGATGGGCCGCACGAAGTGGGCGGCGGGGCTCAACGGGCTGCCCGGATGGTCGAGTTGCCTGTCGGGGCGTCCGAGGACCGGCTCGTTGGGGCGCTTGATATCGAGCGGGCGCTCGCCGAGGGTGTGAAGGCGTTCGAGCCGGGGCTCCTCGCCGATGCTCATCGCGGGATTCTGTACGTCGACGAGGTCAACCTTCTCCACGACCACCTCGTCGATCTGCTGCTCGACGCCGCTGCCATGGGGGCTTCCTACGTCGAGCGCGAGGGCGTGTCCGTGCGGCATGCCGCTCGGTTCCTGCTCGTCGGGACCATGAATCCCGAAGAAGGCGAATTGAGGCCTCAACTGTTGGACCGGTTCGGGTTGACCGTCGAGGTCGCCGCGTCCCGGGAGCCCGATCAGCGTGTCGAGGTCGTGCGGCGGCGGCTCGCCTATGACGACAACCCCGCCGAGTTCTCGGCGCGTTGGGCCGACGAGGAGCGTGCCGTACGGCAACGGATCGTTGCCGCGCGGGAGTTGTTGCCGTCGGTGCGGCTCGGGGACGGGGCGTTGCGGCAGATCGCGGCTACCTGTGCGGCGTTCGAGGTCGACGGGATGCGGGCCGACATCGTGATGGCGCGTACCGCTACCGCGCTGGCCGCGTGGGCGGGTCGGACCGAGGTGCTGGCGGAGGATGTGCGGCAGGCGGCGTTGCTGGCGTTGCCTCATCGTCGTCGGCGGAATCCCTTTGATGCGCCGGGACTTGACGAGGACAAGCTGGACGAGACGTTGGAGGAGTTCTCCGGGGAGTCTCCCGAGGACGATCCCGATCCGGACGGGCCCGGTGGGGGTGGTGGGCAGCCGTCGCCCCAGGACGGGCAGGGGGACGGTGATTCCGCTGCTCAGCCCGAGGCCGGGGAAGGCGGGGAACCGGTAGGAGGGGGCGGGGAGCAGTCCGCCGTGCGGGCCTCCGAGCCGTTCCGGACCAAGGTGTTGAGTGTGCCGGGGATCGGTGAGGGTGCTGCTGGGCGGCGGTCCCGTGCGCGGACCGAACATGGCCGTACGACGGGGGCTCGGCGGCCTCAAGGGGCGCTGACCAAGCTGCACTTGGCGGCGACCGTGCAGGCTGCCGCGCCGCATCAGCGGGCTCGGGGGCGGTCGGGTCCCGGGCTTGTGGTGCGGCGGGACGATCTGCGGCAGGCGGCGCGGGAGGGGCGGGAGGGGAATCTCGTTCTTTTCGTCGTCGATGCGTCCGGGTCGATGGCCGCTCGGCAGCGGATGAGTGCCGTGAAGGGTGCCGTGCTGTCGTTGCTGCTCGACGCGTATCAGCGGCGCGACAAGGTGGGGTTGGTGACGTTCCGGGGGACCTCCGGGGACGTCGCACTGCCTCCCACCTCGTCCGTCGACGCGGCTGCCGCGCGGCTGGAGTCGCTGCCGACCGGGGGGCGTACGCCGCTTGCCGCCGGGCTGCTCAAAGCCCATGACGTGCTGCGCGTTGAGCGGTTGCGGGACCCGGCCCGGCGGGCGCTCGTCGTCGTCGTGACCGATGGGCGGGCCACCGGAGGGCCCGAGCCGGTCGCTCTTGCCGGGCGTGCCGCTCGGTTGTTCGCCGCCGACGGGGTCGCCTCCGTCGTCGTCGACTGTGAGTCGGGGCCTGTGCGGTTGGGGCTCGCGGGGCAACTCGCGGGGGAGCTGGGGGGTACGGCCGTCACGCTCGACGAGCTGCGTGCCGACTCGATCGCCGGGCTGGTCAAGGAAGTTCAGAGGAGGGCCGCGTAATGCCTCAGGGGCAGCCGAGTGTGGTGCCGGACGACGGTCTGACGACCCGTCAGCGTCGTAATCGGCCACTTGTCGTCGTCCACACGGGAGTTGGGAAGGGGAAGTCGACCGCCGCCTTCGGGCTCGCTCTGCGGGCCTGGAATCAGGGGTGGCCCATCGGGGTGTTCCAGTTCGTCAAGTCGGCGAAGTGGAAGGTCGGGGAGGAGAACGCGCTTCGGGTGCTCGGTGCTTCCGGGGAGGGCGGGTCCGTCGACTGGCACAAGATGGGTGAGGGGTGGTCCTGGGTCCAGCGGGACGACCAGATGGACAACGAGGAGAAGGCTCGGGAGGGTTGGGAGCAGGTCAAGCGGGATCTCGCCGCCGAGACGTACCGGCTGTACGTCCTCGACGAGTTCGCCTATCCGATGCACTGGGGGTGGGTCGATACCGATGAGGTCGTCGAGGTGCTGCGTGATCGGCCCGGGACCCAGCATGTGGTGATCACCGGGCGCAACGCCCCCTCGGCGCTGGTCGAGTTCGCCGATCTCGTCACCGACATGTCCAAGGTCAAGCATCCGATGGACGCTGGGCAGAAGGGGCAGAGGGGTATCGAGTGGTGAGGTCCGTCCCTCGGCTGGTCATCGCCGCGCCGTCCTCCGGGAGCGGGAAGACCACGGTTGCCACGGGGTTGATGGCCGCGTTCGCCGCGCGGGGGTTCGCCGTGTCTCCGCACAAGGTGGGGCCGGACTACATCGATCCCGGGTATCACTCGTTGGCGACTGGGCGGGTGGGGCGGAATCTCGACGCGTACCTGTGTGGGCCGGAGTTGGTCGCTCCCCTGTTCCTCCATGGGGCTCAGGGGTGTGACCTCGCGGTCGTCGAGGGTGTCATGGGGATGTACGACGGGGCCGCTGGGGAAGGGGAGTTGGCGTCCACTGCTCAGGTTGCGAAGTTGTTGCGGGCGCCGGTTGTGCTGGTCGTCGACGCGTCGTCGCAGTCGCGGTCTGTTGCCGCCCTGGTGCATGGGTTCGTGTCCTGGGACCCCGAGGTTCGGGTGGGGGGTGTGATCCTCAACAAGGTTGCCTCCGACCGGCATGAGGAGTTGTTGCGGGAGGCGTTGGAGGGGGTTGGGGTGGCGGTGTTGGGGGTGTTGCGGCGGGTGGCTCAGGTGGATGTGCCGTCACGGCATTTGGGGCTGGTGCCGGTGGTTGAGCGGCGGGGGGCGGCTGTTGAGGCGGTGGCAGCCATGGCTGCGCAGGTCGAGGCCGGGTGTGATCTGGAGGCGTTGATGGAAGTGGCCCGGGGGGCCGGGGAGTTGGGGGGCGATGTGTGGAGTCCGGGTGCGGCTCTGAGTTTTTCGCCCCCGCCGCCCCTTCCCATTCCCGACCCTGGGGGCTGCCGCCCCCAGACCCCCGCTTCGGCCCTGAAGGGGCCTCGTCCTCAAACTCCCCCAAGCTCTTCGAGCAGGGAGGTGCCCCCAGACGGGCTGAAAAAGCCAGTTGTGGCCGTTGCCGGTGGGGCCGCGTTCAGTTTTTCCTATGCCGAGCACATCGAACTGCTTGCCGCCGCCGGGGCTGAGGTCGTGACCTTTGATCCGTTGCGGGATGAGGCGCTTCCCGAGGGGACGGCCGGGATGGTCATCGGGGGTGGGTTTCCCGAGGTGTATGCCTCCGAGCTGGCCGGAAATGACGCTCTGCGTAAGGCCGTTGCCTCGCTTGCCGAGTCCGGGGCTCCCATCGCTGCCGAGTGTGCGGGGCTGTTGTATCTGTGCCGGGAACTCGACGGGGTTCCTATGTGCGGAGTCATTGATGCTTCCGCTCGGATGAGTGAGCGGCTCACCCTCGGGTATCGGGACGCCGTTGCCGTCAGTGGGAGTGTGCTTGCCGAGGCCGGGACCCGGATGCGGGGGCACGAGTTTCATCGGACTGTTGTCGAGCCGGGTGCGGGCAGTGCTCCTGCCTGGGGGTTTCGGGGGGCTCGGGGTCGAGTGGAGGGGTTCGTGGCGCGTAATGTGCATGCGAGTTATTTGCATACGCATTGGGCGGGCGAGCCCGGTGTGGCCCGTCGGTTCGTGGAGAGGTGCCGGACGTCATGAGCAGCAAGCTGGTCGGGGTCGGTGTGGGGCCGGGGGATCCGGAGCTGGTGACCGTCAAGGGGGTCAACGCGCTGCGGGACGCGGATGTTGTCGTCGTACCCGTGATGGACACCGGAGAGCGGGGCCGCGCCGAGGCGACCGTGCTGCACTACGTCCCGGAGGACAAGGTCGTACGGGTCGTGTTCGCGTTGAACGAGCGCAGTGACCGGGGGCGGCGTGAGGCCGCGTGGGATGCGGCCGGGGAAAGGGTTGCCGGGTTGCTGCGGGAGCACGGGGCTGTCGCGTTCGCGACCATCGGGGACCCGAACGTGTATTCGACGTTCACGTATCTCGCGCAGACCGTCGCGGAGCTGGTGCCGGGGACGGTCGTCGAGACCGTGCCGGGGATCACGGCGATGCAGGACCTCGCGGCGCGGTCGGGGGCCGTGCTGACGGAGGGGACGGAGCCGTTGACGCTGGTGCCGGTGACGGCGGGGGCGGCGGTGCTGAAGGAGGCGTTGGCGGGGGGCGGGACGGTGGTGGCGTACAAGTTCGGGCGGCAGGCCGGGGAGGTCGTCGAGGCGCTGCGGGAGACCGGGCGGATCGAGGGGGCCGTGTGGGGGGCCTCGCTGGGGCTTGAGGGCGAGACCGTGCGGGCCGCGTCCGAGCTGGACGGGGAGCCGTTGCCGTATCTGTCGACGCTGATCTCGCCGGCGCGGCGGGAGAGCGGGCGGGGTGGAAAGTTGTGAGACCGGTTACTGCGGGGGTTGTGCAAGCGGTTGCACAACGCTCACCGCGCCAGCGCCAGCGTCAGCTCTCACCCTGCCAGTCCCACCACCAGCCAGATGAACGCCGCCCCCGCGATCGTGCACAGGACCGTCGAGCGGGCCGGGTGGTCGTGGTGGGCCTCGGGGAGGATCTCGGCGGCGGCGAGGTAGAGGAGGGCGCCGCCGAAGAAGCCGAGATAGCCGCCGAGCAGTTGCTCCGGGATGGTGACGAACGTCGTGGAGAGGGCGCCGGCGACGGGGGCCGCCGCGTCCGCGAAGAGCATGGCCAGGGCCTTGCGGCGGGCGTTCCCGTAGAGGCTCGTGATCGTGTACGTGTTGAAGCCGTCGGCGAAGTCGTGGGCGATGACGGCGAGCGCGACGGCCGTCCCCATGCCCCCGTCGACCTGGAAGGCCGCGCCGATGGCGACGCCGTCCATGGCGCTGTGGCCGACCATCGCGGCGGCGGCCGTGAGGCCGACCTCGGGGGTGCGGCCGTTCTCCTCGGCGCCGTGCGCGGCCCGGCGCAGGGCGAGGAGGCGTTCGACCAGATGGGCCAGCAGGAACCCGGCGACGAAGAGCAGGAGGGCGGCGGGGACGCCGTACACCTCGGTGCCCGCGGCGTCGAGGGCCTCGGGGAGCAGGTCGAGGCCGACGACGCCCAGCATGAGGCCGCCCGCCAGGCCCAGCACCAGATGGCGGCGGTCGGTCACGCGCTGTGCCGTCCAGCCGCCGGCCAGCGTCATCAGGAACGCGCCGAGCGCGACGAAGACCGCCATGAGGACTTCGTATCCGATCTCCCCTTGTTCGCGCATGTCCGCAGGCCGGCGGCCCGTACGGCCGCCCGCGTGACAGCAACGCTCCAGTAACCCCTTTCTGAAAGGAATCTCCCCCATGGCCGATGCCCCCACCGGCAAGGTGACGTTCGTCGGTGCCGGCCCCGGCGCCGCCGATCTGCTGACGTTCCGCGCCGCGCGCGCGATAGCCGAGGCGGACGTGGTGATCTGGGCGGCGAGCCTGGTCCAGGCGGAGGTGCTGGACCACGCGCGCGAGGGGGCGGAGATCCTCGACTCGGCGACGATGTCGCTGGAGGACGTCGTCGCCGTGTACGAGCGCGCCTACCTGGACGGCCTGAAGGTGGCCCGTATCCACTCGGGCGACCCGGCGCTGTGGGGCGGGACGCAGGAGCAGTTCGACCGGTGCGAGGAACTCGGCATCGAGACGGAGATCGTGCCCGGCGTGTCGTCGTTCTCGGCGGTCGCGGCGATCGCAGGGCGTGAGCTGACGATCCCGGAGGTCGCGCAGTCCGTCGTCCTGACCCGGCTCGGCGGCGGCAAGACGCCGATGCCGCCCGGGGAGGAGGTGCGGGAGTTCGCGCGGCACGGTACGACGATGGCGGTGTTCCTGTCGGCGGCGCGCAGCGGGCAGCTGGTGCGGGAGCTGCTCGAAGGGGGTTACCCGACGTCGACGCCGGTCGTGATCGCCTACCAGGCCACGTGGCCCGAGGAGTTGGTCGTGCGGTGCACGATCGAGACGCTGGAGGAGACCGTCAAGGAGCACAAGCTGTGGAAGCACACGCTGTTCCTGATCGGCCCGGCGCTCGGCGCGCGCGGCACCCGTTCGCACCTCTACCACCCCGGCCACTTCCACGGCTTCCGCAAGGCCGACCCGGAGGCGCGCAGGGCGCTGCGGCGTGAACGGGGTGCGAGTACGTGATCACCGTCGTCGGTACGGGCACCGGGGCGCCGGTTCCCCAGGAGGCGCTGGACGGCGCGGAGTTGGTCGTCGGGGGGCGGCGGCATCTGGCGTCGGTCGCGCTTCCCGAGGGGGCGGCTTCCGTCGTCCTCGGGCCGCTCGCGCCCGCGTTCGACGTCGTCGAGGAGTACGTCGGTGAGGGGCGGCGCGTCGTCGTGCTCGCCTCGGGTGATCCGGGGTTCTTCGGCGTCGTGCGGGCGCTCGCGGAGCGGTTCGGGCCGGGGGTGCTGGACGTGCGGCCGGGGGTGTCGTCGGTGGCGACGGCCTTTGCCCGGCTGGGTGTTGTGTGGGACGACGCGGTCGTGGTGAGCGCGCACGGGCGGGACCCCCGGGTCGCCGTGAACGTGTGCCGGGCGTTTCCCAAAGTGGCCGTGTTGACCGGGCCTGGCGGCGGGCCCGCCGAGCTGGGGGCCGGACTCCTCGGGTACGAGCGGGAGTTGGTCGTCGGGACGGCGCTGGGTGATCCGGCGCTCGAGCGGGTCGAGCGGGTGACGCCCGAGGAGGCGGCTGCGCGGGACTGGGGTACGGCGGTGAGTGTCGTGCTGTGTCTCGACGCGCGGCGTTCTCGTACTCAAGTGCGGTCGCTGGCCGGGGGGTTCGCCTTTCCCGACCGGTGGGCCCTGGAGGAGGGCGACTTCGCGCACCGGGACTCGATGATCACGAAGTTCGAGGTGCGGGCGCTCGCGCTGGCCCGACTCGGGCCGCGCGCCGGGGAGTTGGTGTGGGACGTGGGGTCCGGTTCGGGGTCCGTGGCGGTGGAGTGCGCGCGGTTCGGGGCTGCCGTGTCGGCCGTCGAGAAGGCGGCGGACGGGGTGGAGCGGGTGCGGGCGAACGCCGCCGCGCATGGGGTCGACGTCCAGGTGGTGCATGGGGTCGCGCCTGGCGTGCTGGATCAACTCGACGATCCTGACGCCGTGTTCGTGGGGGGTGGGGGTGGTGAGCTGCCCGCCATCGTCGCCGAGTGTGCCCGTCGGGCGCGGCGTGTGGTCGTCGTGGCGATGGCCGCGCTGGACCGGGTGCCCGCCGTGCGGGGGGCACTGTCCGGTGCCGGGTTCTCCTGTGACGGGGTGCTGTTGCAGTCGTCGCGGCTCGCGCCGCTGCCCGGGGATGTGACGCGGCTCGCCGCCACCAATCCCGTGTTTCTGCTGTGGGGCGTGCGAACGTCCCTTTCTGACGAAGGAGTTGCTCAGTGATCGGCCTGATTTCCGCCACGTCGGCGGGGGCTGCGGCACGGGACCGGCTGGCCGTGGCCTGGCCGGACCGTACGCGGGTGTACGACGGGGCGGTGGGGGACGCCCTGCGGGCCGCGTTCGCGGAGTGCGAGCAGGTGGTGTGCTTCCTGGCGACGGGGGCGACGGTGCGGATCCTCGCGCCGCTGCTGTCGGACAAGGGGTCCGATCCCGGGGTGGTGTGTGTCGACGAGGGCGGGCGGTTCGCCGTGTCGCTGCTCGGGGGGCATGGTGGTGGGGCCAATGAACTCGCCGTGGAGGTCGGGGAGTTGCTGGGGGCGCAGCCGGTGGTGACCACGGCGACCGACTCTGTCGGGGTGGCCGGTCTCGACCTGCTCGGGTTGCCGGTCGAGGGGGATGTGGCCGGGGTGACGCGGGCTCTGCTGGACGGGGAGCCGGTCGCGCTGGAGGCGGAGGTGCCGTGGCCGTTGCCGCCGGTGCCGTTCGCCGCCGGCGGTTCGCACACGGTGCGGTTGACGGACCGCGCTGTCGAACCGGCGTCCCGGGAAGTGCTGTTGCGTCCGCCGTCCCTCGTCGTCGGTGTCGGTGCCTCCAGGGGGGCGCCCGTCGACGAGGTGCTGTCGGTGATCGAGGACGCCTTGCGGGACGCGGGGCTGTCGGCTCGTAGCGTCGCTCGACTCGCCACGGTGGACGCCAAGTCGGAGGAGCCCGGCATCCTGGAGGCCGCCGCGCGGCTCGGGGTGCCCGTGGTGACGTACTCCGCCGGGGAGTTGGCCGGGGTCGAGGTGCCCAATCCCTCTGACGCGCCGCTCGCCGCCGTCGGAACGCCGTCCGTCGCGGAGGCCGCCGCGCTGGCCGGGGGTGGTGAACTCCTCGTCCCCAAGCGGAAGTCGGCGGGTTCTCCGGCGATGGCGACCTGTGCTGTCGTACGGCGTCCCGGGCGCGGCCGGCTCGCGGTCGTCGGGCTCGGGCCCGGTGCCCGGGATCTCCTCACGCCGCGCGCGAAGGCGGAGTTGCGGCGGGCGTCCGTCCTGGTCGGCCTGGATCAGTACGTCGATCAGGTCCGCGATCTGCTGCGGCCCGGAACTCTCGTGCTGGAGTCGGGACTCGGCGCCGAGGAGGAGCGGGCGCGGACCGCTGTCGCCGAGGCGCGCAAGGGGCTGGCCGTCGCGCTGATCGGCAGCGGGGACGCGGGCGTGTACGCGATGGCGTCGCCCGCGCTGGCCGAGGCGTCGGACGACATCGACGTCGTCGGCGTACCCGGGGTGACCGCCGCGCTCGCGGCCGGGGCGATCCTGGGGGCGCCGCTGGGGCACGACCATGTGTCGATCAGCCTCTCCGACCTGCACACGCCGTGGGAGGTCATCGAGCGGCGTGTACGGGCGGCGGCCGAGGCGGACTTGGTCGTGACGTTCTACAACCCCCGTTCGCGGGGCCGGGACTGGCAGTTGCCGAAGGCGCTGTCCCTGCTGTCCGAGCACCGGTCCTCCGCGACCCCCGTCGGGGTCGTGCGCAACGCCTCGCGTGTCGACGAGTCGAGCCGGGTGACCACCCTGGGTGAACTCGACCCGGCGACGGTCGACATGATGACCGTCGTGACCGTGGGCAACACGGCCACCAGGATCATCGCGGGGCGCATGGTGACGCCGCGCGGCTACCGCTGGCAGGAGGAGGCGAAGTGAATCGGGTGGTCCACCCCATCGAGCAGGAGTCCTTCCGGCGGCTGCGTGCCCGCCTGGACACCTCGCACTTCCCGCCCCTGTCGCGGGCGGTGGTGGAGCGGGTCATCCACTCCGCCGCCGATCTGGAGTACGCGACCGACCTCGTCCTGGACGAGGGCGAGTTGGCGGCGGCGCACACCGCGCTGCACGCCGGCGCGCCCGTCGTCGTGGACGTGGAGATGGTCGCGGCCGGCATCACCCGGCGGGAGACCGTCTGCCGGCTGAAGGACGCCGAGTCGGGGCCGGGGCTGACCCGTTCGGCCCACGCCGTCCGGCTGGCGTACGAGGAGGTCGGGCCGGGGGCGATCTGGGTGATCGGCTGCGCGCCGACCGCGCTGGAGGAGCTGCTGACCCTGGACGCCTCCCCCGCCCTCGTCATCGGCCTGCCCGTCGGGTTCGTCGGGGCGGCCGAGTCGAAGGCCGCGCTGCGCGAGAGCGGGCTGCCCGCCGTGTCCAACGTGTCCGAGAAGGGCGGTTCGGCGGTCGCCGCCGCCGCGCTCAACGCCCTGCTGTATCAACCGAGTTCCGTTTCCGAGGAGAATCAGTGACCACCCCGCCCGCCCTGCTCATCGCCGGCCACGGCACCCGGGACGACGCCGGAGCCGAGGCGTTCCGCGACTTCGTACGGGAGTTGGGGCGCCGTAACCCTGGGCTCCCGGTGGCGGGCGGCTTCATCGAGCTGTCCCCGCCGCCGCTCGGCGACGCCGTGACCGAACTGGTGGAGCAGGGCGTACGCCGCTTCGCCGCCGTCCCGCTGATGCTGGTGTCCGCCGGGCACGCCAAGGGCGACATCCCCGCCGCGCTCGCCCGCGAGAAGGAGCGCCACCCCGGGATCTCGTACACCTACGGCCGTCCGCTGGGCCCGCACCCGGCGCTGCTCGCCGTGCTGGAGCGGCGGTTGGAGGAGGCGCTCGGCGGTTCGTCCGTCCGCACGCCCGAGGACCGTGCCGATGTCATGGTGCTGCTCGTCGGGCGCGGCTCGACCGACCCGGACGCCAACGCCGAGGTGTACAAGGCGGCCCGGCTGCTGTGGGAGGGGCGCGGGTACGCCGGTGTCGAGACCGCGTTCGTGTCGCTCGCGGCGCCGGACGTGCCGAGCGGGCTCGACCGGTGCGTGAAGCTGGGGGCGCGGCGGATCGTCGTCCTGCCCTACTTCCTGTTCACCGGCATCCTGCCGGACCGGGTCCGCCACCAGACCGAGGGGTGGGCCGCCGCGCACCCCGAGGTGGAGGTCTTCTCCGCCGATGTCATAGGCCCCGAGCCGGAGTTGCTGGATCTGGTGATGGAGCGGTACGCGGAGGCCGTCGAGGGCGACATCCGGATGAACTGCGACTCGTGCGTGTACCGGATCGCGCTGCCCGGCTTCGAGGACAAGGTGGGGGCGCCGCAGCAGCCGCACTTCCACCCCGACGACGACGGGCACCATCACCACGGCCACTCCCACGGCCACCACTCCCACTCCCATGCCCACTGACAGCCACGATCTGCGTCACCACGGCGACGCCGAGGTCCGTGACGACGGCTCCCACCTCGTCGACCTCGCCGTCAACGTCCGGGCCGGCACGCCGCCTTCGTGGCTGCGGTCGCACATCGCCGGCTCGCTGACCGGCCTGGCCGCCTATCCCGACGGCCGGGCCGCGCGGGCCGCCGTCGCGGCGCGGCACGGGCTGCCGGTGGAACGGGTGCTGCTGACGGCCGGGGCCGCGGAGGCGTTCGTGCTGCTCGCTCGCGCGCTGACAGTCCGTCAACCCGTCGTCGTGCACCCGCAGTTCACCGAGCCCGAGGCCGCTCTCCGCGATGCCGGGCATCGGGTGGGGCGGGTGCTGCTGCGGGGCGAGGACGGGTTCCGGCTGGATCCGTCGCTGGTTCCGGCCGACGCCGATCTGGTGGTCATCGGCAACCCGACCAATCCGACGTCGGTGCTGCATCCCGCCTCGTCGATCACCGAACTTGCCCGTCCTGGGCGGGTGTTGGTGGTCGACGAGGCGTTCATGGACGCGGTGCCGGGCGAGCGGGAAGCGCTCGCCGGGCGAACCGACGTACCCGGTCTGGTGGTTCTGCGCAGCCTCACGAAGACGTGGGGGCTGGCGGGGCTGCGGATCGGGTACGTGCTGGCGGAGCCGGAGGTCGTCCGGTCGCTGGAGCGGGCGCAGCCGTTGTGGCCGGTGTCGACGCCGGCGCTGGCGGCTGCGGAGGCGTGTGTGTCGGCGCGGGCGCTGGCGGAGGCGGAGGAGGCGGCGCGTTGTATCTCTGCGGATCGGGCTCATCTGGTCGCCGGTCTGCGGGAGTTGGGCGTCCAGGTTGCCGGTCCGGCCGAAGGGCCGTTCGTGCTGATCCGGTTGCCGGAGGCGGATGCCGTGTGGGGGCGACTGCGTGAGTCAGGGTTCGCGGTGAGGCGGGGAGACACGTTCCCGGGGCTGGACAGGGAGTGGCTGAGGCTGGCGGTGAGGGACAAGGCGACGACGGAGGGATTCCTGGCGGCGCTGGAGAAGGTACTCAGCGGCCCCTGAGCGTCGTCGGGTGCATTGAAAAGGGCCGGGTGACCTGCGTCTTTTTTTGGGGGCGCGGGGCTGTGTCGATTTGCGGCTACCGCCGCGTGGGCGCGATCAACCACGATGGCGCCGCACCCGCCAGTGTTTCCCCGCCCCCCTCCTTTTCAGGCGCTAGTTCCTACGACCCCGGCGAGCCAGGAATACCGCTCCCCCGCCCACCGCAAGCAACGCAGCCGCACCACCGGCGATATACGGCGTACTCGAACTCCCCCCGGTCTCCGCGAGGTTCGCCTCGGAAGGCTCCCCCTTGGGCTCAACAACGCTCTCCTCGGTCTCCCCTTGGGGCTCGGTCTGCTTCACCGGAGCCGCAGGCGTCTCACAGGTCGACTTCACCAGCGTCACCGACCCCTGCACCTCAGCGACGTTGAGGCTCAACGGGTTGACGCTGACGGAGAGTTCGAGCGCGGTGGCCGCAGCCGTACGGGACGTGGTCTCCCGCTTGGACAGATCGAGCCGCACCTCACCGACCCCGGGCACCTTGACCTCGGTCGTACCCCCGGCGGACACCGTGACCTTCTTGCCCAGCACGGTCACCGCGCCCAGCAGATTCGCGTCGGCGACCGGAGCCTTCCCGGCCTCGCAGACCGCCTTGGAGCTGACCGCCTCGATCTCGACGAGGGACAGCAACGGCAGCCCGGGAACGTGAAGTTTCGCGTGGGCGAGCCGACTTGACGCCTCGGCCTTGCCCTCCTGGACATCCGCCTTCGCCTCGGCGACATCCGCACGGAGGACACTGAACGGCTGCCCCTTGTCGACGCCGTCCAGCGTCGCGGTGAGCGCGGTCTTCGCCGCGGACGCGGGCGCCTGGACCTCGTTCAGCGAGACGGCCAGGGGGACTTGGACCGTCTTGTTGAGGAGGGAGACGTCCAGCCCGGTGCGCAGGACGACGGCGCCGGCACGGCCTTGCCCGGTGGCCTGCGCGGCACTCGCACCGGCCAGGGCCGCGGGACCTGCGGCCAAGGCGGTGGCCGTCGCCATCGCGGCGAAACGGCGTGCGGGCATACGGAAGTTGGTGTTGTTCACTGTGGTGGGACCCTCAGTAGAGATTGCTCGGGACCCCGAAAGAATTACGTAGTACGAGCGAACGATCAGCAATGTGGGCCGAGTTCACACGATCGTGGGTACGTCACTCACGTGTTCGACACAACGTCACCTCATGACACGGCCGTTCAGCACGACGTGTGACGGATCGGCCAGTACCCGTACGTCCGTTCGCGGGTCCCGCGCGTAGACGACGAGGTCGGCGGGGGCGCCCTCGTCGAGTCCCGGCCGGCCGAGCCACGCGCGTGCCTTCCACGTCGTCGCCGCGAGCGCCTCGACGGGCGGGATGCCGGCGGTGACGAGTTCGGCGACCTCCTCGGCGACGAGGCCGTGCGGGAGGGTGCCGCCGGCGTCGGTGCCGACGAAGACGGGGACCCCGGCGTCGTAGGCGTTGCGGACCGTGTCGTAGCGGCGTTCGTGCAGGCGGCGCAAGTGGTCTGCCCAGCGGGGGAACTTGGCCTCGCCGCCTGCCGCGAGGGTCGGGAACGTCGCGATGTTGACGAGGGTGGGGACGATGGCGACGCCGCGCCGCGCGAAGAGGGGGATGGTGTCGTCGGTGAGGCCGGTGGCGTGCTCGACGCAGTCGATGCCGGCCTCCACGAGGTCGCGCAGGGAGTCCTCGGAGAAGCAGTGCGCGGTGACGCGGGCGCCGAGGCTGTGGGCCTTGGTGATCGCGGCTTCCACCGCTTCGCGGGGCCAGGTCGGGGTGAGGTCGCCGACCTCGCGGTCGATCCAGTCTCCGACCAACTTGACCCAGCCGTCGCTCCGTCGGGCCTCGCGGGCGACGTACTCGGTGAGGTCCTCGGGTTCGATCTCGTGGGCGTAGCCGCGGATGTAGCGGCGGGTGCGGGCGATGTGGCGGCCGGCTCGGACGATCTTCGGGAGGTCGTCGCGGGTGTCGGTCCAGCGGGTGTCGGAGGGTGAACCGGCGTCGCGGATCAGGAGAGTTCCCGCTTCGCGGTCGGTGAGCGCCTGCTGTTCGGCGGTGTCCTGGTCGACCGGGCCGTGGGGGCCGAGGCCGACGTGGCAGTGGGCGTCGACGAGGCCGGGGAGCGCCCACCCCTGGACGGTGCGGACGTCGCGGGCGGTGGGGGGACGGTCGTGGGAGACGCGGCCGTCGATGATCCAGAGGTCGTCGCGGATGTCGTCCGGTCCGACGAGGATCCGGCCCTTCACGTGCAGCACCGCTTGATCGTTCATGGGAGGCACATTAGTCAGCGCCTTCGTCGACTTCAGCAGCCGCCGGGTCCAGCAGGCGGGACAGGAAGTGGCGGGTGCGTTCGTGGGCCGGGGCGGCGATGACCCTGGCCGGTGGCCCTTCCTCCACCACGACCCCGCCGTCCATGAACACCACCCGGTCCGCCACCTCGCTCGCGAACGTCATCTCGTGGGTGACGACCATCATCGTCATGCCGTCGTCGGCGAGCATCCGCATCACCGCGAGGACGTCGCCGACGAGTTCGGGGTCGAGGGCGGAGGTGGGTTCGTCGAGGAGCATCACCTCGGGGCCCATCGCCAACGACCGTGCGATGGCGACGCGTTGCTGCTGGCCGCCGGAGAGGGAGGCGGGGCGGGCGTGGGCCTTGTCCTGGAGGCCGACGCGGATGAGGTTCTCGTGGGCGACGCGTTCGGCGGTCCTCTTGTCCCGCTTCAGGACGCGGCGCTGGGGGAGGGTGAGGTTCTCGGTGACGGTGAGGTGGGGGAAGAGGTTGAACTGCTGGAAGACCATGCCGATGTGGCGGCGGGCGGCGTCGATGTCGACGTCGGGGTCGGTGAGTTCGACTCCGCGTACGACGACTTTTCCGCGCGTCGGCTGTTCGAGCAGGTTGACGCAGCGCAGGAGCGTCGACTTGCCGGACCCCGAGGGGCCGATGACGCAGACGACCTCGCCGCGGGCGACCTCCAGGTCGATGCCGCGCAGGACCTCGTTGTCGCCGAACGTCTTGTGGAGGCCGGTGAGTTGGATCTCGGGGGCCACGAAGTGGCTCGTCGGCCCGCTCACTTGGACTCCATCCGCCGGACCACGAACCCGAGCGGCACGGTCACCAGCAGGTAGCAGAGCCCGGCGACCAGGATCGGCGTCGAGTTGGCCGTCGTACTCGCCAGGTCGCGGCCGTACTTGGAGAGTTCGCGTTCCTCCAGGGTGACGCCGAGGAGCAGGACCAGGGACGAGTCCTTGAACAGGATGATCAGTTCGTTGGTGAGCGGCGGCAGGATGATGCGGACGGCCTGCGGGATGACGACGGAGAGCATCGCGCGGGCGGGGCTGAACCCGAGTGAACGGGCCGCCTCCGTCTGCCCCTTGGGGACGGCCTGGATGCCGGCGCGGAACGTCTCCGCCATGTAGGCGGCGCCGACGAGGCCGAGGGCGAGCGCGGCCTTGCCGTACGTGCCGCCGACGATCTCGGTGCCGGGGAAGGCGAGCGGGACGGCGACGCCGATGAAGACGAAGATGAGCAGGGCGGGCAGGCCCCGGAAGATCTCGATGTAGACCCCGGCGACCCAGCGGTAGGGGCCGACGGACGACAGCCGCATCAGCGCGATGACCAGGCCGAGCGCCAGGCCGAGGGCGAACCCCGACAGGGTGTACAGCACGGTGTTCTTGAGGGCCAGCGTGATGACGTCCGGGAACATCCGGCGGGCGATGCCGCCCTGCGCGAACTGGTTGCGCAGCCGGTTCCAGTCGGCGCCGAGGGCGAAGGCGAGGACGGCGGCGACGAAGACGGCGTACTGGGCGGCGCGGCTCAGCCGCTGTTTCTGGCGTCGCGTCAACTTGGCCGTCTGGACGCCCTGTTCGGTCATGACGCGGACGGCGAGGCGGCTGCGGCGTCGTACGGGCCGATCCACTTCTCGTACAGCGTCTTGTACGTGCCGTCCGAACGGGCCTTGGCGAGCGCCTTGTTGATGGCGGCGAGGAGTTTCGTGTTGCCCTTCTTGACCGTGAAGCCGTACTGCTCACCGGTGTTGAGGTTGTCGACGACCTGGAAGGCGTCCGCGTCGGCCTTGGTCTTCAGCCAGCCTTGTACGACCGGGTAGTCGATGATGACGGCCTTGACCTGGCCGGTGCGCAGGCCGCTCAGGACGGCGTCGGAGGACTCGAAGGAGACCGGGTCGAAGCCCTGTTTCTTCGCGTAGTCCTCGCCGGTGGTCTGGGCCTGGGCGCCGAGCTTTGCGTTCTTGGCCTTGATGTCGGCGAGGGAGGTCAGGCCGCTGTTGCGGTCGACCAGGACGGCCTGGGTGGCGTCGAAGTAGGGGTCGGAGAAGTCGACGTTCTTCCTGCGTTCGGCGGTGATGGTCATGCCGGCGGCGGCGACGTCGCACTGTCCCGAGTTGAGGAAGGCGCCGGTCTTGAAGTTCTCGAAGGGGGTGTCGAGGATCGTCTGCCTGACGCCGAGGTCCTTGGCGACGAGGTCGATCAGGGAGACGTCGAAGCCCTGGACCTTGCCGTCGATCTCAGACTGGAACGGGGGGTAGGGCAGGTGGGTGCAGGTGGTGAGCTGCCCGGCCTTGGCGAGTTCCACGCCGCCCGCGGCCGTCCTGGAGCCGCTGCCGCCGTCGTCGCTCGATGTGCAGGCGGTGAGGGCGGCGAGGAGGAAGGCCGCGGCGGTGAGGGCCTTCAGGCGGGTACGGCGGCCGGGGAGCGGGTGCACGTGGACCTCCGTAGGGGGGTTGCCCTGGTAGTGCCTGGTGTAGCTCTGCGGTCGTAGGGACGTAGTACCGACGATCGGGGAGGGCGGGCGGTCTCTCAAATCGGGCCGGGGGTGGTGGGGGCCGTACGGATGAACGGGCACGGGTTTACGCTCTTGTGCGTCGACCGTTCGTGAGCAGCGAAAAGAGCAGCGCCGTGACCTCCCATCCCTTCCTCGACCTCCCTCCGCTGAGCGCCGCGCACTTCGCCTCGATCGAGGACCGGGTCGCGAAGCTGCTGGGCACCTCGCAGGACGTCGTGATCATGCAGGGCGAGGCGCTGCTGCCGCTGGAGGGGGCGATCCGGGCGACCGCTGGGCCCGGGACGACGGCGCTGAACATCATCACCGGCCCCTACGGGCAGACCTTCGGGAACTGGCTGCGGGACTGCGGCGCGACGGTCGTCGACCTCGCCGTGCCGTACCACACGGCCGTCACGGCGGCGCAGGTCCGTGAGGCGTTCGCCGCGCACCCCGGGATCGACTTCGTGTCCCTGGTCCACGCGGAGGCGGCGACCGGCAACACGAACCCCGTCGCGGAGATCGGGGAGGTGCTACGGGACTACGACGCGCTGTTCTACCTCGACGCCGTCGCCTCCGTCGGGGCCGAACCCGTCCTGCCCGACGTATGGGGCGTCGACCTGTGCGTGATCGGCGCGCAGAAGGCGATGGGCGGGCCCGCCGGGGTGTCGGCGGTGTCGGTGAGCGAGCGGGCGTGGGCGCGGATGGCCGCGAACCCGGCGGCGCCGCGCCGCTCGTACCTCTCCCTCCTGGACTGGAAGGACCGCTGGGTCGACGCCGGTCGCACGACCCTCCTGCACGCGCCCGCGCAGCTGGAGATGCTCGCACTGGAGGCGTGCCTCGACCGCATCGAGGCGGACGGCCCGGACACCGTCATGTCCCGCCACGCCTCCGCCGCCGCCGCGACCCGCGCGGGCGTGCGGGCGCTGGGCGGCGGCCTGGAGCCGTACGTGCACGACGCCCGCGAGGCGGCCCCCGTCGCCACGACCCTGCGGACTCCGGCGGGCCTCCCGGCCTCGGAGCTGGTCGCTCGGGCCCTGGAGCTGGACCCCTCGCTGCCGCTCGCGGCGGGCGGGGGTGCGCTGGCCGCCGAGATGATCCGGGTGAACCACTACGGGGCTCACGCCGCGCTGGACGTGGTGGTGGGGTGCTTGTCGGTGCTGGGAGATGTGCTGGTGGAGCGGGGGGTGGAGGCGGACGCCGGGGCGGCGGGGCGCGCTGCGGCGGAGGTCTGGGGGTAGGGGGTACTGGAGGTAGGGGGTACTGGAGGTAGGGGGTACTGGAGGGGTAGCGGGGGTGCGGGCGTCCCCGGGGGTACCCGGGTAGTCCTGGGGTACGAGGGTTTCGGCCATCCTCCGTGTCTTCACGACGCCGCCGCCGTAAATCCCCCGCGTGGTCCCGGCGGCTGCGCCATGCTCCCCGTATGACGACCGACTCCCCGACCCCCACTCCCCCGCTCGCCCTCCCCGACGGGCGGCCCGTGCCGCCGTGGACGGCGGACGAGTCCGCCATGCTGGAGGGCTGGCTCGCCTTTCACCGGGCGACGCTGGAGCTGAAGTGTGCCGGGCTGGACGACGAGCAGGTGCGGCGGGCCGCCGCCGCGCCGTCCGAGCTGACGCTCCTCGGGCTCGTCCAGCACATGGCCGAGGTCGAACGGAACTGGTTCCAGCGGACGTTCGCCGGCCTTGAGGTGCCGTACGTCTACGAGGAGGAGACCGGTTACCGCCTCTCCCCCGACCGAGGGCTCGACGAAGCGCTCGACGTGTGGCGCCGGGAGATCGCCCGGGGCCGGGAGCTGATCGCCGGGCACTCCCTCGACGAGCTCGGGCACCTCGCCGACGGCCCCTTCGCCGGCGCGCCCCTCAATCTGCGCTGGATCCTCGTCCACCTGATCGAGGAGTACGCCCGGCACAACGGGCACGCGGACATCCTGCGCGAGGCGATCGACGGGGCGAAGGGGGCGTGAGGGCGGAGGCGGGCGCCGGGTGGGGTCATATGCGGCCGGGTCGGGTCAGCGCAGCGCCTCCAGCAGGGTGGCCACGTCCTCCCGCGTGTTGTTGAGGTGGAAGGACGCCCGCAAGTTGCCCGCCCGGTTGGAGACTTGGATGTCCTTCTCGGCCAACTCCGGCTGGCGTGCGCCGAGTCCGGGCACCGACACGATCGCCGAGCCGTCCGACGGGAGTGTCCGGTGGCCCAGCGCCTCGACTCCCGCGCGGAAACTGTCGGCGAGCTCCAGGTCGTGCGCGTGGATCGCCGGTACCCCTATCTCCTCCAGGAGTTCGAGGGACGCCCGCAGGCCCGCGTAGCTGAACAGCGCCGGGGTCAGGTCGAACCGCCTTGCCGAGTGGGCCAGTTCGGTGACCGGGCCGTAGCAGCTGTCCCACGGGTTCTCCGCGGCGACCCAGCCCGCGAGGAGGGGGACCAGGGTGCCGAAGTCCTCCGGGACCGTCAGGAACGCCGAACCATGCGGGCCCAGCAGCCACTTGAAGGTGACGCTCGCCGTGTAGTCGTACGCGTCCGCGTCGAACGGGAGCCAGCCTGCCGCCTGCGAGAAGTCGACGTACGTGCGGGCGCCGTGGTGCTTGGCCGCCTCCCTCAGGGCCGGGAGGTCCGCGATGCGGCCGTCCGCCGACTGGGCCGCGCTCACCGCGACCAACTCCGTGCCGGGGCGCACCGATTCGGCCAGCCGGTCCAGCGGGACCGTGCGGACCTTGAGGTCGCCGCGGACGTGGAAGGGGTTCAGTACGGACGTGAAGTCGTCCTCCGCCGTGAGGACTTCGGCGCCCGGCGGGAGGGACGCGGCGATCAGGCCCGTGTGCGCGGCCACCGAGGCGCCCGCCGCGACCCGCTCAGCGGGGACGCCGGCCAGCCTTCCGTACGCCGCCCTGCACGTCTCCACGTCCGACCACAGGCCGTCCAGGGGGCGGCCCTGCGCCCTCAGCGTCACCGCCTCCTGGATCGCGGTGACCGCGCGGGCCGGGAGGAGGCCGCTGCTGGCCGTGTTGAGGTACGTGGTGCGGGGGGTGAACTCGGTGCGGACGAGGGCTGCGAAGGTCTCCGGCGTCTCCATGCGTCCACTGTGGGGGCGCCGGAGGCCCTCGTCCATCTCTGTTTGCTACGTCATACCTTGAAGCGGTGCTTGAGCGAGCGCCGTCGGCCCTCCTACCGTGCGGTTTCCTCTCGCTGCGGGACCTCGCAGCCGTCCGGGCCGCACGCCTGCGCGTCGCCCTGGTCCAGCAGCGTCAGCGGGGAGCGTTCGCCCCATGCCTGGGTCAGCGCCTGCGAGAAGACCTCCGCCGGCTGGGCTCCCGAGACGCCGTACTTGCGGTCCAGCACGAAGAACGGCACGCCCGTCGCGCCCAGCTGCGCCGCCTCCCGCTCGTCCTCCCGTACCGCGTCCGCGTACGCCTGCGGGTCCGCCAGCACCTTACGGACCTCGTCCGCGTCCAGGCCCGCCTCCGTCGCCAGCTCCACCAGGCGTTCGTCACCCTCCGTGAAGACGGAGCGCTCCTCCGCGAAGTTCGCGCGGTAGAAGATCTGGATCAGCTCGTCCTGCCTGCCCTGTTCCTTCGCGAAGTGCAGGACCCTGTGCATGTCGAACGTGCTGCCGTGGTCCCTGCCCCGCGTCCTGTACGCCAGGCCCTCGGCCTTCGCCTGCGTGCCGAGGTTGTCCTCCGCCGCCTCCGCCTGGGCCTCGCTGATGCCGTACTTCTTCGCGATCATCGGGATGACCGGGCCGTTCTCGGTCTTGCTCCGGCCCGGGTCCAGTTCGAACGACCTGTGTACGACCTCCACCTGCTCCTTGTGCGGGAAGGCCGCCAGCGCCTTCTCGAAGCGGGCCTTGCCCACGTAGCACCACGGGCAGGCGATGTCGCTCCAGATCTCGACGCGCATGTCTTCGGCTCTTTCCGGTCGTCTCGTGCGGAGACTTCCTCCGCCGTCTTACGTGAACGTTCAACCAGGGGGGTTCATTCCCCGGCTCGTCCTCCGTCCTGGGTTGGGCTTATGCCTGCGGCGGCCTCGCTGCCTTCGGTGGGGGCTTGGGTCGCGCCCCAGGCCGTCGTGTGAGTCGGTGCCGCACCGGGGGGTGTCCGTCCTCGGGTCGGCTGACGCGTTTCTTGAGTTCTTTGCCTGCGAATGCGCCGACCGCTGCGGGCGGACACCCCCCGGTACGTCCCCTTCCCGCCGTTTGCGGCTTTTCCCCTCCCGGGTGCTCCTGTCAGCTGCCGTCCCTCAGGTCCTTTGGCCAGTACGGGCGGTACTCGATGTGGTCGTAGGTGACCACGCACTGTTCGCCCATCGGGGACTGGGCCATGAAGCCGATCAGGGCCGCGCCCGTTTCTTCTGTGTCGCCCAGGGTGAAGAGGCGGACGAAGGTCCAGTGGTTGCCGTCCTTTGAGGCGTGGAAGGCCAGGGCTCGGCCGGTGCGGCTGATGCGGAGCCAGGCTGACGTGCCGTCCACGGTGAAGGAGTTGGCGTCGTCCGAGTGGCCCCGGGTGACCACCGTGCAGACCGTGGGGGTGGCCGGGGAGAGTTCCAGGCAGAGTTTGGCCCAGGCGCGGTCCGCTACGTGGACGTACAACACGCCTGCGTCGAAGGGGGACTTGAAGCCTACGGTGACGCGGGCGATGAGTTGGAAGTCGCCTTCCGGGGCGCCCAGGAGGCGGGGGGCGTCGGAGGCCGGTTCGAGGGATTCCTCGGTGGGTGAGACGAAGCGGTCCTGTCGCGCCCCGGCCCAACCGCTGAGCACGCCGTCGTCGTAGGACCAGTGGCCGTCGGGGCCGTAGGTCCGTAGGGGGAAGGGGAGTTGAGGGAGCGAGAGGTCCATGGCGGAATCATCTCAGGGTGCGGGGCCGTGTCCCTGCGCGGCTCCGCCACGTGGGCGTGAGCAGGTGTGCGCGGAAGGACACAGCCCCGTGAGGTCTAGCGCTCCAGGACCCCGTTGAACCGGCGGGGCAGGCCCAGTTCGTTCTCGTCCCTCAGTTCCAGGGGGAGGAGGGCCGTCGGGGTCGTCTGGTAGACGACCGGGCGCATCCAGCGTTCGATGGCCGTGCCGCCCACGGAGGTGGACGTGGAGGTCGTGGCCGGGTACGGGCCCCCGTGGTGCTGGGCTGCGGCGACGGCCACGCCCGTGGGCCAGCCGTTGACCAGGACGCGGCCCGCCAGGGGGGTGACCTCGGCGAGGAGGTCGGCGCCCCGGCCCTCGCCGGCCGCCTCGGACTCCGAGAGCTGGACGGTGGCGGTGAGGTTGCCGGGGAGGCGGGAGAGGACGGAGGTGACCTCGGCGTCGTCCTCGTAGCGGACGACGACCGTGACGGGGCCGAAGCACTCTTCGAGGAGGAGGTCGTGGTCGCCCTCGGTGGCGAGGCGGGCGGCCGGGACCGTGAGGAAGCCGGGGCTGACCGTGTGCTCGCCGCCCGCGCCCGGGGTGACCGGGGACTCGACGTCGGGGAGCTGGGCGCGTTCGGCGACACCCGCGATGAAGTTGTCGCGCATGCGGTGGTCGAGGAGGACGCCCGCGTCGGTGTCGCTGACGGCTGCCGTGAGGGACTTGACCAGGCCGTCGCCCGCCTCGCCGGAGGGGACGAGGACGAGGCCCGGCTTGACGCAGAACTGGCCGACGCCGAGGGTCATGGAGCCGGCGAGGCCCGTGCCGATGGCCTCGGCGCGCTCGGTGGCGGCGGCCTCGGTGACGACGACGGGGTTGAGGGAGCCCAGCTCGCCGTGGAAGGGGATGGGCGTGGGGCGCGCGGCGGCGGCGTCGAAGAGGGCGCGGCCCCCTCGGATGGAGCCGGTGAAGCCCGCGGCGGCGACCAGCGGGTGCTTGATCAGCTCGACGCCGGCCTCGAAGCCGTGGACGAGGCCGAGGACGCCGGCCGGGATGCCGTGCTCGGCGGCGGCGCGGCGGACGACCTTGGCGACCAGCTCGGAGAGGGCCGGGTGGTCGGGGTGGGCCTTGACGACGACCGGGTTGCCGGCGGCCAGCGCGCTCGCGGTGTCGCCGCCGGCGACCGAGAAGGCGAAGGGGAAGTTCGAGGCCGAGTAGACGGCGACGACGCCGAGCGGGACCTTGTAGCGGCGCAGGTCCGGGATCGGCGGGGTGGCCGTGTCGTCGGGGTGGTTGATGACGACGTCGAGGAAGGCGCCCTCGTCGACGATGGCCGCGAAGGCGCGCAGCTGGTAGCAGGTGCGGGCCAGCTCGCCGTTGAGGCGGACCGGGCCGAGCGCGGTCTCCGCGTCGGCGGTCTCGACGAGGGCTTCCTTGGCCGCTTCGAGCTGGTCGGCGGCGCCGCGCAGGAAGGCCGCGCGGACCGTGCGGTCGGCGAGGGAGGCGCGCGCTGCGTGGGCGGCGCGGACGGCGGCGTCGACCTCCTGGGCCGTCGCCTCGTCGGCGACCTGCTCCCGCTGCTTCCCGGTTCGGGGGTCGACACTCCAGACTGGTGCTGCTGCCACCGGGGGTCCCTCCAACAAGTCGTGCCGCGGTGTCCTGTCACCACCAGCGCTGTTCGATATACTGAACACTGTCTGTGCTGGTGAATATGCTGTTGCAGACTATAACTTCAGCTTCTCGTCGAACGAAGGGGTCACAGTCGATGTCGGCAGGCGAGGCGGGGGGCGGGGCCCAGGTCAAGTCCGCGGTGCGGACGGTCGAGCTGCTGGAGTACTTCGCGGGCCGTCCCGGGATGCACTCCCTCGCGGCGGTCCAGGAGGCCGTCGGGTACCCCAAGTCCAGCCTCTACATGCTGCTGCGCACGCTCGTGGAACTGGGCTGGGTGGAGACGGACGCGACGGGCACGCGGTACGGCATCGGCGTGCGCGCGCTGCTGGTCGGTACGTCGTACATCGACGGCGACGAGGTCGTCGCGGCGGCCCGCCCGACCCTGGACCGGCTGTCGGACGACACGACCGAGACGATCCACCTCGCGCGCCTCGACGGCACGAACGTCGTCTACCTCGCGACCCGCCAGTCCCAGCACTACCTGCGCCCCTTCACGCGCGTGGGCCGTCGCCTCCCCGCCCACTCGACGTCCCTCGGCAAGGCCCTCCTGTCGACGTACACGGACGAACAGGTCCGCAAGATGCTCCCGGAGACCCTCCCGGCGCTCACCGAGCACACCATCACGGACCGCGAGAAGCTCATCGAGGAGCTGCACGTCATCCGCGAGCAGGGCTTCTCCGTCGACCGCGAGGAGAACACGCTGGGCCTGCGCTGCTTCGGTGTGGCGATCCCGTACCGCACGCCCGCGCGCGACGCGATCAGCTGCTCGGTGCCGGTGGCCCGGCTGACGCCCGCGCACGAACAGCTGGTGAAGGACGCGCTGTTCGACGCGCGCGACCGGCTGACGCTGGCGACGCGCAGACTCTGACCGCGCGTACATGAACGTCGGGTGAGAAAACGGGCGGACGGGAACTCTCCGGCCGCCGCGTTCGTCTGTTTGTTCGTATGAACAGGACCATCAGGCGTACCGCCGTCTTCGCGCTGCTGCTCGTGTTCGCCCTGCTGCTGAGGGCGACCTGGGTGCAGTTCTACGAGGGGCAGGCGCTCGCGGACGATCAGCTGAACCGGCGGAACGCGATCGAGACGTACTCGGACCCGCTCGGGAACATCATCGTGGCCGGAAAGTCGGTGACGGGGTCGGCGCGGACGAACGGCGACCTGAAGTACAAGCGGACGTACACGGACGGCGAGCTGTACGCGGCGGTGACGGGGTACGCCTCGCAGGCGTACGCGCCGACGCAGCTGGAGGGCATCTACGCGGACGTGCTGAACGGCACGGACCCGCGCCTGAAGACCGTGATGGACACGGTCACGGACCAGCGCGCCACCCCGGGCAACGTGATCACGACGATCGACCCGGCCGTGCAGAAGGCCGCGTACGACGCGCTGGGCGACAAGAAGGGCGCGGCCGTCGCGGTCGACCCGAAGACGGGGCGCGTCCTCGCGGTCGTGTCGACCCCGTCGTACGACCCCTCGACGCTGACGGACGCGAACACGGCCGGCTCCGCCTGGAAGAGCCTCAACGCGGACGAGGACAAGCCGCTGGTCAACCGCGCGCTGCGCCAGCCGCTGCCCCCGGGGTCGACGTTCAAGCTGGTCGTCGCGGCTGCCGCGCTGGAGGACGGCCTGTACGACAGCGTGGACGCGCGCACGGACAGCCAGAACCCGTACACCCTGCCGGGCACGCGCCAGGTGCTGGCCAACGAGAACGCGTCCGCGCCGTGCGAGAACGCCTCGATCCGGGTCGCGCTCCAGTACTCCTGCAACAACGTCTTCGCGCACATGGCCGTCCAGCTCGGACAGGACAAGGTGCGGGCGATGGCGGAGAAGTTCGGGTTCAACGACGAGGCGCAGGACGTGCCGGTGCGCGCGTACGCGAGTGTCTACCCGAAGGGCATGGACCCGGCGCAGACGGGCCTGACCGGTATCGGCCAGTTCGACGTGACGGCGACGCCGCTCCAGATGGCGATGGTGTCGGCGGCGATCGCGAACGGCGGCAAGCTGGTCTCGCCGCACATGGTGTCGCAGGTGACGAACAGCGGCGGTGACGTCCTGGAGGACGTGGACGGGGCGACGACGACCAGGCAGGTCGTCAGCTCGGGCACCGCCGAGCAGTTGCAGTCCGCGATGCAGACGGTCGTCCAGGACGGGACGGGGACGAACGCGCGGATCAGCGGGGCGACGGTGGGGGGCAAGACGGGGACGGCGCAGCACGGCGAGAACAACAGCAAGACGCCGTACGCCTGGTTCACGTCGTACGCGAAGGCCGGGGACAAGGAGGTGGCCGTCGCGGTGATGGTCGAGCAGTCGGACGCGGCGCGGTCGGAGGTCAGCGGGAACGGGCTGGCCGCCCCCGTCGCGAAGGCGATGATGGAGGCGGCCGTCAAAGGGTGACGTTTCCCGCTGAGGGCTACTTCGTGCCGAGGAGCTGCTCGATCGGGTCGATCGCGAAGTACACGGCGAACAGCGCGGACGTCCCCCACAGCAGCCAGTGGACGTCCTTCGCCTTCCCGAGGACCGTCTTGATCAGGACGTACGCGAGGAACCCGGCGCCGATGCCGTTCGTTATGGAGTACGTGAAGGGCATCACGGCGATGGTGAGGAAGGCGGGGATGGCGATCTCGTAGCGGTCCCAGTCGATGTGCTTGACCTGGGTCATCATCAGGAAGCCGACGGCGATGAGGGCGGGCGCGGCGGCCTGGAGGGGGACGATGGTCAGCAGGGGGGTGAAGAAGAGGGCGAGGGCGAAGAGGCCGCCGGTGATCAGGTTGGAGAACCCGGTGCGTGAGCCTTCTCCGACGCCTGCCGCGGACTCGATGTAGGAGGTCGCGGAGGACGAGGAGGCGGCGCCGCCGGCGACGGCAGCCGCGCCGTCGATCA
Organism: Streptomyces niveiscabiei; assembly: GCF_033794345.1. Taxonomy (NCBI): domain Bacteria; kingdom Bacillati; phylum Actinomycetota; class Actinomycetes; order Kitasatosporales; family Streptomycetaceae; genus Streptomyces; species Streptomyces niveiscabiei. The sequence goes on from NZ_JARAYJ010000021.1 coordinate 89,002, forward strand.
GCAGGACGCGGCCGAGGTTCGGCACCTTGCCCTCCTCGTCCAGCAGCCCCGCTTCCGCGCTGATCCCGACGACCGTGCCCATCGTGTCGAAGAAGTCCGACAGGATCAGCGTGAAGATCAGCAGGACGACGGTGATCACGCCGACGCCGGGCGCGGAGAACGCGCCGAACAGGCTGAAGTGGCCGATCAGCCCGAAGTCCGGGGTGTCGACGACCTTGTCGGGCCAGCTCGGCGTGGTCAGCCCCCAGCTCTTGATGTCGGCGACCGCGTCGATGACCATCGCGAGGGCGGTCATGGCGACGATGCTGATCAGGATCGCGCCCTTGACCTTGCGCGCGAGCAGCCCGATGGTCAGCAGGACGCCGAGGCAGAACACGAGGATCGGCCAGCCGGAGAGGGTCCCCGTGCCGCCGAGCTGAACCGGCACGGTGGTGTTCGCGGCGTCGGGGACACGCGTGACGAACCCGGCGTCCACGAACCCGATGAACGCGATGAACAGCCCGATCCCGACGCTGATCGCCTGCTTCAGCGGCTGCGGTATCGCGTGCATCACGGCCTCGCGCAGCCCGGTGACGACGAGCGCGCAGATCAGCAGCCCTTCCAGGACGACGAGGCCCATCGCGTCGTCCCAGCTCATCAGCGGCGCGATCTGGAAGGCGACGACCGCGTTGAGGCCGAGTCCGGCAGCGAGGGCGAGCGGGAGGTTGCCGCCGACGCCCATGACGATCGTCATCACGGCGGCGACGAGCGCGGTGGCGGTGGTCAGCTGGACGGGGTCGAGGGTGTGGCCGTACTTGTCCTTGGCGCTCCCGAGGATGATCGGATTCAGGACAAGGATGTACGCCATCGTGAAGAACGTCGCGAGGCCGCCGCGTGTCTCCCGGGCGAACGTCGAGCCGCGTTCGGAGATCCGGAAGAACCGGTCGACGCTGTTCGGCGCGGGTGGTGCGGCGCTGGGCCGGTCGGTCTTCGCTTGCGCCTCGGACATGGCGGACACTCCTGGTTGCCTGGTGGATCAGTGTGCGGATGCTGGCTGGATTGTTCCCGCACTGAACTCTCTTCAGGTTTTCGACGTGTTACGGATTCGGGCTCCGTAACGGCCGGTCCCCCACACGGCGTTCGAAGACCCGTACGAACCAGGCAAGTCGATCACTGCTACGCTTCCGCATCTCGTCCCGGCAATCTCCCCGGGGCATTCCCATGTCATTCACATGCCACACAGAAGAGGTCAACCCGTGGGCACTGTCGTGGACGACGCCGCCTCCGTGGAGTTCCATGCCTTCTTCGACCGCCACTACGCCGAACTGTCACGGCTGGCCTACCTGCTGACCGGGGAGTCGGACACCGCCGACGATCTGGCGGCGGACGCGCTGCTCGCGCTGTGGCACCGCTGGGACCGGGTGCGCGCGGCCGACCACCCGGTGGCGTACGCGCGCGGCGTCGTCGCCAACCTGGCGCGGACGAAGATCCGCAGCGCGGTGCGGGAACGGCGCAGGATCGCGCTGTTCTGGTCGCAGCGCGAGGAGAAGACGGAGAACCCGGATGTCGCCGGCGTGGTGGACGTACAGTCCGCGCTGCGTAGACTCCCCTTCCGCAAGCGCGCCTGTGTCGTGCTGCGGCACGCCTTCGACCTCTCCGAGAAGGACACCGCGCTCGCCCTCGGGATCTCGGTCGGTACGGTGAAGAGCCAGACCTCCAAGGGGATGGCCGAGTTGCAGAAACTGCTCGGCGCCGAGAAGGCTCCGAAGCGGGTGCACGCGGTGATGGCGCGCACCTCCGAGTCCGCGGGAAGGGACCGATGACGATGCGCCGGGACGTGCACGACGACTTGCGTGCCCGGCTGCACGAGGCGGCCGAGCGGCACGAGCCCGACCGCGCGCGCATCCTGGCCCGGGTGGAGCGCGGCATGATGGCCGAGCCGGACCGGCAGAAGGGCCACCGCTCGACGCGGCCGGTGCTGGGCTGGGCGCGGATCGTGGGCGCGACGGCGGCGGTCGCCGGGATGCTCGCGGTCGGCGGGTACGCGGTGGCGTCGGCGGTGAAGAGCGAGCCGCCGGCCGAGCAGACGGTCGCGGTCTCGCCGACGCCGGTGGTGTCGCCGGACGCGACGAGCCGTCCGCCGAACTCGCCGTCCCCGTCGCCGAGTTCGAAGGGTGAGGCGCCCAGGTCCACGGACCCGGGACCGAGCCGCGGCGCCGAGGCGTCGCCGTCGCCGCGGGCCGGCACTCCGCCGCCGGCGTCCGGGACGAGCGACGGGCCGCTGTGGTCCGACGGTTCGGTCGATCCGCACAGCAACGACTTCTGGGCGCAGAGCAACGTCACGCTCAAGGTGTCGAAGGAACTCACCGCGCTCACCGTGCGGTTGAAGGTCGCGCAGACCGGCGGGGTGACGAACACGGGGGCCTGGCGGTCGCTGCAGGAGGGCGACTTCACGTTCACCGTCGGCGAGCAGGACGGGTTCCTGGTCTACACGTGGGTGCTCAAGGACGGGCGCACGGTGCCTCCCGGGGAGTGGGTGTTCGCCGGTCAGTACGACCACGACCGGGGCGGGCGGGACGCGCGCGACGACTCGTACGCCGTCACCGGGACCGCCGAGGGCAGGGCGCGGTCGGTGGGCGGGGGCTTCGCGGCGGCGGACTAGGGGAAAAAAGTTTCCGCACCAGCGGCAACCCTTTCCCCACCCGTGACGACTTCAGGGCGGCACCACCCCCCTGAACGACGGAGCACCACCCTTGAGCACGCACAGAAAACACCTCTCCCGGCGCCGTGTCCTCGGCGGCTCCGCGATCGCCGTCGCCGCGGCGGGCGCGGCCGGGGTCGCCGGGGTCGTCTCCTCGGCGTCGGCGGCGGCCTTCGGGTACGCCGACGACGGGAAGAACTACGTGGTCGACACGGGTGCGTCCGTGGTCTTCAAGGTCTCGAAGACGACCGGCGACATCACCTCGCTGGTGTACAAGGGCAAGGAGTACGAGGGGTACGGCGGCCGGCACTCGCACGTCGAGTCGGGGCTCGGCTCCGCGACCGTCACCGTACGGCAGTCCGGCTCGACGATCCTCGTCAAGGCGGTGCACGGTCCGATCACCCAGTGGTACGCGGCGCGCAGCGGCCAGGACAACGTGTACCTGTGGACGCACAAGGCCGACGCGTCGTTCACGGCGACCCGGTTCATCGTCCGCCTCAGGCCCGGCGTCTTCCCGAACGAGGGCCCGGACTCCTGGATCGAGGCGTCGGACAAGGTGATCGAGGCGGGGGACGTGTGGCGGCGGGCCGACGGGACGACCCACTCCAAGCACTACTCCGGCAAGCGGGTCGCCGACTACGACTACGTCGGCTTCAAGGGCTCCGACTCGGCGCTGTGGATGGTCCGTTCGAACCACGAGAAGGCGTCCGGCGGCCCCTTCTACCGCTCGCTGCTGCGGCACTCCAACGACCTCGGCGCCGGGCTGTACGAGATCCTGCACTACAACCAGGCCCAGACCGAGCCGGAGCGGTTCGGTCTCCAGGGCCCGTACGTCCTCGCCTTCACCGGCGGTGCGGCTCCCGCGTCGTCGCTGCTGCACGGCAGCCTCGACACGTCCTGGGCCGACGGGCTCGGGATCACGGGCTGGGTCGGGAAGAAGGGGCGCGGCAAGGTCGCGGGGGTCGGGCTCAAGGGGATGTCCTCGGCGCACCCGTACACCGTGGGGTTCGCCAACGCGGACGCGCAGTACTGGGCGAAGGCGGCGAGCGGGACCGGCGCGTTCTCCTGCCCGGGGATGCTGCCAGGGACGTATGAACTCACCGTCTACAAGGGCGAGTTGGCCGTACACCGGACGACCGTGAAGGTGACGGCGGGGGCGACGACCGCCCTCAACTCCCTTTCCATCGGCGGCGATCCGTCAACGGCCAAGGTTCTCTGGCGACTCGGCGACTGGAACGGCACGCCCTCGGAGTTCAAGAACGCGGCCCTCATGACGTACGCGCACCCCTCCGACGCGCGCGCCGCGAAGTGGACGGGGAACGTGACGATCGGGAGCGGGGACGCGGCGTCGTTCCCGGCGTACATGTGGAAGGCCGTCAACGACGGGGTGCGGGTGCACTTCAGGCTGACGGCCCAACAGGCGTCGGCGGCACGGACGTTGCGCATCGGGGTGACCGACGCGTTCGCGGGCGGGCGGCCCCGGGTGACGGTGAACGGGTGGACCTCGGCGGTGCCCGCGGCGCCGGCCCAGCCGTCGACACGGTCGCTCACGACGGGGTCGTACCGGGGGAACAACCACACGTTCACGTACACGATTCCGGCGTCGGCGCTGGCAGTGGACAATGTGCTGACGCTGAACATCGTGAGCGGTTCGAGCGGCGAGACGTTTCTGAGCCCGGGGACCTCTTTCGACTGTATCGACCTACTGGCGTGAGCCGAGGGCGTCGTTCCGGTTGCCGGAGGCCGCGCGGGCACTGTCGTCCCCGCGAAAGCCGATCGCGACTTTTCGCGGGGACGGCGCCGCCGGGCGTCAGTTCATGGTCGAGCCGATGGTCGTCGACCCGGTCGTGAGGAACGTCGTCGCGGGCAGAGTCCCGCTGGAGCCGCGGGAGTTGTACGTCGAGGAGGCGTCCGTGGAGCGGAAGGCGGGCGTACTCACCCCGGAGTCCCAGTTGTTGCCGGACGACGTGACGCCCGACCCTTTGGTGACCGAGCCGCCGCCGTTGCTGACGGCGAGGTTCTTGCCGAGCTTCGCGGCGCCGGTCGCGAAGTAGTAGCCCCACTTGCCGTTGGCGTACGCGGTGGTGCGGTTGATGGAGATCGCGCCGGTGTTGCTGTTCTCGGTGAAGCCGTTGCCCGCGTTGCCCCAGGCCGCCGAGTTGTTGACGGCGTGGGCGACGGAGGGCCCGTTGCCGCCGAGCTTGTACCCGTTGCCGTTGCCCTCGAACGCGGAGTCGCCCCAGCGGTTGACGCCGTTGCCGAAGGCCCAGGTGTGCTCGATGGTGACCGGCGAGGAGAAGGACCAGAGGTCGATCCCGTCGTCCGAGTTGTTGTAGAGGCGCGCCCCGGTGACGAGGTTGCCGCTGCCGGAGCCGAACTTGATGGCGACGCCGTCCGCGTTCTGGCCGTGTGTCGCGGCGTCGTAGTTGCCGTAACTGTCCAGGTTCTTCACGGTGTTGTTGACCGTGTTGGCCCCGGTGAGGGTGAACCCGGAGTCGCCGCCGTTGATGGTCTTGATGTTGTTCCAGGTGGTGCCGGTGCAGGACTGGCAGACGACGGCGCTGTCCTTGGAGTTCTGGAAGGTGATGTTGGAGACGTTCCAGTAGGACGCGGTCAGTTTGAAGATCCAGGAGCCCGCGGCCATCGAGGACCCGTCGATCTTCACGGTCTCCGAGCCGTACGCGGTGAGCGTGATCGGCGCGGAGGAGGTGCCGTTGGCGGTCGACTGGAGGGTGGCCGTCGGGTAGTAGGTGCCGCCGCGCACCTGGATGACCGTACCGGCGGTGGCGTTCTTGACGGCGTTCGCGAGGTCGGTGGAGTTGCTGACGACGACGGTCGCGGCCCGCGCCTGGGTGGGCAGGACGGCGATCCCGGCCCCGATGGTCAGGGCGGCGAGTGCGGTGAGGGGGGTGAGAACGGTACGACGAGACATGGAGTGCGGTCCCTTTCGCCGTGTGGGGAGGGGGAGTTGGGGTGTTGGGGTGGTGCTAGCGGTGCGCTCGGGGACGCCATGTCCCGAGGTAGGTACGCGGGGTGTGTACGACCGCCGCCGCGTCCGTCAGGTGGGGCCGGTTCTCCGGCACCGGAACCACCGCGCCGGGGCCGGAGTTGGCGTACTCGGCGAAGCGCATGGTCTGCCAGGGGTACGCGTCGCGCATGTTGGTGTACGGCGCGACCGCGTCGATGCCGGGCCCGATCCAGGTGTCCCGAACCACCAGGGAGGGCCAGGCGGTTGTCTCGTACGACGGCACCCAGGGGCGGGCGATCTTGTACGCCGCGTCCTCGGCCGCGGAGGTGATCCGGCCGCGCACGGCGAGGAAGCCGTAGGGGTTGGCGCGGGCCGTCGAGGGGGCGAAGACCATGCCCTTGGGAGTGAAGGACACGTCCCGCTGGAGGGTGTGGAAGCGGCAGGTGTCGAAGACCGCGCGGGCCCGCCCGAAGACGAAGTCGACGTCTCCTTCGATGTGGCAGCGCCGGTAGTAGTGGCGGTCGAAGACGTCCAGCGCGGTGGTGTCCGCGAACAGGGTGTCCTGGTGGGCCAGGAGGCGGACGTTCTCGACGTGCGTGCGGTCGCCGGTGAGGTAGGCGGCGACCGCCTGCGTGCCGGTGATCTCGGGGTGCTCCGCGCGCAGCCAGTCGTTCGCGAGGGTGAGGTCGAGGACGGTGAGGCCGGGGGCCGCCGAGGTGAACGTCGCGGAGCCGGCCGTGCCGTAGGTGCCCGAACCGTCGGGCTTCGGGGTGCCGTTGGCGTTGTCGTAGACGATGACGGCGGCGCGGGGGTCGCGGACGGCTCCCCTGATCGTCAGCTCGGCCTTGTCGGCGGGGACGTCGACGACTTCGCGGTACGTGCCGGGGTGGACGACGATCGTCCAGCCGGGGCCGGTGACGCGGTCCACGGCGGCCTGGACGGAGTCGCCGGGGCGGACGTGGACAACTCGCCTGCCGGTGGCGGCGGTTGCGGGGGCAGTTGTGGTGATCGCTGCGGCTGTCCCGCCGATCAGGAAGGCACGGCGGCGCATCTCAGCAGCCCTCCGGTTCCCAGTCGCCCAGGTACGCGGCCCGGGTCGCCGACTCGGCCTGTACGGCGGTGAGTTGGGGCCGGTTCTCCGGCACCGAGATCGCCGCGCCGGGGCCCGAGTTGCGGTACTCGGCGAAACGCTGGCTCTGCCAGGGGAAGCTGTCCGACATGTTCGTGTACGGGGCGACCGCGTCGATGCCGGCGCCGAGGCGGGTCTCGCGGACCGTGAGCATCGGGCGGGCGGTCGGATCGGAGCTGGGCACCCAGGGGCGGGCCAACTTGTAGTAGGCGTCGGGTGCTTCGCTGGAGACGCGGCTGCGCGAGACGAGGTAGCCGCGCGGGTTGGCGCCCGCCGTGGAGGGCGCGAAGACGAAGCCGTACGGCGCTCCCGCGAGGTCGGTGCGGGTCAGGGTGCGGAAGTGGCAGCGCTCGAAGACGGCGGTCGCGCGGCCGAAGACGAAGTCGACGTCGCCCTCCACGTAGCAGTCCGCGAAGTACTGGCGGGCGAAGGTGGCGAGGCTCGACGAGTCGGCGTACAGGGTGTCCTGGTGACCCAGGAAGCGGCAGTGGTGGAACGCGCCGCGGTCGCCCTGCACCTTGATGGCGACGGCCTGGGTGCCGGTGATCTCGGGGTGGTCCGCGCGCAGCCAGTCGTTGGCGAACGTGATCCAGCGTGCGGTGAAGCCGGCGGCCTGGACGGTGGTCGTGGCCGAGCCCGTGGTGCCGTGAGTACCCCCGCCGGGCTTGGGAGTTCCGGCCGCGTTGTCGTAGACGACCACCACGTCACGGGGGTTGCGGGAGGCGCCGATCCAGGTCATGCCGGTGCGGGTGGCGTCGACGGCGACCGTCTCGCGGTAGGTGCCGGGGGCGAGGACCAGGGTCCAGCCGGCGCCGGTGGCGGCGGTGACGGCGGCGCGGACGGAGGTGAAGTCGCCGTTGCCCGCGGTGTCGACGTACAGGGTCTGGGGGGTGAGGCGGTTCGACGGGGAGCCGTAGCGGCCGAACGGCCTTGCGGGGCGGGGGTGGTGGGCCGAGGCGGGGGTGGGGGTGAGTGCGAGGGTGGCCGCCGTTGCGGCGGCGGTGGTGATGAATCCCCTTCTGGAGAGGGGGAGTTGGGGCGAGGGCATGGCGGGTGCTCCTTCGCGGAGTGCGGGAGGGTGCCGGGACGGTGTGCAGGACCGTCCCGGCACGTCTGGGGAGGCGTCAGCGCGCCCGGCCGACGCCCGCGCCGCGCGCGACGACCGACGGGACCAGGCACGGGGAGTCGACCCGGGTGCGCAGGGTCGGGGTCCAGCCCGCGCCGGACTGGAGGGTCTCGGCGGGGATCTCCGCGTTGTGCACGGCGATGAGGTCGACGCGGCGGCCGTTGACGTAGTTGTTCTCGGCCGTCAGCGGGGACTCGTTCCACTTCTTGATGACCTTGCCGACGCTGGTGCCGGCGGGCAGCGAGATCGCGTTGTCGCTCGCGTACAGCGCGGAGTTGGTGCCGACGCCGAAGAGGTAGTAGTCCGACTTCTGCGCCTCTTCGACGACGTAGTGGTTGTTGTAGACGTCGACCTGCCCGAACCGCACGCGCGGGGAGCGCTGGAGGATGCCCGCGAAGCGGTTGTGGTGCATCGTGACCTTGAGCTTGCCCGCGTCGAGCGCGGAGGTGCTGTCGCTGTTGCCGATCAGCATGTTCTTGTCGTGGTTCTCGAACGAATTCCACGACACGGTCACGTAGTTGGAGCCGCGCACGATGTCCGTGAGGCCGTCGTGCTGCTGGAACACCTTGCCGAAGTAGACCGGCCGCTCACTGTCGGGGTAACGCCCGTCGGTGAGCGTGTTGTGGTCGATCCACACGTGGTCGGTGCCGAAGACGACGACCGCGTCGTACTCCGAGTTCCAGTTGCCGGTGTGGTTGTCGTCGGTCGGGTCCCACTTGGGAAAGCAGTCGAGGGGCGCCTCGATCGTGAGGTTGCGCAGGATGACGTTCGAGACGCCCTTGATCTGGAGACTGCCGCCGAGAATCCCGGAGTTCTTGCCGACGCCGACGATCGTCGTGTTGCTCGGGACGTTGGCCTTGATGACCGAGTCCTGGTTCGCGGCGGAGGCGACGCGGGCGTCCTCCTGCGGGCCCATGGCGACCTTGTCGTTGCCGTAGACGGCCGGGTCGTAGTCCTTCAGGTACTGCTGGAGGTCGTACCCGCCCGCCTCGAAGGCGTCGCAGCCCTCGGAGACCGCGTCGATCATCCCCTGCACCTTGATGATCTTGGGAGCGCTCCCGCCGGCCGCGAGGGCGGCCTTGAACTCCGCCCAGGTGGTGACGGTGTAGACGTGCTCGGCGTCGGCCGCCGCGCCGCCCGTGGTGCCGGTGCCGTACGAGCCCCAGCCGTCGCCCGCGCCGAGGGTCTGGCGGGACAGGTCCGTCGCGCGCTGCGGCTGGGCCTGGGCCGCGACGCCGGTCAGCGAGAGGGCGAGGGCCGTGCAGCCCAGGATCGCGCCGGATCGCTTCAGACGGCGTGCACTGACATGATCATGACACTTCCGTGCGTACATGGTGCGGCTCTCCTTCTTCGGAACAGGGGGGTGGGGACAGGGGGGCGGGGTGCTACTCGGCCACGGCGTCCGGCCAGGTGATCCACGACTCCGGGATCTCCTCGTCCAGGCGGCGCACCTCGCTCCGCGCCAGCACCCTGGTTCTGGCCAACTCCCGTGCCACCAGGCGGGCTACGGCGATGGCGCCCGGCGGGTTGAAGTGCGTGTTGTCCTGCTCGGTGGCGGTCCAGTTGAAGTACTTCTTCGTCTCCTCCACGCCGAGCTGCTGCCACAGGGCGAGGGAGAGGGCCTGGGTGTCGAGCAACGGGACCTTCGCCGCGGCTGCCAGGGCTCTCATCGATGCCGGGTACTCGCCGTGGGTGGGTACGGAGTTGCCCTGGGCGTCGAATCTGCGGCGCTCTATGGAGGTGGCGAGGACCGGGTTCGCTTTTCGGGCTCGGGCGCCGTTGATGTACAGGCGGAGGTAGTCCTGGTACGTCGTCCAGGGCTCCGTGTAGCGGGTGGGGTCCTCGGTCTTCTCGTCGTTGTGCGCGAACTGGATGAGGAGGAAGTCGCCGGGTTTGATTGCGTCGAGGATGACTTTGAGACGGCCCTCGTCGACGAAGCTCTTGGAACTCCGGCCGTTCACGGCGTGGTTGGCGACGGAAATCCCCTTGTGCAGGAAGAAGGGGAGGGCCATTCCCCAGCCGGTTTCGGGGGCGGCGGGGGCGTATTTCTGGGCCGCGGTGGAGTCGCCGGCGATGTAGAGGGTGCGGCGGTTGGCTGCCTGGGCGGGAGCGGCGATACCGAGGGGAATAGCGGCAAGGGTGACCGCGGCGATCTGTCTACGGCTGATGGACATACGTTTACCCTTTCAACCGGGAGTGCTTGTCTTCAGGGGCGCGGGGCTGTGTCGATGTGCGGCTCCGCCGCGTGGGCGCGACCAGCCAGGGACGGCCTGCACCCTGCGACGTACAGGCCATCCCAACGGCGAAACCCAGCGATTAACCGCGCTGCTGCTTCCATTCAGCCTGGGCGGCATTGAGCTCCTCGGCCAACTTGTCCAGGAAGTCCTTCGCGCTCATCTTCCCGAGCAGCACCTTCTGGAAGTTCGGCTCGTTGTCGGCCTTGGAGATCGTGTTCCAGTCAGGCAGGTAGTACGGCAACTGAACGATGCTGGTGGACCCGTCGGTCAGCGCCGCAGCCGCCAGCTTCGTGGGCTCCGACTTCTGGACCCACGCATCGGTGGCGGCCTCCGTATTGGACGGCACCTGCCCGGCCGACTCGTTGAACTTCGAGTTCTCCGCCTTGGACAGCGCGAACTCGATGAACTTCCACGCGGCCTCCTTGTTCTTGGAGCTCTTGAAGATCCCGAGCCCGTCGACGGGGTTGGAGACCTGAACCCGCTTGCCGTTCGCGACGGTGGGAGAGGGAATTCCCCGGAACTTCCCGACCCCGAGCGCCTTCACGTGGTCCTGGTAGGAACCGAGGTTGTGGTTGAGCATCCCGATCGTGCCGGAATCCCACTGCGCGACCATCTTCGTGAAGTCGTTGTTGAGGTCGGCGGAGGGGGTGACCTTCTTGTAGAGCGCGGCGTACTTCTCCAGCGCGGCGACGTTCTTGGGATCGTTGACGGTGGTCTTGTCACCGTTCCAGAAGGAGGTGATCTGGGACTGACCGTACATCGCGTCGAGGGCCTGCGCGATGGACCCGGCGCCCCCGCGGATGGTGTAACCGAATTCGTTCTTGCCGGAGTCGGTGAGTTTCTCGGCGGCGGCGTAGAAATTGTCCCAGGTGGTGGGCGGCTGGAGGCCGGCTTTCTGGAAGAGGTCGGTGCGGTAGTAGAGGACGCCGTTGTTGGCGGAGGTGGGAATGGAGTAGAGCGTCCCGTCGCCGCCCCCGGCGGCCTTGAGGGAGGCGACCATGTCCTTGTTGAGCTTGCCGCTCAGCGGCGATTTCGCAAGCTTGTCGTCGAGCGGCTCCAGCGCCTCCTGCGCGGCGAACCCGGCGAGCATGGCCGCGCCGACCCCGCCGACGTCGGGCAGGCCGCCGCCGCGGATCGTGGTGTCGACCTTGGACTGGTACTCGGTCGCGGCGATCCCGACGTACTCGACCTTGATGTCGGGGTTGGCCTTCTCGAAGTCGGCGATGACCGTCTTCCAGATGTCGGTGCGGACACCACCGTTGTTGTCCCAGAAGACGATCTTCCCGGTGCCGCTGCCCTCGGACCCCTTGTCGCCGCTGCCGCTGCCGTCGTCGCCGCAGGCGGTTGCGGTGAGGGCGAGCACGGACCCCAGGGCGACGGCCGCGGCGGCGCGGCTGTTTCTGCGGTTTCTGTTCTTCATCGGTCGGCTCTCTTCATTGAGGTGTCTGCTTGGTCCGGTCGTGGGGGTCAGTGCGTGCGGGCGGTGTGGGGTGCCCAGCCGTCGGTGCCCTTGAGGTAGGCGGTGACGGTGTGTCCTGTGGCCTGATCATCCGTCAACTGGGGTCGGTCCGGGGTGACTTCGGCTCCAGCTCCGTGATTTCGGTACTCGGCGAGGCGGGCGTCGCGCCAGGAGAAGCCGCCCATGTCGGTCCAGGGTGCCGCCTTGATCGCGGCGGGAAGTTCGGTGTCGCGGATCAACACCTGTGCCACGGCGTCGGGTTGGCCGCCGGGGTGCCAGGGCCGGCCGAGGTGGAAGCTGCCGGCGGGGGCGTCGCTGACGATCCGGGAGCGGGTGATCAGGAACCCGTAGGGGTTGCCCGTCCAGGTCGAAGCGGCCGTGATGTAGCCGTTGTTGGTGTCGGAGCCCCGGCTCAGCGCCCGGATCTCGGACCGTTCGATCACGGTCGTGGCGCGTCCGTAGACGAAGTCGACGTCCCCCTCGATGTAGGAGTCGCGGATGTAGACCCGGCTGACGGTGGTCAGGTTGGGGCTGTCGGTCATCAGGGTGTCCTGGTTGCCCAGGAAGGCGGTGTCCTCGAAGACGATCCGGTCACCGGTCGTCTTCATCGCCAGCGCCTGTTCGCCTTTCAGCTCGACCGCGGCCTCGTCGAAGTCGTTGCTGAAGGTGAGGTGCCGGGCGGTGACGTCGTTCGCGGCGATCCGTACCGTCGCGCTTCCCGTCGAACCGCCGTACTCGGCGGGCGTGTCGTAGACGATGACGGTGTCGGCGCGGCTGTGTCCAGTCCCTTGCAGGAGGATCTTCGGCTTGTTCGCGGGGACGAACACCTTGGCGCGGTAGGTGCCGGGGGCGATCGCGATGGTCACGGGTACGTCGTTGCCCGCCGGTACGGCGTCCACGGCGGCCTGGACGGTCGGGTAGGCGGCGGGGACGTTCAGCGTCGTGCCGATCTGCTTCTGCGGGCCGGAGAAGCGCGTCACCAGCGCGGGTACGGCCGCGGCCGGGTCGAGCCGATAGCCGTAGAAGTCACGGGGGTTGAAGGCGGTTCCCCAACTGTCCCTGCGGCCGGTCGTGTTGCGCAGGATCGAGCCGCGTTGCACCAACTCGGCGGTGGTGTCGGCCTGGTAGGGGTGCTGGACGCCGTCGTAGTAGCTGTTCTCGATGACCATCCTGGTGCGGCCCCGGGCCCAATTGCCGTACGTCCAGACCGGATCGGCGTCGGCCACCGGTGCGGACAGGTAGTTGTTGTAGAGGTGCGCGTAGGCGCAGTTGTCCGCCGATGGGTTGCGTTGTTTGGTGCCGGTGAACCAGTTGTGGTCGATGGTGATCTGGGTGAGCGCGTTGGTGGTCCAGCCGATGCCGAGCGCCTTGTTGTGGTTGCGGAACTGGTTGTGGGAGACGGTGATGTACTGGCTGTCCTTGCGGATGTCGAGCAGTCCGTCTCCCATGTGCTGGAGGCGGTTGTGGTCGATCCACACGTGGTCGACGGTGTCCATCTGGATCGCGTCGAAGTCGGTGGTCTTGCCGTCCCAGTCGCCCTCGACGTACGAGTCGCGGATCGTCAGGTTGCGGATGATGACGTTGCTGGTGCCGGGGGTGAGGTGGAGTTCGCCGTGGACGATCTCGCCGGTGTCGCCCACGCCGATGACGGTCTTGTCCGAGGCGACGACGATGTTCGAGCCGAAGGGCTCCACGGCGATCGAGCCCTTGACGCGGATGACGTAAGGCTCGGGCGCGGAGGCGTACTTGGCCAGGGACGCCTGGTCGGTGACGGTGACGACCTGGCCGCCGGCGCCGCCGGTGGTGCCGCCCGCGAGGGAGGCGAAGCCGTGCGGGGTGTCCGTCCAACGGGAGGGGTGCGGACGGGAGTTGTCGAGGGGCAGGGTCGCGGAGGGGCTGCTTGTCGAGCGGGCGCCCTCAACGGCCGTTCCCGCAGGGGCCGTTGCTTCGGCGGCCCCCGCCTCCCCGGTCGTTCCGAGTCCCAGTGCTGCGACCATGCCGAGCAGGGCGGCCAGGACCAGTCCGGCGCCCGGTCTGCGCTTGCTAGGGAAGTGCGTCATTGCGGCTCCCAACAGGCGTGCTGAGTCAGTGAGTTACAGAGGGGTGATCCTGAAGCGGGTGAACACGGCGGACCCCGCGTGCCCGCTCCCCTCGGGTGCGAGGGCGACGAGTCCGAGCAGGGCGCCCACCCACCGCCAGGGCGTGGCGGCGAAGACGGGTCCCGACGGGCGCAGTCCCTCACCGATGTCGTGGAAGAACCGGCAGCGTGCCCCCTCGCCGATCTCGATGCGCAGCCGGACCCGTCCCGTGGGCACCAACTGCGGGTGTGCGGCGTCCCGTTCGCGCTCGGCGACGCCTTCGGCGAACCGGTGCACGAGGTGGACCGTGCCGTCGGGTCCGCGCTGGAGCCCGATCCAGCTGAACGCGTCCCCGAGGACGGCGAGTCCGCCCCGGGCGCCGGGGTCCTCGCTGGGCAGTTCGAGGTTCACCTCTACGGCCGACGGGCGCCCGGGGAGCCGCTGGGTGAGGATGTTGGGGAGCTTGCGCAGGTCGTGCGCGTCGGCGGTGCGGACGCAGGACAGCCGCAGGCCGTCCCCTGAGTGCTGGGTGGCCCAGCCGTCCTGCGGGTTCGCCGTCCACGCCCACTGCCGGCCGAAGCGTCCGCCGGGGAAGTCGTCGTCGGTGGCGGGCGCGGCGTCCGGCTGCGGGGGCAGGTCGGGGCGCTTGTGTACGGCGACGGGGGCCCCGTCGGCGCCGAGGACGGGCCAGCCGTCGTCGCCCCAGCGCATCGGCTGGAGGTGAACGACCCTGCCGTAGGCGCCGCGTTGCTGGAAGTGCAGGAACCAGTCCTCGCCCGTCGGGGTGCGCACCCAGCCGCCCTGGTGGGGGCCGTTGACGTCGGTGTCCTTCTGTTCGAGGACGATGCGTTCCTCGTAGGGGCCGAAGAACTCCCGTGCGCGGAAGGCTCCTTGCCAGCCGGTCTCCACTCCCCCGGCGGGCGCGAGGATCCAGAAGCGGCCCTCGTGGCGGTAGAGCTTGGGGCCTTCGAGGGTGAACCAGCCGGGGATGCGGTCGGCGTCGACGATGACCTTGCCCTCGTCGAGAAGTGACCGTCCGTCAGGGTTCATGCGGTGGCCGGTGAGGCGGTTCTTCACGCCGGAGCGGGACTTGGCCCAGGCGTGGACGAGGTACGCCTCGCCGGTCTCGTCGTCCCACAGGGGGCAGGGGTCGATCAGGCCCTTGCCGGCCTTCACCAGGTGCGGGCGGGTCCAAGGGCCCCTGATCTCGGGGGCGTTGACCTGGTAGATGCCCTGGTCGGGGTCGCCCCAGAAGATCCAGAACCGGTCGTCGTGGTGCCTGAGCGAGGGCGCCCAGACTCCGCAGTCGTGCCGGGGGCTCCGGAACTCCGCCGCGGGCTCCAGGAGTTGGAGCGCGTGTCCGACGAGCGTCCAGTTGACGAGGTCCCGGGAGTGCAGCAGCGGCAGTCCCGGTGCGCGGCCGAAGCTGGACGCGGTGAGGTAGAAGTCGTCGCCGACGCGCAGGACGTCGGGGTCGGACCAGTCCGCGTTGAGGATCGGGTTGGTGTACGTCACTGGCTGACCGCCTTCCGGACCAGGGCGCTCGCCTCGTCGCGCCCGAGCCGCCCGTCGGCGACGACGGTGACGATCCGGCGTACGGCGGTCTCGCCGGGCGGCACCGCCAGCCGCCCGTCGGACGCCAACGACGAGCCCACGCCGGGGTATTCGGCGGTGCGGACGAACCACGGGTCGCGCCGGGTGCGGTCGGTGGCGCCCGCGAAGACGAGGGTCCAGCCGGCGCCGGCGAGCGCGAGCCAGTCGGCGCGCGTGCCGTGCACCTCGGTCTCGCCCTCGGCGTCCGGGGTGAAGACGTCGGGCGGTGAACTCTCCTTGCGGGCCCGCCAGAAGAAGCCGCCGTACGCCGCGCCGGGGCGGCCGTTGGTGGCGGGGCTGCCGATGGTCAGGGGGGCGGGGCCGGGGTTGGTGAGGGAGAAGGTGAAGTCCAGGGCCCAGGCGGTGTCGGTGAGTTCGGTGGCGGCTACGGTGCGGCGTTCGCGGAGGAGTTCACGGGCTGAACTTCCTGAAGTTCGCGAATTTCCCGAAATCTGCAAACTTTTCGTTATCTGCAAACTTTCCGAAATTCGTGAATTTTCGGAATTTCCCGAACCTTCCCACACCACCCACCGCAGCTCCTCCACGAACCCGTCGGGATCCCTGAGCTGGAACCCGGCATGCCGCTGGACGCCGTGGTTGTCCAGCTCCGTCGGCCCCCGCCCCTCGACGTACGTGCGCCCGCCCCAGAAGTTGAACCCCTCGACGTCGGGTACGGCTACACCGACGCCGAGGTGGTGGAGGTGGTCGGCCGGGGTCAGTTCGGTGACCGCCGTGCCGGCGAGGGTGGTGACGGGGTGGAGGTAGGGGCGCGGGGAGAGCCGGGCGGGCAGTTCGGGCCGGGTGACGTACCGGCCGACGGGTCGGCCCGCGACGCGCAGGACGGCGGTGTCGGGGGCGGTCATCGGGAACTCACCTCTTTCGGCTGCGCCCACGGGGCGCCTTCGCGCTGCGCCCAGGGCGCGCCCAGTTCGGAGTAGAGCGCGAGGGAGTCGGCGACTTTTTCCACGATGCCGTCGATTCCGGGAACCACGCGGCGTTCCTCCTCGTTCAGGAGGTACCAGGCGGTTTCGGGCAGTGGAGCCGGGTCCGGGGCGGTGCGGATCGCTTCCACGACCGTCATGAAGGCGCCGGTGGAGTCGGGTGGTACGAGAAGGGTGGTGTTGTCCGTCAGGTGATCGACGAGGTTCTCCAGGAGGTCGGTGCGGCCGTACTCGTACTCCTCCGGGCCGTGCCCGGCGCGCTGGAGGAGGACGCGGTCCTGCTTGTACCAGTAGGTGATCCGGCCCTTGCTGCCGTGGACGAGTACGTACGGCTCGCCCGGCCGCTCGGCGCACAGGGTCGCGGCGACGGTGACCGGTCGCCCGTGGGAGGTGGTGACGCGAACGCAGGAGGTGTCGTCGGACTCGATGGTGTTGGCGTGGAACAGCTCGGTCTCCACGCGGACCACGTCCTCGGCGCGGACGGCGCCGTCCAGGGCGAGGGCGGTGGCCACGGCGTGGGCGAGGGGGTTGGTGAGGGCGCCGTCGATGACGTCCACACCGTTCAGGCGCCGCTTCCCGGCCCAGGGGGCGCGCCGGTAGTAGGACTCGGCGCGAGCCCAGGCGCCGGCTCCCCCGACCCCGGTGACCTCGCCGATCGTCCCGTCGGCGATGAGGTCCCGGATCGCGGGGACGGCGTGCGAGCCCAGCGACTGGAAGCCGATCTGGCAGGCGACGCCCGCCGCGGCGACGCCGTCGGCCATGCGGCGGAACTCCGCGTAGGACGGCGCCGGGGGCTTCTCCAGCAGGAGGTGGACGCCCCGGCGCGCGGCGGTCAGCGCGAGGTCGGTGTGGGTCGGGATCGGCGTGCAGACGACGGCGATCCGGGCGCCGGTGGAGTCGAGGAGGGCGCCGAGGTCCGGGGACTGCTCGGGGGCGCCGAGCCCGGCGGGGATCTCGTCGGGGGTGAGCGGGGTGAGTTCGCACAGCCCCGCGAGGCGGACGATGCCCTTGTCCTGGAGGCGGAGGATGTTGTCGAGGTGCCAGCGGCCGTGGCCGCGCGCGCCGGCGAGGACGATGTCGGTGCTCACGGGTGCCTCCCCGCGCCCGCGCCCCGGGCCACCGCCCGGTCGGCCGCGTCGGCGCTGTCGATCGTGGTGTGCAGGGTGGGTGTCCAGCCGACGTCGGCGGTCAGGTCGCGTTCGCTGCCGGAGTTGTAGGCGTTGTGGATGGTGAGGAGGTCGACGGGATAGCCGTTGAAGAGGGTGCCGCTCTGGTGGAGGGCGGTGCCGTTCCAGCTCTTGACGAGGTCGGCGGCCTCGATGTGGCCGGGGGTGTGGAAGGCGTTGTTCTCCGCGTAGATGGCGGATTCGGTGGAGACGCCGATCGAGTAGCGGTGGTCGTCGCCGGTGACGAGGTAGCGGTTGTTGTAGAGGTGCACCTGTCCGAAGCGGACGCGGGGTGCGCGCTGGACGACGCCGCGGAACTCGTTGTGGTGGAGGGTGACGCGCAGCTTGCCCCGGTCGCCGGTCGCGGTGTCGCCGGAGCCGATGAGCATGGCCTTGTCGTGGTCGGCGAAGCGGCTCCAGGAGACGGTGACGAGGTCGGAGGCGTTGGTGATGTCGAGGAGGCCGTCGTGGCGCAGGTAGTTGCGGGCGAAGTGGGTGGGCTCGTCGGCGTCGGGGTGGTTTCCGTCGCCGAAGGTGACGTGGTCGACCCAGACGTGGGTGGCTCCGGAGAGCCACAGGTTGTCGTACGCGGTCTTCCAGTCGCCGAGGCCGCCGTCGTTGGGCTGCCAGACGGGGAAGCAGTCGTAGGCGTCGCGCAGGTCGAGGTTGCGGACGATGACGTTGGTGGCGTTCCTGACCTGGAGGTTCGCGCCCTTGATGACGGCTTTGCCGACCCCTACGAGGGTGGTGTTGGACCCCACCTTGAGGACTACGCGCTCGGCCTGCTTCGCCGCCGAGGCCTGGCGGGCGTCCTCCTGGGGTCCGGCCGGCTTGGCTGCCCCCCAGGTACGGGGGTCGTACGCGGCGAGGTACGCCTTGAGGTCGTACCCGTCGGTGGCGTAGTCGGCGCAGTCCAGGCGGCGGCCCCGGTCGTCGGTGTTGGCGTCGATGGTCCCGGCGACCTTGATGATCTTCGGGGTGTCGCTGCCGCCGTCGAGGGCGCGGGCGAGTTCGGCGCGGGTGGTGACGGTGAAGACGTGCGCGGGGTCGGCGGCCGAGCCGCCGGTGGTGCCGGGTCCGTACGAGGCCCAGCCGTCGTTCGCGGGGAGGGTGTCGCGGGAGAGGTCGCGGGCCTCGGCGTGGGCCGGGAGGGCGAGTAACGGCAACAGGGCTGCGGCTACCGCGAATTGACGGAGTCTCATCCCTTCACCGCCCCCGCGCTGAAGCCGGTGATGAGCCACTTCTGGATGAACGCGAAGACGATCACGACGGGTACGGCGGCGATGATGCCGCCCGCGGCGAGCGCGCCGAGGTCGACGCTGTCGGAGCTCATCAGGGTGTTGAGGCCGACGGGGATCGTCTGCTTGTCCTGGTTGCTGAGGAACATCAGCGCGAACAGGAAGTGGTTCCAGGAGTGCACGAAGGCGAAGGAGCCGACGGCGATGATCCCGGGCCGCAGCAGGGGCAGGACGACGATGCGGAAGGCGGTGAAGCGGTTGCAGCCGTCGACCCAGGCGGCCTCTTCGAGGGAGTAGGGCACGTTCTTGATGAAGTTGCTGATGAGGATCATCGACAGCGGGAGCTGGAAGACCGTCTCGGCGATGATGACGCTGACCAGCGAGTTGATCATCTTCAGCTCGGCGAAGATCTCGAAGAGCGGCACGAGCAGCAGCGCGCCCGGTACGAACTGCGAGCACAGCAGCGCCAGCATGAACCCGCGTTTGATCTTGAAGTCGAAGCGGGCGAGGGCGTAGCCGCCGGCGAGGGCGACCAGGGTGGTGACGAGGAGCGTGGCGATGCCGACGTACACGCTGTTCTCGAAGTAGGTGCCGAACTGCCTCTCCGTCCACACCTTTTCGAAGTGGTCGAAGGTGACGGGCCACGGTACGAGGGACGTTGATCCGGCCGGGCGCAGGGCGAACAGGAGGATCCAGTAGAAGGGGATGAGGGTGAAGACGAGGTAGATCGACAGGGGCAGGTAGATCTGCCAGCGGGGGACCTCGTCCCAGGCGCGGCGGTGCTTCACCGGGCGCTCGGGCGTGGGGACTTGGCGCACGGGAGCGGGTGCCGGCTCGGTGGCGTGGGTGGTGGTCACTTGGACTCGCCTCCGAACTTGCTCAGCCGCAGATAGATCATCGAGCAGAAGAGCAGGATCACGAACGCGACCGTGGTCAGGGCGGACGCGTAGCCGAAGTTGTGGGATTCGACGCTGGTGTTGGCGATGTAGAGCGGGAGGGTCGTCGTCTCGCCGGCGGGTCCGCCGCCGGTCAGTGTGTAGAGGAGGTCGACGTTGTTGAACTCCCAGACCGCGCGCAGCAGCGTGGAGAGGATGATCGCGTCCTTGAGGTGCGGCAGCGTGATGTGCCAGAACTGCTTGAGTCTGCTCGCGCCGTCGACCTCGGCGGCCTCGTAGAGGTCCTTCGAGACGGATTGCAGGTCGGCGAGGATGAGGATGGCGAAGAACGGCACGCCGCGCCACAGGTCGGCGACGACGACGGCCGGGAAGACGGTCGAGGTGTCGGACAGCCAGCTCGTGCCGTAGGAGCCGATACCCATGTCGGCGAGGTAACGGGTGATCCCTGTCTGGGAGTTGTAGAGGAGCACCCAGATCGCGGAGGTCAGTACGCCGGAGACGGCCCAGGGCGAGAAGACGAGCGCGCGTCCCAACGCCCGTCCCACGAACGTCTGGTTGACGATGAGCGCCAGCGCGAGGCCGAACAGCAGCTGGAGTCCCACCTCGACGAAGACCCATTTGGCGCTGAAGGTCAGCGTGTCCCAGAACTGCGGGTCGTCGGTGAAGATCTGCCGGAAGTTGTCGAGTCCGGCGAATCCGTCGCGCCAGGGCTTGGTGGGGTTGAAGTGCTGGAGGCTGTAGTAGAAGACGCTGATCACGGGGTAGGCGATGAAGCCCAGCATCAGCAGGGCCGCCGGCGCGATCAGCAGGTACGGGAGCCTGCGCGGGGTGGCGGAGGCCCGGCGCCGCCGGGGTGGCGCGGGCTTTTTCGCCACGGCTGCGGCTTGGGCCATGACTGTTCTCCGTTCATGTACGTCGTCGTGCGGTAAGCGCTTTCTTCGCAGGCAGGCGGGTGCCTGGCGGTGTGCTGCGGTGGTGCCGTGCGGTGGTTCAGCCGGCGTACGGGTCCTGGACCTTGCCGGGGCGCGCGAGGAACTCGAAGTCGCAGCCGGTGTCGGCCTGCGTGATCTGCTCGTTGTAGAGGGCGCCGTAGCCGCGCTCGTAACGGGTGGTCGGAGGCGTCCAGTTCGCCCGCCTCAGAGCCAACTCGTCGTCGTCCACGTCGAGTTGGAGGGTGCGGGCGGCGACGTCCAGCGTGATGGTGTCGCCGGTGCGGACCAGGGCGAGGGGGCCGCCGACGTACGACTCGGGCGCGATGTGCAGGACGCAGGCGCCGTAACTCGTGCCGCTCATGCGGGCGTCGGAGATGCGGACCATGTCGCGGACGCCCTGCTTGAGCAGGTGGTCGGGGATCGGCAGCATGCCGTACTCGGGCATCCCCGGACCGCCCTTGGGCCCGGAGCCGCGCAGGACCAGGACGCTGTCGGCGGTGATGCCCAACTGCGGGTCGTTGATGGTGCGTTGCATGGTCTTGTAGTCGTCGAAGACGACCGCGCGGCCGGTGTGCTTGAGGAGGTTCTGGTCGGCGGCGATGTGCTTGATGACCGCGCCGTCGGGACACAGGTTGCCGCGCAGGACGGCGACCCCGCCCTCGGCCGCGACCGGGTTGTCGCGGGGGCGGATGACGTCGTCGTCGTGGACGACGGCCCCTTCGAGCTGTTCGCCCAACGTCCCGTTCACCGTGGGCCTGTTCAGGTGCAGCAGGTCGGTGATGCGGGACAGGAAGGCGGGCAGGCCGCCCGCGAAGTAGAAGTCCTCCATGAGGTAGGTCCGGCCGCCGGGGCGGACGTTGGCGAGGACCGGGACGGTGCGGGCGATGTGGTCGAAGTCGTCGAGAGTGAGGGCGACTTGGGAGCGCCCCGCCATCGCGATGAGGTGGATGACCGCGTTGGTGGAGCCACCGAGCCCGAGCACGGTCGTGACGGCGTCCTCGAATGCCTCGCGCGTCAGGATCGTCGACGGCTTCAGCCCGGTCCAGGCCAGTTCGACGGCCCGGCGCCCTGACGCGGCGGCCATCCGCTCGTGCGCGGAGTCGACGGCCGGGATGGAGGAGGCGCCCGGCAGCGTCATGCCGAGGACCTCGGCGGCGGCGGTCATCGTGGACGCCGTGCCCATGGTCATGCAGTGCCCGGGACTGCGCGCCAACCCGCCCTGGAGTTCCCGGAGTTCACAGTCCGTCAGATTTCCGGCGCGGTGCTCGTCCCAGTACTTCCACATGTCGGTGCCGGAGCCGAGGGTCTCGCCGCGCCAGTGGCCGGGCAGCATCGGCCCCGCAGGCACGAAGAGTGACGGCACGTCAGCCGATGCGGCGCCCATGAGGAGAGCGGGCGTCGACTTGTCGCAGCCGCCGAGCAGGACGGCCGCGTCGACCGGGTACGACCTGAGCAGCTCCTCCGTCTCCATGGCGAGGAGATTGCGGTAGAGCATCGGGGTCGGCTTCTGGTAGGTCTCCGAGAGGGTGGAGACCGGGAATTCGAGGGGGAAGCCGCCCGCCTGCCACACGCCCCGCTTGACCGCCTCGGCGCGTTCCCGCAGGTGGACATGGCAGGGGTTGATGTCGGACCAGGTGTTGAGGACGGCGATGACCGGGCGGCCCCGGTACTCCTCGGACTCGTAACCGAGCTGGCGCATACGGGCGTTGTGCGACCAGGTGCGCAACTGGCCTTCCGTGCCGTACCACTGATGGCTTCTCAGGTCTTCCGGTGCTGTGCGCGGTGCGTTCATATGGACCACCCGGCGGCTATGGCGGCGACCTCGGCGCGCTCGTCCTCGGGCAGCGTCCGGCTCGGCGGGCGCACCTCCCTGCGGCACAGGCCGAGCGAGGCCAGGGCCTCCTTGACGACGGTGACGTTGTTCGCGGAACCGCCCGCCGCGCGCAGTTCCTCGAAGCGCCGGATCTGCTCCCAGACCTTCATCGCGGCCGGATAGTCCCCGGATCGCAGCGCTTCGATCATGTTCAGCGAGACGGCCGGGGCGACGTTCACGAGCCCCGACGTGAAGCCGGTCGCGCCGGCCGAGAAGTACGAGGGGGCGTACGGCTCGGCGAGCCCCGCGACCCACACGAACCGCTCCAGGCCCGCGTCCCGCGCGAACGCCGCGAACCGGGAGGCGTCCGGGACGGCGTACTTGACGCCGATCACGTTCGGGCAGGCGTCCGCGAGCTCCGCGAGCCGCTCGCCGCGCAGCTGCGCGTTGCGGACGTACGGCACGACGCCCAACTCCGGTACGGCCTCGGCGATCTCGCGGTGGTAGTCGACCCAGCCGGCCTGCGAGACGTACGGGTGCACCGGCTGATGGACCATCACCATCTGCGCGCCGAACGCCCGTGCGTGGCGGGCGGCTTCGACGGCGCTCGGGATGTCGTGGCCGACGCCGACGAGCACCGTGGCGCGGTCGCCGACCTCTTCGAGGGTGAACTCCGTTATGCGGCGCCGCTCTTCGGGAGTCAGCGTGTAGTACTCCCCGGTGTTCCCGTTGGGGGTGAGCGTGGTGATCCCGGCGTCGAGGAGCCGGCGCAGCAGGGCCCGGCAGACGGTCTCGTCGACGCCGCCGTCCTCGGCGAACGGGGTCACCGGGATGGCGACGACGTCGGCCAGGGCCGCGCGCTGGGTCTCGAACGCCACGTTGCTCATTCCTGACCTTCCTGGTTCGCCGCGTGGGGGAAGGCCCGCTCGACGAAGGATCCGATGTGGGCGTGCAGGGCACGGGCGGCGCCGTCCGCGTCGCCGGCCAGGGCGAGCCGCAGGATCTCGCGGTGCTCGCCGGCCTCGCGCTCCCAGGACGGCGAGGCCGCCCACGCGACGGCGGAGACCAGAGCGGCCTGGTCGCGGACCTCGTCGAGCATCCGGCCGAGCAGCGGGTTGCCGCACGGCAGGTACAGCGCGCGGTGGAACTCCCGGTTGGCGAGGGAGCGTTCGGCGGTGTCGGCGGCCTCGTCGGCGCGGGTCAGCGCGTCGCGCGCGGCGTCCAGGGAGGCTCCCCGGCTCACCGTACGCCTCAGCGCCTCCGGTTCGAGCAGGACCCGGACGTCGTAGACCTCGCGCGCCATGTCCGCGTCCACCATGCGCACCGTGACGCCCTTGTACTGGCTCATCACGACGAGCCCGGTGCCGGCCAGGGTCTTGAGCGCCTCGCGCACCGGGGTCTTCGACACCCCGAAATGTGCGGCGAGTTCGGTCTCCACCAGGGCCTGACCGGGCGTCAGGCGCCCGGTGAGGATGCGGCGTTTGATCTCCTCCAGGACGTACTGCGTCCGGGAGGGGATCGGCGTGGGCACAGACGTCATGCGCGCCTCTCGGAAGTCGCGTATCTGATCTCGCGTATCGCGTCTCATATATGACGTACGAAGTACGACGCGTTGAAGGTAGGGAGGGGGTAAGGGGTTCGTCAATGCTTCTGACAGAAGTCAGGAACAGAAGTCAGAACCGGAACGTCTCGCCCTCGCGTGCCATCCGGGTGGGGCCGCCGAATGCCAGCGCGGCGCGGCCGGTCGCCGTCTGCCGCTGGAGAGCCGGTCCCACGTGCGTGACGAGCAGCTCCCGTACGCCCGCCTTGCGCGCCGCCTCCCCGGCGTCCTCCGGCGTCATGTGCACCTGTTCGCCGCCGCGATGCCGGTCGTGCTGGTCGATGTCTGCCTCGCACAGCAACACGTCGGCGCCCGTGGCGAGTTCGGTGAGCGCGTCGCACGGTCCCGTGTCCCCCGAGTACGCCATCACGCTGCCCTGGCACTCCGCGCGCAGCCCGTACGCCTCCGTGTCGTGCCGGACCGCGCGGGCGGCGAGGCGCAGGTTCCAGTGCCGGACGAGGAGGCCGTCGTACAGGGGCCTGAAGTCGAGGATTCCGCTGAGGAAGCGGACGTCGGCCTTGCCGAGGAACCCGGCGACCCGCAGCGCGCAGTCGCGGGGCGCGTACACCGGGATCGCCGCCGCCGGGGTCATGCCGCCGAACGCGAACGCGTACACCGCCGCGAGGAGGTCGGCGCTGTGGTCGGCGTGCAGATGCGACAGCCAGATCGCCGTGAGGCGGCTCGGGTCGGTGTGCCGCTGCAACTCCGCGAACGTTCCGGGCCCGGCGTCCACCCATATCTCGGCGCCGCCGCCGCGCAGGAGGTAGCCCGAGCAGGGCCGGTCGGGGGCCGGGTGGGGTGAGGCGGTGCCGAGGACTGTGAGGCTCAGGGGCATGGGTCGGAGGGTACGGGTGGGGGTGGTGGGGCGTCCGGGGAATCGGGGGTATCCACGGCGGGGGCAGGGGGCGCCGGATACCCCGTACGGACTACCCGGGTACCCCTCGGGAGCCACCCGGGCCTCAGGGGGCCGTGTGTCCTCACCGTCGTACCTAAGGCTGATGCCCGATGCCCCGCCTCCCTCCTTAGAGCCACGATGACCAGGCATGACGACAACCATCCGGGCCGTCCTGCGGGATCGTGACGCGGCCCTCTACCTCACCGGCGTCGTGGTCTCCGGCTTCGGGACCTCGGCGCTCTGGCTGGTCTCCGGCGTCTGGGTCAAGGACCTCACCGGCTCCGACGGGCTCGCGGCGCTGTGCATGCTGGCGATGTGGGCGCCGACGCTCGCGGGGCCGCTGCTCGGCACGCTCGCGGACCGCTTCCCGCGCCGGCCCCTCCTCATCGCCTCCAGCCTCTTCCTCGCCGCGCTCCTCCCGGTCCTGCTCACCGTCGACTCCCCCGGCCTCACCTGGCTCGTCCTCGGCGTCCTCCTCGTGTATGGCGCGACCGGCGTCGTCAACGACGCCGCCGAGGCCGCGCTCGTCGCGAACACCCTCCCGGCGGCCCTGCTCGGCGACTTCAACGGGCTGCGCATGGCGATCACCGAGGGCATGAAGCTGGTGTCGCCGCTCGCGGGGGCGGGGCTGTACACGCTGTACGGCGGACCGGCGGTGGTCCTGCTGGACGCGGCGACGTTCGTGGTGGCGGCGGGGGTGTACGCGGGGCTGCGGACGGGAGGGGACGCCGAGGATACGCGGAACGCCTCGCGCTCACTGCCCGAACAGGCACAGCGAGTTGAACGCCCCCGCCGCCGCCAACGCCCCCTCCCCCGCCTCCGCCGTCTCCTCGCCCCCACCTCCGTCGGCGCCCGTCACCTCTGGGCCCACCCCCGCCTGAGGCCCCTCGTCCTCGCGGGCGGCTTCTCCATGCTGTGCGCCGGGCTGAACGGTGCCCTGTTCTACGCGGTGATCGACGGGCTGGGCCGCTCCCCCTCGTACGCCGGGGTGCTGTACGCCGTGCAGGGGGCCGGTTCCGTGAGTGTCGGGCTGCTGTCGGGGCGGGCCCTGCGGTGGCTCGGGGAGCGGAGGTTCGCGGCGTGGGGGATCGCCGTGACGGCCGTCGCGGTGGCGCTGCGGGCGGTGCCGTCGGACGGGGTCGCGCTGCTGTCCAGCGCGGCGATCGGGGCGGGGCTGCCGTGCGTCCTCATCGCCGCGCTGACCGCCGTGCAGCGGGAGACGCCGGACGCGGTGCTCGGGCGGACAGTGGCCACGGCGAACACGCTGGTGTACTCACCGAACGTGATCGGCCTCGGGGTGGGCGCGGGATTGGTCGAACTGGTCGACTATCGGCCGGCGCTGGTCGTGCTCGGGGTGACGTGGCTGGCGGTGGGGTCGCTGCTGCTGCGGGGTGGGCGCGGCGAACGGGCCGTGCGCTGAAGGGTGCGCCCGGGCGGGGAACCTCCGCCGCTTACCGGGCCTCCGTCGCCCGCACCGCGGTCGGCACAGGTCCGGCCCATCGGGGCCCCCGCCCAACCGCCCAACTGCACGCCCGGCCGCCGGGCGACCTCCCGCGCGCCCTCGCAGCAGTCGCCCCGCCCGGTCCCGGTGTCCCCTACAGCGCCTGCCCCGCCGGTTTCACCATGTTGCGGACCGTCCGCGCCTTCACGAACTCGCCCATCGCGGTCATCTCCCACTCGCCCGTGAACTGCTTGATCAGCTTGGCCATCATCACCCCGGTCTGCGCCTCCGCGTTGGTGAGGTCGAAGCGGACCAGTTCCTCGCCGCTCGCCGCGTCGATGAGGCGGCAGTACGCCTTGGCGACCTCGGTGAACTTCTGGCCGGAGAAGGAGTTGACGGTGAAGACGAGGCCGGTGACGTCCTGCGGGATGCGGCCGAGGTCGACGACGATCACCTCGTCGTCACCGCCGCCCTCGCCCGTGAGGTTGTCGCCGGAGTGCTTGATCGAGCCGCCGAGGATGGACAGCTTGCCGAAGTAGCAGCTGTCGACGTGGTTGCGCTGCGGCCCGTACGCGATGACGGACGCGTCGAGGTCGATGTCGCGGCCCCGGTAGGCCGGTTCCCAGCCGAGGCCCATCTTGACCTGGGCGAGGAGCGGCTGACCGCCCTTGACCAGGGACACCGTCTGGTTCTTCTGGAGGCTGACGCGCCCCTTGTCGAGGTTGATCTTCCCGGCGCCGGGCGGCGGCGCGGCCGGCATCGGGGGCGCGGCGGCGGGCGGCGGCGTCGAGGCGACGGCCCGCGTGGGGGCGGGCGCCACCGGCGCAGGGGCCACAGGCGCGGGCGTGGGCGTGGGCGTGGGTTCCTCGACCGTCACCCCGAAGTCCGTCGCGATGCCCGCGAGCCCGTTCGCGTACCCCTGCCCCACCGCGCGAACCTTCCACGCGCCGTTGCGGAGGTAGATCTCGACGATGACGAGGGCGGTCTCGGCGCCGAGCTGGGGCGGGGTGAAGGAGGCGATGACGGCGTTGTCGTCGGCGCCCCGGATCGTCGCCGTCGGTTCGATGCCCTGGAAGGTCTGGCCCGCCGCGTCGGGACTGGCGGTGACGACGATCTTCTCGATGCCGGGCGGGAGCGCGGCCGTGTCGACGGTGATCGCGTCGGGCGCGGAGCCGCCGCCCGAGCGGTACGTCACCCCCGGGCCGTTCGGCTGGTTGTAGAAGATGAAGTCGTCGTCCGAGCGCACCTTGCCGTCGGCGGTGAGCAGCAGGCCCGACACGTCGAGCCGCACGGGCGCGGTGACGTCCACCGTCACTCTCGCGACGGGGAGGGGGATGTTCGAGCCGGGGGTCATAGCGGTCATGCCGGGTGAACGAACGAGACCACTTTGCCGTTCCCTTACCCGCCGCCCTGTCCCGTCTTCACTCGAACGGGTGGCCCCGGGCCCGACGGCCGGGGGCCACCCTCGCTCAGGAGCGGAGCCTCAGTTCAGGCTCAGCACCGTGCCCGCGCCGTTCGCGTACTCGATCCACCCGGTGGACCGGGCGCCGGTCCCGACCCCGGACCAGGCGGCCGTCACGTTCAGCGGCGTCCCCGGCGTGGTGGTCGCCTTCGCGGGCGTCACGGACAGTGCCCCGGCGGGAACCGAACCGGCGCCGACCGCGTTCACCTGGTACGTGTACGGCGTCGTCCCCGGTGTGCTCGCCCCGGCCTCCTGGATGACGGCGACGAGGTAGGTCCCCGCCTCCGGCTTCGTCAGCACGGCGTTCGCGACGCCCTGCGCGTCGGGCAGCGCGACGGTGGTGTCGACGAGCTGTCCGTCGACGATCCGCCCGTACACGAACCCGACGACCCCGGTCGTCGCCCCGAACCGCACGGTGATCTCGGCGGCCTTGGTCCCGGCCGGCAGGGCCGGCAGGTAGTCGACCTCGTCGGCCCCGGTCAGCGTCCCGCTCTCGGGCGCGGCGGAGACCGGCCCGGTGGGCGTCGCGGTGAACGCGGAGGCGGCCGAGGTCACCTGGTAGGCGGCCTGCCCGGCGGCGCCCGTGCCGGTGACCCGCGCGGGCGCGCGGACGGCCTGCGGGGTGACGACGATCGGGCTGCGGACGGACGTACGGCCGGACGTCCAGGTCAGCGACCCGGTGTCGGCGACCCCGATGGGCGCGGAGGTGACGTCGAGCTTCACGGTGAACGTCTTGCGCTCACCCGGCCGTGTGAACCGCAGGGTGGAGGGCTTGACGGTCGCCTTGACGCCCGGCAGGTCGACGGAGGCCCGGTAGACGCCCGGCGTGACGGCGGTGACCGTACGGGTGACGGTCTGGCTGCCGACGAGGTCGCCGATGGCGATGGACGCCGAGTTCAGGTCGCTGGCGTCGATCGGCTCGGCGCCCGTGCCGGTGTCGATGCCGAGGCCCTCCAGGTAGCGCAGCCAGTCGCGTTCGGAGGAGTCGTAGACGAGGCCGGGCCGCAGCATGCCCCACGGGGAGACCTCGCCGGCGCCCTGCGCGAAGACGTCCTCGCTGGGCTTGCCCTCGGGCGTCAGGGTGGGGGTGGTGGTCGTCATCATCGCCGACTTGATGGCCATGGGCGACCACTTGGGGTGCAGCGCCAGGTAGATCGCGGCGAGCCCGGTGATGTGCGGCGCCGACATCGACGTACCGGAGTAGAAGTCGAAGTCGTGGCCCCGGTTGGACGGCGGGGCGACGGCCGCGAGGATCGTCACGCCCGGCGCGGAGATGTCCGGCTTGAGGATGTCGCCCTTGTTCTGGAGGGAGGGTCCGCGCGAGGAGAACCCGGCGACCTGCGGGTAGGCGATGTCCGCGCCGCCGGCGACGAGGGACGCCGTCGCGCCCGCGCCCGCGGCGTAGGTGCGGACGGTGGTGGAGTCCGGGATGTTGAGGTGGACCGTCGGCAGGCTGTGCGAGTCGCCGTCGGTGCTGCCCTGGGAGACGTTGACGAGGACCAGGCCGACGGCGCCGGCGCGCTTGGCCTCGGCGGACTTGGCGACCCGGTCGACGACACCCCGGTCGCAGACGACGAGTTTGCCCGCCGCCAGCGCCGGATCGAGCGTGCCGGGGGCGCAGATCGCGGCGTCGGCGGCGCTCGCGTCCGCGTTCTTCACGGCCGTCGAGCGCACCAGCGGCGCGGGGCCGACCGTACCCGTCAGCGTCGTGCTGATGCCGGTGTAGCGCTCGCCGTTGCCGAGGACGACGGTGCCCTTGTAGGGCTCGATGGTGTTCGCGGCGACGGTCGTGGTCCACGGCGCGATGTTGTCCAGCGTGCTCGCGCCGGGTCCCGAGTTGCCGGCGGAGGTGGAGATGAAGACGCCGGCCGCGGCGGCGTTGCGGAACGCGATCTGGATCGGGTCGTCCACGGGGGACTCGGAGTCGCTGCCGATCGAGTAGTTGATGACGTCGACGCCGTCGGCGGTGGCCTGGTCGATCGCGGCGACGATGTCGCTGGTCAGGCCGCCGGACTGGGTGCCGTCCTTGCTCTCCCAGAGCACCTTGTAGACGGCGATGGCGGCGCCCGGGGCGACGCCGGAGATCTTGCCGTAGGAGCGGCCGTCGATCGAGGCGGGCACGTTGGTGTTGCCGGCCGCCGTGGACGCGGTGTGCGAGCCGTGGCCGCCGCCGTCCCTCGGGGACATGTAGTCCTGGCGGTTGGCCTCGGGCACCCACTCGCGCCAGGCGTCGCCGTACTGGCGGGCGCTGATCACCTTGCGGTTGCAGTCGGCGGCCGTGAACTCCTCGCCGGTCTCGCAGGTCCCGGTGAAGGTCGCGCCGTCCGTCTTGCGCATGACGGTCGTCGTACCCCTCAGGTAGGGGCGGTACTTGTCCCAGGCCGGGGGCTTGGCCGCGGTGAGGGCGGGCGCGGCGAAGGAGGCGCTCTCGGGCCAGATGCCGGTGTCGAGGTCGCCGATGACGACGCCCTTGCCGGCGTTGGCGGTGCCGCCGAGCGCCGACCAGAGTCCCTTGCGGCCCGACAGGTGCAGGTAGTCGACGGAGTTCTTGTCGTCGGTCGCCTTGTGGACCCGGTCGGGGGTCACGGAGACGACGCCCTTGGTCGCCGCGAGCTTGAGGATCTGGGCCGGAGTCAGCTTCGCGGAGAAGGTGTTGGTGGTGACGGAGTAGTGGCGGGCGACCTTCGCGCCGACCTTCTTCGCCGCCGCGTTCTGCTCGTCGACGAGGTGGGTGCGGTAGCGGCGGGCCTCGTCGGTGGTGACGTCGACCTTCTCGCCCGCGTCCGGCTTGGTCGCGGGGATGCCGTCGACTCCGCCGTCGTAGGTGGCGATCGGCTGGTCGGTGAGGGTGACGAGATAGCGGCCGGATATGGAGGCCGGGGCATCTGCGGTGTCCGCCGCGGCGGTTGGCGCCGCGAAGGGTGCGGCGGCCAGGAGCAGGGCGGCGACGGACACGCCGACCGTTGCTGGTCTTCGGTTCATGAAGTCCCCCCAGAGACAAGGGAGGAAAGGGCCTCGCCCTTTCCATGAGTCGTACGGGAAGTCGCCAACCGCCTTGTGGCGGTTGGCGGTTCATGGTGCACAGGGTGCGGCCCGAAAGGGAATGGTGCCTGCCGAAACCCCTACCGGGGTACGACGACCACCTTGCGCCCCACGCCCTTCGCGAACTGCTCCAGCGCCTGCGGGTAGCTCTCCAGCGGCAGCCGGTCGCTGATGAACACGTCCGGGTCGAGCACCCCGCCCGCGAACAGCTCCGCCGCCCGCTCGAAGCTGTGCAGGACGGCCATCGAACCGGTGATGGTGATCTCCTGGTGGTAGACGCGGTACGGGTCGATGGTGACCCGCGTCGCGTAGTCGGCGACGCCGAACTGGAGGAACGTGCCCGCCTTGGCGACGCGCCCCAGCCCGTCCTGGATCGCCGCCGCGTTCCCGGTCGCGTCGACGACGATGTCCC
Source organism: Streptomyces niveiscabiei (assembly GCF_033794345.1). Taxonomy (NCBI): domain Bacteria; kingdom Bacillati; phylum Actinomycetota; class Actinomycetes; order Kitasatosporales; family Streptomycetaceae; genus Streptomyces; species Streptomyces niveiscabiei. The sequence goes on from NZ_JARAYJ010000021.1 coordinate 120,110, forward strand.
AGCCCCGGGGACGGTCCAACTCGTCTGCTCCGACAGCCGACTTGGACACCCCGAGCAGCCTCGCCGTCGCCAGCCGGGCCGGGTTGACGTCGACGACGTCGACGCTCGCCGCGCCCGTCCGCTTGGCCAGCTCCAGCATCATCAGGCCCATCGTGCCCGAGCCGTAGATCAGGACGTGCGCGCCGAGGCGTGCCCTGAGCACGTCGTATCCGCGCACCGCGCAGGACAGCGGTTCCACGAGCGCCGCGTCCTGGGTGCGGATGTGGTCCGGCAGGCGTACGCAGTTGGCGGCCGGGGCGAGGGCGTAGCGGGCCGCTCCGCCGGCCGTGGTGACGCCGATGGCGGCCCAGCGTTCGCAGAGGTTGTTGTGGCCGGTGCGGCAGTAGGCGCACTCGTGGCAGTACAGGGAGGGGTCGACGGCGACCCGGTCGCCGATCGCCAACTCGGTGACCTGGGAGCCGAGTCCGACGATCTCGCCCGCGAACTCGTGGCCCGGCACGATCGGCAGGCTGGGGGCGAACTCGCCCTGGAGGATGTGCAGATCGGTGCCGCACAGGCCGCAGGCGGCGACCTCTACGACGACCTCGCGGGGGCCCGGTGTCGGGTCCGGGACCTCGGTGACGACGGCGCGGCCCACGGACTCGATGACGGCGGCCTTCATATCAGGTCTCCCAACTCCGTTGTACGAGCGTTCACTTGACGGCCCCCAGCGACAGCCCCTGGACGAGCTTGTCCTGCGCCGCGAACCCCGCCGCCAGCACCGGCAGCGAGACGACGAGGGACGCGGCGCACACCTTCGCGAGGAACAGCCCCTGGCTGGTGATGAACCCGGTGAGGAAGACGGGCGCGGTCTCGGCGACGACCCCGGTCAGCACCCGGGCGAACAGCAGCTCGTTCCAGCTGAAGATGAAGCAGATCAAGGCGGTTGCCGCGATCCCGGGCAGCGCGATCGGCGCGACGACCCGCAGCAGCACGGTCGGCAGCCGCGCCCCGTCGACCCGCGCGGCCTCGATCACCGCGGCCGGCACCTCGGACAGGAAGGACTGCATCATCCACACGGCGATCGGCAGGTTCATGGACGTGTGGAGCAGGACCAGCAGCCAGATGTTGTCGAGGAGTCCGGCGTTCTTCGCGAACAGGTAGATCGGCAGCAGCCCGGCGACGACGGGCAGCATCTTCGTCGACAGGAAGAAGAACAGCACGTCGGTCCACTTCCGCACCCGCCGGATGGACAGCGCGTACGCGGCCGGCAGTGCGAGCAGCAGCACCAGCAGCGTCGAACTCACCGACGCCACCGCCGAGTTGATCAGCGACGGCCAGGGGCTCGCCCCGCCGCCGACGCCGAAGAAGTCCCGGTAGCCGTCGAGCGTCAACGCGGCCGTGAAAGAAGGCGGGTTGGTCGCCGCGTCGCTCTCGGAGTGGAACGACGTCAGCGCCATCCACGCGACCGGCAGGAAGAACACGATCCCCAGGAACCAGGCCAGCAGCCCGAGTCCCTTGCTGCGTACGGCGTTCACGCGCGCGACACCTCCTCGCGGAACAGGGACGACACCACGCGCAGCGCGAGCGTGGCGATGACGAGCGAGCCGATGACGACGAGGACGCCGGCGGCCGAGGCGAGCCCGTTCTCGTGGGCCTGGTAGAAGCTCTGGTACACGGTGTAGGGGAGGTTGGCGGTGCCGAGGCCGCCGGAGGTGATGGTGAAGACGGCGTCGAAGTTCTGCACGATGTAGATCGAGCCGAGCAGCGCGCCGAGTTCGAGGTAGCGGCGCAGGTGCGGCAGCGTGAGGTGCCGGAACACCTGCCAGTCCCCGGCGCCGTCGACGCGGGCGGCCTCGATCTGCTCGCGGTCGCGGCTCTGGAGCCCGGCGAGCAGGATCAGCATCATGAACGGCGTCCACTGCCACACGAGCGCGGCCTCGACGGCGAGCAGCGGGGTGTTCGAGATCCAGTCGGGCTGCGGTCCGCCGACGTAGTGCAACAGGCCGTTCAGCAGGCCGTATTCGGGGTTGTAGAGGACGTGCTTCCACAGCAGCGCGGCGGCCACCGGCACGACCAGGAACGGCGCGATGAGCAGGGTGCGGACGATGCCCCGGCCCCTGAAGCGGCGGTCGAGCAGCAGGGCCAGCGCGAGGCCGATCAGGAGGCTGGCGATCACGACGGCCGCTGTCAGCAGGACGGTCGTCCACACGGAGCGGCGCAGGTCCGGATCGGTGAGTACCTGCTGGTAGTTGTCGAGGCCGGTGAAGCGGCGGGCGTCGGGGTAGAGGGCGTTCCAGTCGAAGAAGGAGATCACCACGGTTGCCACGAACGGCAGTTGGGTGACGACGATCATGAAGACCAGGGCGGGCAGCAGCGGGGCGCGGGTGGCCCAGGCGCGCAGGCGTGGGGCAACTCCGGTCGGCCGTACGGCGATTGCGGTCATCGTCCCTCGTACTCCTCGGAGACCTGCTCGGCGAGCCGCTGGGCCTTGCGCAGCGCCGAGTCGACGGACTGGCGGCCCGCGATGGCCGCGCTGATCTCCTGCGAGACCTTGGTGCCCAGGTCGGTGAATTCGGGGATGCCGACGAACTGGATGCCGGGCGCGGGGCGTTGCTGGACGCCGGGGTCGTTCGGGCGGGCCGCCTCGATGGCCGCGCGGGTCATCTCCTGGAAGGCGGCGGCGGATTGCCGGTACTGGGGGTAGGTGTACGTCGAACCGCGTTTGCCCGCCGGGACGTTGGCCCAGCCGATCTGTTCGCCGACCAGTCGCTCGTACTGCTTGCCGGAGGCCCAGGAGATGAACTTCCAGGCCCTGTCGGCGTTGTGGGACGCCTTCTCCATGCCCCAGGCCCAGGTGTAGAGCCAGCCGGAGGCGTCGGTCTTCTCGACGGGGGCGGGGGTGTAGCCGATCTTCCCCTTCACCGGGGAGCCGTCGGCCTCCAGGGAGCCGGCCGCCGAGGTGGCGTCGTACCACATGGCGGTCTTGCCCTGGGTCATGTTGTTGAGGCACTCGGCGAAGCCGGACTGGGCGGCGCCGGACTCGCCGTGGTCGCGGACGAGGCCGACGTAGAACGAGACGGCCCGCCGCCACTGCGGGGAGTCGAGGCGGGCTTTCCAGTCCTTGTCGAACCAGGTGCCGCCGAAGGTGTTGACGACGGTCGTGAGGGGGGCCATGACCTCGCCCCAGCCGGGGAGGCCGCGCAGGCAGATGCCCTTCATGCCGGGTTGTGCGCCGTCGAGCCGCGCGGCGAGGGCGGCGACCTGGGTCCAGGTGGGGCGGGCGGGCATCGTGAGGCCGTGGGCGGCGAGGACGTCCTTGCGGTACATCAGGAACGAGGACTCGCCGTAGAAGGGCTGCCCGTAGAGCTTTCCGTCGTCGCCGGTGAGGGACTCGCGCATGGGGGCGAGGACGTCCTGCTCGTCGTACGCGGGGTCGTTCGCGAGGTAGGTGTCCATGGGGTGGAGCCAGCCGTTGCGGGCGTAGATGGGGATCTCGTAGTTGGAGAGGGTGGCCACGTCGTACTGGCCGGCCTGGTTGGCGAAGTCCTGGCTGATCTTGTCGCGGACGTCGTTCTCGGGCAGGACGGTGAAGTTGACCTTGATGCCGGTCCGCTTCGTGAAGTGGTCGGGGGTGAGTTTCTGGAGTTCGGTCATCTGGGGGTTGTTGACCATCAGGACGTTGATGGAGTCGCCGCCGGAACCGGAGCCGCCGGCGCCGGTCCAGCAGCCGGAGAGGAGGAGAGTGAGGGCGGACAGCAGACGCGGGACGCGCATGGGACGCTCCCTACTGAGTTGATTGCTCACAGTGAACTGAGTTGGTTTTTCAAACTCTCAAGACCTGCGGCCCCATCAGCGAGTACCGATGCGCCTCGCCCGCCGACAGCGCCGTGCTCGTGACGATCGTCTCCAGCGCCCCCACCTCGGCGAACCGGCAGAAGCTCACCGCCCCGAACTTGGCGTGCACGCCGGTGAAGACGACCCTGCGCGCGGCGCGTACGGCCTGTGCCTTGACCTCGCCGACGGCCGGGTCGGGCGTGGTGAGCCCGTGCTCGCGCGTGATGCCGTTGGCGCCGAGGTAGGCGAGGTCGACGACGAACCCGGCGAGCATCTTCGTCGTCCAGTGGTCGACGGTGGCGAGCGTCCCCGCGCGCACGCGCCCGCCGAGCAGCAGCACGGAGATGTCGCCGGCCGCCGCGAGGGCGCCCGCGACGGGGAGGGAGGCGGTGACGACGGTCAGCGCGCGGTCGCGGGGCAGGGCCTCGGCGATGAGCTGCGGGGTGAAGCCCTCGTCGACGAAGACGGTCTCGGCGTCGCCGAGGAGTCCGGCAGCGGCGGCGGCGATACGGCGTTTCTCGGGAAGGTGGCTGGTGGCGCGGAACGCGAGGGTCGTCTCGAAGCCGGCGCTCTCGACGGGGTAGGCGCCGCCGTGGGTGCGCCGGACGAGGCCGTGGTCCTCCAGGGCGCGCAGGTCGCGCCGTACGGTCTCCTTGGCGACGCCCAGGTCGGCGGCGAGGGCGGTGACGTCGACGGAGCCGGTGGCGCGGGCGACGCGGACGATCTCGCGCTGACGCTCCTCTGCGGTCCTGGGATCCACGTCCACCACCTCCTGGGCGCCTCGGCGCCCGTTCGGGCGCACAGCGGCCCCTCAGGGCCCTTGACGGCCCATCAGAGGGTCGTCGGGCCCGTTCGGGCTCTCGGAGGAAGTTCTACCGGCGGGGTGGGGTGCTGAACAGGTCCGTCACACGGCCGACGCGGCCCGTTCGGGCCCGTTTCGCCGCGCGCGTGCCCGCTACGGACCTGCGCGGCAGGGGCGGTGCGGGCAGGGCCGGTGCCCGGAAGGGCTGCGGGCGGGCCCGTTCGGTGCCCGCCCGCATGATCCCGTGGGGGGTCAGTGGGGCCAGATCGGCGGGTCCGTCACGAAACCGCCGCCGAGGTACTCGTGCGCCTCGTTGCCGTCCTGGAGCTCCCCCTGCTCGGCGATCAGCTTCTCGGCGTACGGCTCGGAGTCGTCCTGCGGGTCGTAGCCCAGCGCCCGCGCGGAGGTGAGGTCCCACCACAGGCGCGTGTTCGCGGACGAGCCGTACACGACGGTGTGGCCGACGTTCTCGGCGGTCAGCGCGGCGTGCAGGAGGCGGGCGCCGTCGGCGGGGCTCATCCAGAGCGACAGCATCCGTACGGAGGTCGGTTCGGCGAAGCAGGAGCCGATGCGCACGGAGACGGTCTCCAGGCCGTGCTTGTCCCAGTAGAACTGCGCCAGGTCCTCGCCGAAGGACTTCGACAGGCCGTAGAACGTGTCGGGGCGGCGCGGCGTGTCGACCGGGACGAGCGGGTCGCCCTCGCGCGGGCGCGGGGTGTAGCCGACGGCGTGGTTCGAGGAGGCGAAGACGATCCTGCGCACGCCCTGCGCGCGGGCGGCCTCGTACAGGTTGTAGGTGCCCTCGATGTTTGCCCTGAGGATCTTCTCGAACGAGGATTCCAGGGAGATGCCCGCGAGGTGGACGATCGCGTCGACGCCCCGTACGGCTTCCGCGAGGGCGTCGCGGTCGGCGAGGTCGGCGGTGATCGCGCCGGGGTCGCCGTCGACCGGGACGAGGTCGAGGCAGCGCAGGTCGTAGCCGTACTCCGGGAGCAGGCCCCGCATCAGGGTGCCGAGGCCACCGGCGGCGCCGGTGAGCAGGACGGTGCGCGGAGCGGGCATCCTCGGGTCTCCTCATCGCGTGGACGTACAGGGCGCATGCGTGATCAATATTCACATGCTTGGACAAGCTAAGTTTCCCGCCGTCCCCCGTCAAGGGGCCACGGAGGCGGGAGATCCGCTTCCGGGAGCACCTCCGCCCGCTTGACCCGCCGCAACAGGGCTCCTTAGGGTGGCTATGTTCATAAATATGTACGCCGATCAGAAGCGTGACCGCGTTGCCGCTGCGGTCGCCCGACCGCCAGGGAGAGCCCGTGCCGACCGCCCCTCTCGCCGACCGCCTGAGCGCCCCCACCGGGCCCCTCTTCTTCCCCGTCACCGCCTACGGCCCCGACGGCTCCCTCGACCTCGACGCCTTCCGCGCGCACGTACGCGCGGGGGTCGACGCGGGCGCGGCGGCCGTCTTCGCGTGCTGCGGCACCGGTGAGTTCCACGCGCTCGACCAGGACGAGTTCGAGGCATGCGTGCGCGCGGCCGTCGAGGAGACCGCCGGGCGCGTCCCGGTCGTCGCGGGCGCGGGGTACGGGACACGGCTCGCCGTCCGGTACGCGCGCGCGGCACACGCGGCGGGCGCCGACGGGCTGCTCGTCCTGCCGCCCTACCTGGTCGTCGCCGGGCAGGAGGGGCTGCTGCGGCACTACCGCGAGGTGGCCGCCGCGACACCGCTCCCGGTGATCGTCTACCAGCGCGACAACGCCGTCTTCACCCCCGAGACGGTCGTCGAACTCGCGCGCACGGAGGGCGTCGTCGGCCTCAAGGACGGGTACGGCGACCTCGACCTGATGCAGCGCGTCGTCAGCGCCGTGCGCAGCGAGGTCCCCGGCGACTTCCTGTACTTCAACGGGCTGCCGACCGCCGAGCAGACGCAGCTCGCGTACCGCGCGCTGGGCGTCACGCTGTACTCGTCCGCCGTGTTCTGCTTCTCCCCCGAGATCGCGGGCGCGTTCCACCGCGCGCTGCGCGAGGGCGACGACGCCACCGTGAACCGGCTCCTCGACGGGTTCTTCCGGCCGTACGTCGAACTGCGCGCGCAGGGGCGCGGGTACGCCGTCTCCCTCGTCAAGGCCGCCGTGCGCATGCGCGGGCTCGCCGTCGGCGAGGTCCGGCCGCCGCTGCACGAGCCGGCCGAGGATCATGTGAAGCGGCTCGCGCAGCTGATCGAGCGCGGACACGCGCTGCTGGAGGAGGACAAGTGAAGGCGTCGACGTTCGTCTACCCCTGGGACGTCAACGGCGACCCCGGGGCCCCCGCCCGGATCGCCTCCCTCGGCGTGGAGCAGGCGACGCTGGCCGCCGCCTACCACTCGACGCGCGCCCTGACGCCCCGCCACCCCCGCCACCGCATCGTCACCGCCGAGCACGCGGCGGTCCTGTACGGCCCTGACGCGCGCTGGGAGGGCCGGACCCTCCGCCCGAACCCCGCAGGGGCCTGGGCGCCCGGAGAAGCCTTCTCGGAGGCCGCCGAGGCCCTCTCCTCGGCCGGCCTGGAGATCCACACCTGGGTCGTCCTCGCCCACAACTCCCGCCTCGGCGCCGAGCACCCGGCCACGTCCGTGGTCAACGCGTACGGCGACCGCTACCCCTGGGCGCCCTGCATCGCCCAGCCCGACACGCGCGCGTACCTGATCGACCTCGCCGCCGAGGCCGCCGTACGCCCCGGCGCCGCCGGCACCGAACTGGAGTCCCTCGGCTGGTACGGGCTCCAGCACCTGCACGCCCACGACAAGACCGGCGGCGTGCCGCTGGGCGACGCCGGGCTGTACCTGATGGCCCTGTGCTTCTGCGCCGCCTGCCGCGACGGGTACGCCGCACACGGCGCCGACCCCGACGCGCTCGCCGCCGCCGTACGCCGGGCCCTGGAGCCGCTGTGGCAGGGGGCACCGGACGACGAGGGGTGGACGGGCGTCGAGAAGCTCCTCGGCGAGACGTACACGACGGCCACGCGCGCGTGGCGCGACGAGCGGGCCCGCACGCTCCAGGAGGCCGCCGTGAACGCCGTCCGCGCCGCCGCCCCGGCCGGCTTCCAGATCCTCCTGCACGCCGACCCCGTGACCTACCACGTCGGCGCCAACCCGGGCGTCGACCCCGCCCACATCCTCTCCGTCGCCGACGGCGTCGTCGTCCCCTGCGCGGGCGGGCCGCAGCTCCTCCCCCCGTTCGCCGAGACCGGCCGGCCCGCCGTCCTCGCCGCGAACTTCGGCATCGTCTCCGCGATGGGGGGCCGCCCCGCCGACCTCACGGACGACATCGCCCGCGCGCGGGCACTGGGGGCGACGGAGATCCGGCTGTACCACGCGGGGCTCGCGTCGGACGCGGACCTGGAGGTGACTCGGGGGGCGCTGGCCGCGCGCTGAGGCGGCGCCTCAGGCTGGGGGCACTCTGAGCCCACGGGCTCGGACAAGGCGCGAGCGCTGGGGGCAGCGGGCTCGGGCCGGGGGCGGTACCGGGGGTGACGGGCTCGGGCGCCGGGTTCGGGACGCCCCCGGCCGACGGCTTCCGCTCGGCGCGGAGCACCTCAGGCCGACGCGAGCCACTCGCGATCAGCTCGGGTTGCTCCCCCGGCCCACCACCGCGCGCAGGCACCCCGCCCGTCCCAGCACCCGTCGCCCCATCCCACCGCGCACGCGGGCGCGCGGCAGAGCCCGGCTCCGCCTTCGTCTCTCACGCGCGGGCGCGCGCCAGCCTCTCCCGCCCCTACCCCGCCAGCTTCTCCTCGATCCACGCACGCGCGAAAGCCACCGCCTCCCCCGCCTCGAACAGGTGGCTCTCCGCCGCCCCGACCACCCCCCGCCGCCCGATCCCCGCCGCGAGCATGTCTCGCGCGATGACCGCGAACGGCTCCTCCCCCTCCGGCACCACCGGCGTGTAGTCGAACGCCCCCTCCTCCGAGTCGATGTCGTGGAAGCGGCGCCAGACGCGGCGGCCCTCCTCCAGGACCGGCTGCTCGTAGTCGACGTACCGCTTGCCGGGGGCGTCGGCGAGGGCCTCCGCGTGGTGGAGGAGGGTCAGGGTGTCGAGGGGGGCGCCGAGCAGCAGGACCCGGCCGCCCAGCGCGACCAGCCTCGCGAGAGGGGTGCCGGGGCCGTGGGGGTCGTTCCAGGGGTGGTCGGACATCAGGGCGTCGGCCGCCGGGCCGAGGGCCGCGAAACTGGCGTCCGGGTGGCGGCTGCGGACGGCCCCGGGCAGACGGCGCAACGCCTCCGGCAGACGGCCGTTGCCGTGATCGGCCTCGCTCGACCCGGCGTCGTACGCGGGATGTTCGGCCCGCAGGGCGTCCTGCCACTCCTGCGGCCAGGTGCCGAAGTCGTACGGCGGCGCGTCGTTCCAGCCGCAGGTCACCATGAGGGTCCCGGCCGGCCCGACGACGTCCTGGAGGGCCCCGATCACCGTCGGCGGCCCGCCCGCGACGTACCCGATGGCGGACATCCGCGTGTGGAACATGACGACGTCGCCGCTCCCGAGGCCGAGCGCGGCCAGGTCACGGCCGATCCGGCTCCGGGTGACAGGGCCGCCGGAGCGCTTGAGCAGGGCCGTCTCGTCCATGGTCACGAACCTATCGCCGGGCCGTGGCGCCGGGGCAACCGATTTCGCCCCGTACCCCTACGCCCGCATCCCCGCCACCAACACCTCCACGTACCGCCCCACTTGCCCCTCCTCCTGCCCCAACTCCGCTGCCGTGGCCACCCCGTGGGCCAGCAGCAGTACGTCGACCGTCGTCAGGTCACCCCGCAGGAACCCCGCCTCCTGGGCCCGTTCGACCAGCCGTCCCGCCGCCTCCTTCATCCGCGTCCCGCAGACACTGGCGTTCGCACCGGTCACGGCCGACCCCAACAGGGCCCGCATGCCCCGCACTTGGATCGTGACGACGCAGAGTTCGTGGAGCCACTCCGCCAGCGCCCGGCCGGGCGGCAGACCGGCGCCGAGTTCGTCGGCGCGCAGCCCGAGCGCCTCCATCCGGTCGAGGTACGCCGCCTCCAACAGGGCCTGGCGCGTGGGGAAGTGGCGGTAGAGGGTGCCGGACCCGACGCCCGCGCGCTTGGCGATGTCGTCGAGGGACGCGTGCTCCCCGTGTTCGGCGAACGCCTCGGCCGCGGCCTTCAGCAGGCGTTCGTAGTTGCGGCGGGCGTCCGCACGCATGGGCTTGACCTGCGTCATCGGGTAACTCCTCGCGCGCCGGGGCTGTCTCCACCGTATTGTGCCGAGCACGGACCGCGAACGGCCCCCGGCACACTCCACGGCACTCAGCGCCCCCCTCCCCGGCACGGCGCACGGCGTCCCCGGAACGGGAAAAGCACCCCCGGCCGCAGCCTCGACAGCCCCACCGGAAGTGCCTCCCCCGCGCGCCGAAGACCGTCACATCTTCGTCGCCCCCGCCGCCAGGTCCCGCAGGAAGTGCCGCGCCCCGATCAGGAACACGACGATCAGCGGCACCACGCTCATCAGCGCCCCGGCCATCACCAGTGAATAGTCCGCCTGGTAAAGGACGTTGAGGTTCGCGAGCGCCACCTGCAAGGTCACCTTCTCGGGGTCGATCATCACGACGAGCGGCCAGATGTACTCGTTCCACAGCCCGATGAACGTGAAGATGCCGAGGAACGCCAGCGCCGGCCGGAACATCGGCAGCGCGATCTTCCAGTACAGCCGGAAGAACCCGGCCCCGTCGATGCGTCCGGCGTCCAGCAGTTCGTCCGGCAGCGAGTTCTCCGCGTACTGCCGCATCCAGAAGATGCCGAACGCGTTGGCCGCGCCGGGCACGATGAGCGCCTTGAGCGACCCGGCCCACCCGAACTCCGCCATCGTCACGAACTGCGGCACGAGGGAGAGCTGGGCCGGGATCATGTACGTCATCAGCAGCATGCCGAACATGAACCGCTTCGCCGGGAAGTCGTACTTGGCGAAGGCGAACGCGGCGAGGGAGTCGAAGAACAGCACCAGCGCCGTCCCGACGACCGCGACGACGACCGTGTTGAACAATGACCCGAAGAAATCGACGGAGTCGACGACCCGCTTCATGTTGTCGAGGAGATGCGGCCCCGGCACCAGCTTCGGCGGATAGCGGTAGATGTCCTGCGTCGTGCCGGACGCCATCACCACCAGCCAGTAGAAGGGGAACAGCGAGACCAGCACACCCAGCAGGAGGACGACGCGCACGGCGATCCGGGTGACCCGGCTGCCGGAGCCGATCGCGAGCCCCGCGCTCTGCCTCTCGTCAGCGGCCACGGCGCGACCCCCCGTCCCGACGCCCGGACACCAGACGCCAGTTGACGATCGTGAACACCGCGATGATCGCGAACAGCACCCAGCCCATCGCGGCGCCGTACCCGAACTGGTGGTCCTTGAAAGCCTTTTCCCACAGGTACAGCACGATGGTCATCCCTTCCTGACCCGGCCCGCCCAGCGTCCCGACGTCGTCGGTCTGGAACAGCACCTGCGACTCGGTGAAGATCTGGAGCCCGTTGATGGTGGAGGTGACGGCCGCGAACAGGATCACCGGCCGCAACTGCGGTACGACGACCCGGAACAGGGTCTGCCAGCTGTTCGCGCCGTCCATCCGCGCCGCCTCGAAGTGCTCGGTCGGGATGGCCTGGATCCCGGCGAGGAAGATCAGCGCGTTGTAACCGACCCACCGCCAGATGATCATCAGTGAGATCGCCGACTTGATCCCCCACTCGGAGGACAGCCAGCCGACCCCGTCCAACCCCACCGATCTCAGGCCCGAGTTGAGGAGCCCGGTCTGCGCGAACACCGACCCGAAGACGATCGTCATCGCGACCATCGAGGTCACGTTGGGGATGAAGTACGCGACCTTGAGCGCCCCGCCGAACCGCACCTGCGAGTGCAGCAGGAACGCGAGCACCAGCGCCAGGAACAGCATCGGCACCGTCGACAGCAGCCAGATCTCGAAGGTGTTGAGCACCGAGTGCCAGAACACCGAGTCCTGGAGCAGCCATCCGTACTGCTGGAGCCCCACGAACCGCATGCTCCCGATCCCGTCCCAGTCCTGGAAGGACAGGTACAGCGAGAACACCACGGGGAACGCCCCGAAGACGGCGAACAGCACGTAGAACGGCGCGATGGCGAGCCACGGCCCGAGGTGCCGCCCGCGTCCGCCGGGCGCGGTGGACGACGTACGGCGCACCAACGGCCGTTTCCGCGCCGGGCGTTCGGCGACGGCGGCCACGTCAGCTCACCCCCACTCTGACGAGTGCGGACTCGGCGCTGCGCACGGCGTCCCGCCAGGCGCGGTCGGGGTTCTTGCCGAGCGTCTGGACGTTGGTCAGCTCCTGGAAGAACGGCGTGTTCGCGATCTCCTCGTAGGGGCTGAAGTAGAGGACCGGCGCCTTCTGCGCGGCCGGACCGAAGACGTCGATGGGCCGCTGGCCGCCGAAGAAGGGGTCGGCCTGGTGCATCGCGGGATCCGCGTACGCGGCCGGGGTGGTGGGGAACAGGGCCGACTCCTGGTAGGACTTGAGCTGGTTGGCCGGGCTGAGCAGCCAGGTCAGGAAGGCGAACGCGCGCTCCGGCTCCCGGCAGTAGCGGGTCAGCGTCATGTACGAACCGCCGTAGTTCGCGGGCCCGTTGGGCATGGTCGTGAGCCGCCACAGGCCGGCCGACTTCGGCGCCGTGTCCTTGAGGCCGTTGATCGCCCACACCGCTGTCGTCATGGTGGCGATGCGGTTGCCGTTCATCGCCGCGTTGTAGTCGGGGGTGCCGTCGGAGATCCGGGCGGCGAGGCCCTGCCTGAGGATCTCGACGGAGATGTCCCAGGCCCGCCGTACGTGTGCCTGGTCGCCGATGAAGCGGTTGCCGGAGTCGACGAACTGCTTGGTGCTCTGGAGCATCGCCTGCTGGAAGACGTTGCCGATGTTGCTGACCAGGTACGGGCCGTTGCCCGCGCGCAGCTTCCTCCCGGCCTCGATGTACTGCTCCCAAGTCGACAACTCCCGGGCCACGTCGGCGGGTTCGTAGGCGATCCCCGCCTTCTGGAAGAGGTCGCGGCGGTAGTACAGGGCGGTCGGACCGGCGTCGAGCGGGAAGCCGATCATGCGCCCGGAGGGGGTGAAGCAGCTCTTCCACTTCCAGTCGAGGTACCGGCCCTGGACCTTCTGCGCGCCGTAGTCCCGCAGGTCGAGGAACTCGTGCTCGTCGGGGAAGAACGTCGCGAGGTTGTCGGAGTTCGCGACGGTGATGTCGGGGACGAAGGCGCGGGCGGCGAGGCTGGTGCGCACCTTCGAGTCGATCTCGCCGGACGGCATCTGCGCGCCGCGCACCTTCAGCCCCGGCACGCCGGGGACCGCGCTGCGGGCGGTGGCGAGGAGTTTCTCGCTCAGCGCGCCCTTCCAGTACCACAGGCTCAGGTGGTCGGTGCCGGCCGAGGCCGAGCCGCTGCTCGACCCGCAGCCGGACAGGCCCAGCAGGGCCCCACCGGCGCCGCCGAGGGAGACCCCGAGGAGGCGTCTGCGGGACATCGTTCGGTGTTCCATCACGAGCGGCTCGCTTTACGAGGACGGGGAAGACAACGATGTCGATGTCCTCGTGAACGTTCCCGTGAACGTTCACGGGAACGTTGCCGTCGAGTATTGGGGCGGCCGAAAACCAGTGTCAAGACACGTACACGGGGAACGTGCTGACGTCATGTCAGCAGGACAGATCCCGGGCGGACCCCTCAGGCGGAGGCCCGCACCACCAGCTCGGGCGTCACCCAGGCGTCCTCGCCCGACAGCGGTTCCTCCCCCGCGCGCAGCCGCGCGACCTGCTCGATCGCCAGCCGCCCGAGCCGGCGTTTGTCCAGGTCGAGGGTGGTGAGCGCGGGTTCGACGAGGGTGCCGAGCGAGAGCCCGTCGAAGCCCAGCACCGCGAGGTCGCCGGGGACGGTCAGCCCGCGCCGGCGCGCGGTGCGCATCGCGCCGACCGCGATCAGGTCGTTGAACCCGAACACGGCCGTCATCTCGGGGTGGTGCACGTCCAGCAGCCGCTCCATCCCCCGCTCGCCGCCGGCGACGCTGTGCTCGGCGCACTGCACGACCCACCGCTCGTCGAGGTCGAGCCCGTGCCGCCGGGCCTGCGCGAGGAACGCCTCGCGCCGGGGTCCGGGCCCGGTCGAGCGGTCGCCGTCCAGCATGCCGATCCGGCGGTGCCCCGCGCGCACGAGGTGCGCCATCCCCGCTTCGAGGCCGCCCGCCGCGTCGATGCCGACGGCCGCGAACCGGGTCTGCTGCGGGCCGCGTTCGAGCAGGACGAGGGGGACGCCGCCGAGGTGGCGGGCCAGTACGTCGTCCTCGTTCTTGAAGTAGCCGACGACCGCGTCCGCCTGGTGGGACAGCATGTCCAGCGCCTCGCGCTCACGGGCGCCGTCGGAGCGGGTGTCGCAGACGACGACCTGCCAGCCGCGCTGCTCGGCGGCCTCCAGGACCCCGGCGGCGACCTCGGGGAAGAACGGGTTGCGCAGGTCGGGAATGACCAGACCTGCGGTCACCGCGCCCTTGCGGACCATGCCGCGCGCGAACCGGCTCGGCCGGTAGTCCAGCAGCCGGGCGGCCTCCAGGACGCGTTCCTTCGTCGCCGGGTCGATCTCGCCCTTGTCGTTGACCGCGCGCGAGACCGTCTGCCGCGAGACGCCCGCGAGCCGGGCCACGTCATGGATCGTGGCCCGGCGGCTCGGGCCGTCAGGCTGCTCGATACGCGGCTTCTGTCGCTCTTCGTCGGCCCACACGGGGTGAACTGTATCCGGCCAGGGCGGGAACATGATCCTCTCGTGTGGGCCTGCGCCCTGCGCGCGGCGCCGACTTCGGCCGCTCAGAACAGCGCGCTGTACGCGTTCAGCGCCGGCTGCCCGCCCAAGTGGGCGTACAGGACGGTCGATTCGGCGCCGATCTCGCCCCGCCGGACCAGATCGACCATGCCCGCCATCGACTTGCCCTCGTACACCGGGTCGGTGACCATGCCCTCCGTGCGGGCCGCGAGGCGCATCGCGTCGAGGGTCGTCCCGTCCGGGACGCCGTAGATCCCGGCGTGGTAGCGCTCGTCCAGCTCGACGTCCGCCTCGGTCAACTCCCGCTCGACGCCGATGAGTCGGCCGGTGCCCTGCGCGATGCGGGCGATCTGCGTCCGCGTCTCGGCGGGCTTCGCCGAGGCGTCGATACCGAGCACGCGACGGGGGCGCCCGCCCGCCTCCTCCAGCGCCGCGAACCCGGCGACCATCCCGGCCTGCGTGGAGCCGGTGACGGAACAGACCACGACCGTGTCGAAGAAGACGCCCAACGCGCGCTCCTGCTCGGCGACTTCGTACGCCCACCCGGCGAACCCGAGCCCGCCGAGCGGGTGGTCGGAGGCGCCGGCCGGGATCGCGTACGGCGTGCCGCCCGACTCCTCGACCTCCCGGAGCGCCAGCTCCCAGCTCTCCTTGAACCCGATCCCGAACCCGGCCTTCACGAGCCGGACGTCCGCGCCGGCCAGGCGGCTGATGAGGATGTTGCCGACCTTGTCGTACACGGAGTCCGGCCAGTCCACCCAACTCTCCTGCACCAGCACGCACTTGAGCCCGGCGCGGGCGGCGCAGGCGGCGACCTGGCGGGTGTGGTTGGACTGCACCCCGCCGATCGACACGAGCGTGTCGCACCCCTTCGCGAGCGCGTCGGCGACCAGGTACTCCAGCTTGCGCGTCTTGTTGCCGCCGTACGCCACACCGGAGTTGCAGTCCTCGCGCTTGGCCCACAGGGCGGCGCCGCCGAGGTGCTCGGTGAGGCGCTCCAGGGGGTGGACCGGGGAGGGGCCGAAGAGGAGGGGGTAACGGTCGTACGAGGAAAGGGACATGAGGTTCTCCCGAACATGTCTCGGAGTGTCTCGGCGTGTCGCGGAGTGTCTCGGCGGGCTTCCAGGGGGCGGCTCTCGACGGCGGCCCGAACTCTCAGACGAGGTCGGCGAGTTCTTCGAGCCCCCGCCAGATCTCCGCCGTCACCCGCACCGCCCCGGTCACGTCCCCGGCCTCGCACGCGTCGATCAGCTGCTCGTGCAGCCCCGCGGAACGGCAGTTGCCGCCCTCGCCGAACCGGCGCCGCTCCAGGCGGCGGATGAGCGGCGTGTAGCGGGCGATCGTGGCAGCGGCGGCGCGGTTGCCGCCCACCCGGACGAGTACGTCGTGCAGTTCGTCGTCCGCGAGGAGCGCCGCGTCGACGTCCCCCGCGACGACGGCGTCCGCGAACCGCTCGTTGGCGGCGCGCATGGTGGCGATGTCCGCGAGGGTGAGGCGGGTTACGGCGATCCGGGCCGCCAACTCGTGCATCGCGCCCACGACGGCGGCGGCGTCCCGCACCTCGCTCGCGACGAGCGGCGTGACCCGCGTATAACTCTGCGGCTTGCTCTCCAGCAGCCCTTCGTCCACGAGCCGCGCGAACGCCTCCCGCACCGGCGCCCTCGACAGCCCCAGCCGCTCGGCCAGATCGACGTCCCGCACGACCGCCCCGGGTTCGATCTCCCCACTGACGATGGCGTCCCGAATGGCTTCACAGGCCCGGTCCCTGAGGAGGGTACGGCCCACGGGTCTTATGGCTTCCATGAATTGAAATGTTAAATGTCAGTCAGATGTTGGGCAAGGCCCGCACTCCCTCGAAGTGCGGGCCTCCACGCTCAGACGAGCCACGGCCAATCGGCGTTCCGCGCCCTCTCCAGCAGCGGCACCATCCGGAACGCCGCGTCCGAAAGCCCCCCGAACGTATGCCGGTTGGCCTTCCCGGAGGGACCGTGACCGGCCCGGTACCCCGCCAGGTTCCAGGTGTAGACCGGGATGCCGGCCGGGACCTGCTCGGTCGGGTCGCCGTGCGAGCTGTACGCGTACTGCTCGTCGGTGACGATCAGCACCCGGTCCTGCCCCCGGTAGTGGGAGCGGATCGCGGAGACCGTGTCGGTGCCGCCGAGGTCGCCGAAGCGCTCCAGGATCCGCAGCACCGACTCCCCCTCGTCGAAGGCGAGTCGACGGCTCGTCGTCCCGAACTCGACGAGGTCCGCGTCCTCGGCGCGCAGCGCGAGCGCCGTGCCGAAGATCGCCGCCGCGTCGGCCCGGTTGAGCTGCGAGCGCTCCGAGAGGCGGTACCACATCGAGCCTGACCGGTCGACGAGGACGAGGGTGCGGCCGGGCAGCGCGGGCACATTGGCCAGCGAGTGGCCGAGCGCCCGCTCCAGCGGGTACGACCAGCGCAGCGAGGGCGCGTTCCGGTACGCGGCGAGGTAGCGGAAGGGGAACTGCCGGGAACGCGCGACCTGTTCGGGGTCGCTGATCCGGTCCGCGACCCGCGCGGCGACCTCGTCGGACACCCCGGCCTGGTCGAAGTTGCGCAGGTTGCGGACGAGCGCCATCGCCCCCATCGACGGGATCACCGCCTCCCACGCGTCCTTGTCCATCGGCCCCTGCAACCAGCCGGCCAGCGCCTCCCAGGTCATCCCGGCCGCCGCGAGCCGCTCCGCGCCGCCCGGCGACGTGACGACCGCCCGCCGCCGCTCGACCGGCAGTTCCATCAACTCACGGTGCGCGCGCAGTACTTGGTCCGCCTGAGGCACCACGGCCGTCTCCGGGTGGTGCCGCCGGTCCAGCGCGTACCGGAACAGCTCGCCCTGCCAGGGTTTCGCCGGGTCCGGCGCCGCGTGCACAAGGTTCAGGATGTCGCCGAAGCGGTATCCCTTGGCCGACGTGTCGTACTTCAGCAGGGACTTGGCGTGGTAGAGCCGCCGTACGGCGTCGGCGATCCCGCGCTTGACGGGCTTGGGGACGTTACGGCCGTGGGTCGCCGTCCAGTAGGCGAGCAACTCGCCGGGCTCGTCGGGGCGTTGCAGGACGGAGTCGATGACGCCGCGGTTCGAGGGGCCCTCGGTGACGCCGGCCGCGAGGCGGGCGTGCACGTACTCGGCGGCGCCGACGACGGCCGCCGTACGGAGGTTGCCCTCGCCGCGCAGCCAGCCGAGGAGTCCCGCCGTCCACTCGGGGTCGGTGACCGCCAACTGGCGTACCAGCGTGGCGAATCGGTTGTCGCGGTCGGCGCCGGACTCGTAGAAGGTGTGCTCGGAGACGAAGTTGGCGACCGCGAGCAGGAAAAGCTCGGAGCGCTGGTCTCGTTCGTGGCCTCGACCGCCCTCGCCGGTGCGCAGGGTGCGGCCGGTGGTGGTGACGGGAGACGTCGTCCGCGCCTTCGTGGCACGGGTGTTGAAGCGGGCCATGGTGAATTCCCCCCGAAATTCAGTGAGTCGTGAGGGAAGGCACGGCGCGTGGAGGGTGCCCGAGGTCAGGAGTCGGCGACGGACTCATCAGGTGCTCTGCCAGATTGAGCTACGCCGACCCGAAGTCGACGACGGGATTCGAACCCGCAACCGCCCGGCCCAGTGAAGTAACCGTTGCCTGCGCACCGGGCACCCACCACAAGCCGCGCCTCCCGAGATCAAGTCGACTGCGGTGTCGGATTCTTTGGAAGAAGTAACCGCTGTCTGCGCACCGGGAGGTGCGTGCTTTCGTGTCTCCGACTCTAGGAGGCGCGGCCGGGTGAGGTCGAACCAATTACCGCTTCTGCCGCTTCCACGGCCCCGTGATCGCCACCATGATCCCCGGGCTCTGGATGTTGGCGTACAGCGTCCGCCCGTCGGGCGAGAAGGTGACGCCCGTGAACTCGCTGTACTCCGGCTCCTCTTCGGTCCCGGCGTTGAGTTCGTTGCGGGCGATGGGGTACGTGCGCCCGGAGTCGGTGGCGCCGAACAGGTGCTGGACGCCCTCGCCGTCCTCGGCGATGACGAGGCCGCCGTAGGGGGAGACGGTGATGTTGTCGGGGCCGTCGAAGGGGCCGTCCTGCGCGGGGTCGGGGTTGACGCCCAGCAGGACCTTCAGGGTCAGGGTGCGCCGCTTCGGGTCGTAGAACCAGACCTGCCCGTCGTGCTGGGCGGGGCTCTCGGAGCGGGCGTAGGAGGAGACGATGTAGGCGCCGCCGTCCGCCCACCACATGCCCTCCAGCTTGCGGGCGCGGGTGATCTGGCCGTCGGCGAACTGCTTGCGCACGGCGACGGTCTTCGCGTCGCGGTCGGGTACGTCGACCCAGTCGACGCCGTACACGGTGCCGGTCCTCGTCGCCCGGGACAGGTCGTCGACGAACGTGCCGCCGGAGTCGAAGCACTTGGGCGCCTGGAGGACGCCGGCGTCGTCGGCGAGGGTGCGCAGCCTGCCCCGGCCGTGCTCGAAGCCCTTCGGCGGGGTCCAGCGGAAGAGGAGGCCGTTGGGGCTCGCGGCGTCCTCGGTGAGGTAGGCGTGGCCGCGCCTGGGGTCGATGACGACGGCCTCGTGGTCGTAACGCCCGAAGAACTTCAGGGGTTTGGGGTCCCGGTTGGCCCGCCGGTCGATCGGGTCGACCTCGAAGACGTACCCGTGGTCCTTGGTCATCCCGTTCACGCCGGCCCGGTCGGAGTTCTCCTCGCAGGTCAGCCAGGTCCCCCAAGGGGTGCGTCCGCCCGCGCAGTTGGTGGACGTCCCGGCGATCCCGACCCACTCGGCGACCCGCCCGTCGGGCCGTACCTCGACGACCGTGCAGCCACCGGAGGCGGCGGGGTCGTACACGAGGCCCTCGGTGAGCGGCACCGGGTGCGCCCAGTTGGCGCGCGGCCCCTTCAGCTCGTGGTTGTTGACGAGCAGCGTCGTCCCGCGCGGCCCGTCGAAGGTCGCCGTGCCGTCGTGGTTGGACGGCGTGAACTCGCCGGACTCCAGCCTGGTCCTGCCGCTGTAGGTGATGACGCGGTACGAGAACCCGGCGGGGAGCGCCAACAGGCCCTTGGGGTCGGGCAGCAGCGGCCCGTACCCCACTCCCCCGTGCTCGCACCCTTCGCTCTCGACGTCCGTGGAGGCGAGGGCGTTCGGCGCTGACGCGAGCGCCCCGGCGCTGCCGGCCAGCACCACCCCGGCTCCGGTGAGCGCGGATCTCGCGGCGAAGTCCCTGCGGGTGAGCGACATGATGTCTCCTGAGAGTGCCGGTGGAGGGTGGCGCACGAAGGTCCACCGACACGATCCCGCCCGGATTTGAACGCCGCTTTAACGAAGCGCCACGGGCGGGTGGCCTCAACCCCCCTGTTGCGACCGCGCCTTGAACGCCGCCTTACGGGCCTCCTTGGCGACCCGCTTGTCCGGGTGCAGCCGCCCCATCGCCTCCAGCACATCGGCGGTCGCCGGATGCCCCACCCGCCACACCGCCGCGAAGAACCCCTCGTGCTGCGCGGCGAGCCCCTCCACCAGCGCCTGGAGTTCCTCGGAGTTCCCCTCCGCGGCCAGTTGCGCGGCGACTGTGTCGATGGTCAGCCAGAACACCATCTCCTCGGACGGCGCGGGCACATCGGCGGCGCCGAGCTCGCTGAGCCACACCCGCGCGAGCCCGCCCAGCTCGGGGTCGTCGAGGACTTCCCGTACGGCCGGCTCCGCCTCCGCCCCCACGAGCGACAACGCCTGCTGGCACCGCAGCCGCCGCAGCGGAGCGCCCTCGTCGGCGCCCCGCGCCGCCGCCAGCAACTCCCGCGCCGCGTCGAGGGGTTGGCGCCGCCCGAGCCACTGCTCGGTCTCGGCCCGCGCGGCCCGCGACCCGTACGAGGCGGTCCCGTCGAGCAGCGCGTCGGCGCCCTTGTCGGCGAGTTCCCCCACCGCCGGGACGACGAACCCGGCGTCGAGGAGCCGGGCCCGCAGCCCGTACCGCCCCAGCGCGGTGAGCCGCACCATCCCGTACCGCGAGACGTCCGTCTCGTCGACGCCCTCGGGGACCTCGCCCTCCATGAGCGCCTCGTCGACAGGCTGGTACTCGACGAGCCCGACCGGCTCAAGGAGCCGGAACTGGTCGTCGAGCCGCATCATCGCGTCGGAGACCTGCTCCAGGACGTCGTTGGTGGGCTCCCCCATGTCCCCCGGGACGATCATCGAGGCGGCGAGGGCGGGCAGCGGCACGGGCCCCTCGCCGGGCCCGTCCTCGGCGACGGACAGCAGGTAGAGATTGCCGAGCACCCCGTCGAGGAACTCCGCCTCGGCCTCGGGGTCCCAGTCCAGCTCGGAGAGGTCGACCCGGCCGCCCTCGTCCATCATCTCCATGATCGCGTCGAGGTCGGGGGTGCCGGCGTCGGCGAGGACGGTCTCCAGCGCGGCGAGCCAGACGGTCAGCACGTCCTGCGGGGAACCGCCGAGCAGCGCGAGGTCCTCGCCCGTACGGACGGTCCCGGCCTCCTCGTCGTCGATCTCGACGAGCCCGGCGTCGATGGCGACGCGCCACGCTTCGCTGGCGTACGCAGGCGCGTCCTCCCCGGTGAGCCCCAGCTCCTGCGCGGCGGCCGGCAGCTGCTCCTCCACGAGCCCGCCCCCGGCGTCCACCCGGGTCGCGGGCCCGGCCCACCGGGCGAGCCGCGCGGCCCGCTCCAGCAGCGGTACGGCGAGGGCGTCCCGCGCCAGCTCCGCTTCGGTGGCGAGCCGCACGGGCGGCAGGGGGGAGCTGTCTGACATCGGCTGTTTCTCCTCAGCGGTACAACCCGTAAGTGCCTCACCCCGAAGCCTAGACGGGATTCGCCCTCTGTCGCCCGGTTCACCTGCCCGTCAGCCCCCGTACATGGCTCAAACCTTGACAACTGGCGAGATCAGCAACGAGATTGACGCGCGTAGAAAACTGGGAACGACTGTTCACCGTCACCCGCACTCCCCCCACGCGCTGTGCCGTCCTTGCCCCGCCCCATTCCCGCCCCGGAGGGATCTCTTGCCCAGCAAGTCGTCCGCGCGTCTCGCCGCGCTCACCGTCGCCGCCGTCTGCTCGGCCGCGTCCACCGTCGTCCTCGTCTCGCCCGCGCACGCGGACACCGTCCGCGTCCACGACATCCAGGGCACCACCCGGATCTCGCCGTACGCCGGGCAGCAGGTCACGGACGTCCCCGGCATCGTCACGGGCATCCGTACGTACGGCTCGTCCCGGGGTTTCTGGATCCAGGACCCGAACCCGGACGCAAACCCGGCGACCAGTGAGGGCGTCTTCGTCTTCACCGGCTCCACCCCGAAGGGCGTCGCGGTCGGCGACGCGGTCACGGTCACGGGAACGGTCTCGGAGTTCGTCCCGGGCGGCACCGCCTCCGGGAACCAGGCCATCACCGAGATCACGAAGCCGACGACCACCGTCGTCTCCAGCGGCAACGCGCTCCCCGCGCCGGTCGTGATCAGCGCCCGTTCGGTGCCTGCCGCGTACGCGCCCGCGCCGGGCGGCTCGGTCAACGGCCTCACGCTGGAGCCGAAGAAGTACGCCCTGGACTACTACGAGTCCCTGGAGGGCATGAACGTCCAGGTCGCCGACGCCCGCGTGGTCGGCGCCACGGACCCGTTCACCGAGCTGTGGGTGACGGTGAAGCCGTGGGAGAACGCGAACCGCCGGGGCGGCACGGTGTACGGCTCGTACACGTCGCAGAACACCGGACGGCTCCAGATCCAGTCGCTCGGCGCGACCGCGGACTTCCCCGAAGCGAACGTCGGTGACACCCTCAAGGGCGAGACGGCCGGCCCCCTCGACTACAACCAGTTCGGCGGCTACACCCTCGTCGCGAGCAGGCTCGGCACGCTCAAGAGCGCCGGTGTGCAGCGCGAGTCGACGCGCAAGCAGGCGCGGAACGAGCTGGCGGTCGCGACGTACAACGTCGAGAACCTCGACCCCTCGGACACCACCTTCGCCGCGCACGCGTCCGCGATCGTGAACAACCTCAAGTCGCCCGACATCGTGTCCCTGGAGGAGATCCAGGACGACAACGGCGCGAAGAACGACGGCACGACCGCCGCCGACGTCACGGTCGCCAAGCTGATCGACGCGATCAGCGCGGCCGGCGGTCCGAGGTACGACTGGCGTTCGATCTCCCCGGTCGACGGCCAGGACGGCGGCGAGCCCGGCGGCAACATCCGCCAGGTGTTCCTCTTCAACCCCGAGCGCGTCTCCTTCACGGACCGCGCGGGCGGCGACGCGACGACGGCCGTCGGGGTCACGAAGGTGCGCGGCAAGGCCGAACTCACCGTCTCCCCGGGCCGGATCGCCCCGGCGGACGAGGCGTGGAAGAACAGCCGCAAGCCGCTCGTCGGCGAGTTCACCTTCCGCGGCAAGACGGTCTTCCTGATCGCCAACCACTTCAACTCCAAGGGCGGCGACCAGGCTCTGACCTCGCAGTACCAGCCCCCGGCCCGCTCCTCGGAGGTCCAGCGCCACCAACAGGCCACGCTGGTCAACGCGTTCGTCAAGAACATCCTGGACACCCAGAAGAACGCGGACGTCATCGCGCTCGGCGACATCAACGACTTCGAGTTCTCCGGCACCGCACAGATCCTGGAGTCGGACGGCGCGCTCTGGTCGGCGATCAAGTCCCTGCCGAAGAACGAGCGTTACTCGTACGTCTACCAGGGCAACGCGCAGGTCCTCGACCAGATCCTGATCAGCCCCTCGATCCGCCGGTCCTGCGCCTTCGACTACGACTCCGTGCACGTCAACGCGGAGTTCCACGACCAGATCAGCGACCACGACCCGCAGGTGCTGCGCTTCCGGCCGTAGAACGGGTACGACGGCCCGGTCCCCTCTTCCGCCGGAGGGCCGGGCCGTCGCCCTTCCCTGTCCTTCCCACAGCCGAATTGGCCAGGAAATGCAGGAGGTTGACGGTCACGATCGCGGGCGCGACGATCCCCGGCGCGCGCGGGAACGCCGGTTCGAGGGAGAGCGCGAGGACGATCGCCGTGACCCCGTTCTGCTGGCCCAGCGAGAGCAGCACCCGGTCGGTGCGCGGGAGCCGGCGGGTCAAGGCGGCGGCGACGACGGCGTGCGCGGCGAACGCGGCGGCACCGAGGACGACCCCGTACCCGAGGCCGACGCCTCCGACGAGCAGCATCCCGAGCAGGAACGCGGCCACCGCGTAGGCGGCCTTGGTCACTTGGGGGACCCAGCGCCCCAGGAACTCCGGCCGGAAGAACAGCCCGACGACCGCGATCCCCAGCATCAGCGTGTACGACGCGGCGAGCACCAGCATCCCCGCGACCAGCACGGCCCCGGCGACGTCGGCGAGCCGCCCGCGCCATCGGCGTACGAGGAACCAGACGCCCCCGGCGACCGCCACCAAGGCGGCGCTCCAGCCGAGTTGGGCCGCGTAGCCGCCCGCCGAGCCGCCGATGCCCTCGCCGTCCGCGACGAGCGGGACGGTGAACGCGGTGAGCAGGACGGTCACGGGGTCGTCGAAGGACGCCCAGACGGAGAGGATCGTCTTCGCGCGCGGGGACATGCGGGAGGAGTCGCGCAGGGCGGCGACGGAGAGGGGGTCGACCTGGGCGACGGTGACGGCGAGGACGAGGTAGGCGGGATCGCTCACGACAGCCCAGAGCGCGAGAGCGATGAGTGCCGCTTTGGCGACGACGCCGACCGTCACCGCGAGGCCGATCAGCCCCAGGTGCTCGCGGGCCTCGCGCAGGGAGATGTCGGAGGTGCTGCCGTAGAGTCCGACGGCGAGCAGGAGCATCGTCGCGAACAGGAACGCGCCGGAGCCGCCGGCCGCGCCGGTGCCGTTGCCCACCGCCCAGCCCGCCGCCAACAGCGCCAGCAGCAGGCCGAGTTGCCTCATCCGGACGCCAGGACGCGTTCCACGGCCGCCGTCAGCTCGGCCATCCTCAGGTCGGCGTGGAAGACGCGGTCCTGGTTGAGGGTGACGCCGAGCAGGAAGGACCCGTCGCCGACGGCGGCGTAGTAGAGGGCGCCTTCGTCGACGTCGAGGACGGTGCGGGTGAGGCGGCCGGGCAGGACGGCCTTGAGGGAGTGGTTGAGGCGGGCGACGACGAACGGCAGCCGCTGGGCGATGTCCTGGTAGCGGTCGCGGCGGCTGTCCCGGCCGATGTTGCGGAAGTAGGGGGCGAGCTGGGCGAGTTCGAGGACGTCGACGGCGAGGTGGCCGGACGGGTCGTGGTAGGCGACGTAGTGCAGGTCCTCGGCGGAGAGGGCGGCGGCGCAGGCGGTGAGGAGGGTCTCGGGGTGCGGTCCGACGGCACCGGAGCGGTCGGTGTGCAGGGCCTCGGTGACGGTGGTCGGGCTGTTCGAACGGCCTGCCGGCACCGCCCCCTTGAAGCCGTCCTCGTCGAACCCGCCGTAGTTCGGGCCGCGTTGGCGGAGCATCTCGGCGAACCGGACGGCGAGGCGGGCCATCGCCCGGTCGCCGGACTCGTCGTGCTCGGCGCCGAGCGAGACACCGGTGAGGTACTCGCCGGGGCGGACGTAGTAGTGGAAGACGGAGGCCCCGCCCAGTCTGAGGACCGTACGGATGAGGCGTCCGCTCTCGGCGGGGCGCAGGGCGCGGTCCATCCGGCCGAGCAGGAAGTTGAGCTGGCGTCCGACGCGGATGTACAGCTCGCGGTCGACGACGGCGTCCTCGGCGACCGACTCCAGTATGTCCACGGAGTAGTTGTAGACGCCCCGGTGGTAGGCGGCGACGTGGTGCAGCCCCTCGGAGTGCAGCGCCTCGGCGCACATCTCGACGAAGTCGTCGCTGGCGGCGGTGACATGGGCCGCGCGCAGGCGCAGCGGGGTCACCACCGAGGTCCTGGTGGCGGTGTCGGTTCGGTCGGGGTCCGCGGTGTCCACCACGCCTCCTCGGTTCCTCAGTGGCCGCCTGGGCCGAAGCCGGTGCGGAACAGGTCGGGTTCGAGCGCTTCGAGGCCCTCGCGGAACGCCTTGCCGAAGGGGCTCCGCGGGCCGGGCAGCGCCCCCTGGGCGACGGTCTGCGCGGCTCGGGGGTCGTAGGGCAGGTCGAGAACGGTTCGTACTGCCAGTGTGTCCCTGGAAGCCGTGCCTCCAACCCCGTTTGTCGAATTGTGGCCGGGAAGTCGCGGACCGGGACCGGGTCTGTTCGCCACGTATCCCGCGAGCTTGCCCAGCAGCCCCGCGCGCTCCAGGTGGGCGGTGAGTTCGCGTACGGCGGGGTGGGTACGGCCGTCCGGCGGGCCGACGAGGAAGACGTACTCGACGCTCTCGCACACCCGGCGTGCGCACGGCCCCCAGCCGGTGCCGCAGTCGACGAGGAGGCAGCCGGCGACCTCGGCGAGGCTCTCGGCGGCCCGGCCGACGATGTCGGGCAGGTCGGGGCGCCCGGCGAACGCCGAACTCCCCCTGCCGCTGAGGCCGTTGAAGAGGCTCATGTTCTTGCTGCGGCCGTCCCGGGAGCAGAGTTCGCGCAGCATCGGCTGGGCGACCCGGTCGCGCAGGGCGATCTTCTCCTCGCGGGCGAACCCGAGGAGTCCGCAGCACTGTTCGTCGCCGCGACCGCGCTGCCAGGGGCCGAGGAGCGAGGTGAGTCCGGCGCTCTCCAGGTCGGCGTCCATGAGGACGACGTCCTGTCCTTTGGGTCCCGTCTCGGCGTCGATCAGCGCTCCGGCGGTGGCCGTCACGAGGCTCGCCCCGGTGCCGCGCCACGGTGAGAGCACCGCGGCCGACCAGGGCTGCCCCCATTCCCGCCCGTTCCTCACGGTCTTGCCCTTCTCGGTGGCTCAGATGTACGGCACGTCGATGTCCAGCTCTATGCGCTGTCCGCCGGGCCCGCTGCCGCCGCTCTCGCCGGCGCGGGTCTGGCTGTCCTGGAGGTTGGTCGCGGCGAACGAGGTGAGGGGGTGGTGGTCGCCGCAGCGGACCCTCAGGCGTTCGTAGGTGCGCCGGTCGAGTTCGAGGGCGGCGGCCGACTCCCCGACGAAGACCAGGCAGTTGGCGTGGTCGAGGGCCGCGATGAGGGTCAACGGGTGGTCGGAGCCGAGGGTTTCGGCGAGGCCCCGCCAGCCCTGCTCGCTGAGTTCGGCGACGCCGTCGAGGATGCCGGCGGAGCGCCGGCACAGCGCGAGGTCGACCTGGGCGATGCGGTGGAAGGGGTGGCCTTCGTGCCAGCTCGCGTACCCGCGTGCGGTTTCCTCGGCGAGGCGGCAGGCCTGGGCGTGTTCGCCGAGGAGCCTGAGGTCTGCGGCGAGGGCGAGGGAGGCGGCGAGGCGTTCGTGGTGGTCGGGTCCGGCGTAGGCGAGCCAGCCGGCCATGGCGTCGGCGTCGCACTTGCGGGCGGTGCGCAGCCGGTCGGGGTCGTGGCGGCCGGTGCGGCGCAGGGTGGCGGCCAGCGCGCGGCCCGCGTAGAGGGTGACGGGGTCGGACTCGCCGTGGTGGCGTTCGGCGTCCGCGAAGGCCTGCCGCAGCTGGGCGAGGGAGGTGGCGTAGTCGCCGGACTCCCGGTAGCGGCAGCCGAGTTGGACGGCGAGGCTGAGGGTGAGTTCGTGGGTGATGCCCAGCACGCGGCGGCTGCGCTCGTAGGTCTCGCGGTGCAGGTCGAGGGCTTCGGCGGTCATGCCGACCATGGCGAGGGAGAGGCCGAGGTTCAGGAAAGCCATCAGGGAGTAGGGGTTGTCGGCGCCGAAGACGGTGCTGAGGATGTCGGCGGTCGACTGGTCCTCGGCGAAGGCGTCCTGGACCTCGCCGAGCGCGCGCAGTTCGGCGCCCCGGCCGGTGGCGCTGCGCAGCGTGTACGGGTGTTCCAGGCCGAGTTGGGCGCGCAGCCGGTTCAGGGCGCGGTGGTTGACGCGTTCGGCGTCGGCGAAGCGGCCCGCGTCGCGGTGGACGTTGCCGAGTTCGACGGCGAGCCGGAGCGTGAGGATGTCGTCGGTGGCGTCGAGGTCGCCGTGCCGCTCGGTCCAGGTCTCCAGGAGCTGTTCGGCGAGGGTGCGGGCGGGGTCGAGGCGCCGGGCGAGGCGCCGGTGGCGTACCTGGCCCACGAGCCAGCGGCGTACGTCGGTGTCGTCGCTGAGGGCGGCGCCGCTGGGGTCGACGTGCTGGTCGAGTTCCTCGAACACCGGCTGGTGGCGCTCCTCGTCGGCCTCCGGGTCGGGCGGGACGAGGGAGGCGAGGACGCGTTGGGTGGCGGCGCGGGACTGCTGGAACTCCTCGGCGGTGAGGGCGTCGCGCAGGAAGCGCAGGCCCATCGGGTCGCCGACGACGCGGCCGACGCCGAAGTCGGTGCGGGCCAGGGCCCGTTGGCCGAGCGCGTGGAAAGCGCGGCCGGCGGTGGCGGGTCCGGTGGGCTCCTCCTCGGGGCACAGCCAGCGCAGGGCGGCGGGGCTGCGCAGGACGTCGAGGGCGGCGCCGGTCGGGGCGAGGTGGGCGAGCAGCAGCAGGAACCGTTCGGCGCTGGGGTGGTCGGCGCGCAGGGACTCCATGGAGACGGCCCAGGTGGCGTGCGCTGCGGCCGGGTAGCCGGGTTCGGCGGCGGCGTCGGACCGGCCGCCCTCGGCGCAGGTGCGCATGGCGAGGGCGTAGGCGGCGACGGCCTCGCGCAGGGGCGGGCCGGCGTTCTTGATGTAGGCGGCGGCCTGTTCGACGGTCTGCGGGAGGTGCCCGCAGACGGCGAGGATGTCGCGGGCGAGGTCGGCGGGCAACCCCGGGAAGTGCAGGCGCAGTTGCTCGCACGCCTCGGCCTCGGTGGGCATGCCGATCTCGACGGGGCGGCCGGTGGCGTGCCAGTCGGCGGCGTCGGAGGTGATCAGGACGTGGCTCGAACCCCCGCCGGGCACAAGCCCGTTGAGATCCGCGGGGCTGCGTACGTCGTCGTACACGAGCAGGAAGCGGTGGTAGTCGCCCCAGCCGCCGGCGAGGGCGTTCAGGGTGCGGGCGACGGCGTCGGTCGCGGAGCGCCGGGCGACGCCCAACCGTTCGCCGAGGGCGGCGAGTTCGTCGCGGACGCAGGTGGCGGTGTCGGCGCGCAGCCACCAGATCGCGTCGTAGTCGGGGGCGAACCGGTAGGCGAACTCCAGGGCGATGCGGCTCTTTCCGACGCCGAGCGGGCCGGTGAGGATCGCCGGGGGCACGGAGCGGCCTGGCGGGAACGCGTCGCGCAGGTCGCCGATGCGCTCCTCGCGGCCCTGGAAGGTGGCGCCGCGCGGCGGGGTCTTCCAGATCTTCGGGTTCTGCCCGGGGAAGCGCACCCCGCCCGAACCCGGCGTGCGGGCCTGCCCGTTCTGCGCGAAGTGCTCCAGGAGCAGTTCCTCGGCCTCGTGCTCCCCGAGGTTCTGGAGGTGCGGCCCCTTGAGGTCGCCGAGCGGCGGCCGGACGCGGGTCTCCTCGACCCGCACCGCGACGATCGAGTCGGTGCGGTCCCCCGACCCGAGCCGCCCGGCGGCCCTCAGGTGCTGCTGGATCACCGCGTCCAGCTCGGGCGCTGACTGGAGCGCGGGTGAGACGACGAGGATGGTGTACGAGGGTTTCGCGTCGGCCGGCATGGCGCGCGGGTCCCACTGCGCGGTCGTCTCGCAGCTGATGCCGAGCCGGGCGAGGACGCCGCGGATCCACTCGGCCCACAGCCGGTCGGGGGCGGCGTGCACGATGCGCGCGGTGCGCCGGCCGGGGGTGCGGACCTCCTCGAACCGCTCGGCGAACGTCAGGCGCAGCGGCTCGGGGACGGGGCGGACGCAGGAGATCTTGCCCCGGGTGATCTCCTGTGCGATCCGTACGTACGCGTCGAGTTGGAGGGATTTCGTGCCGGGGCGCAGCGTGAAGGGGACGAGGGTCTCCTCGTAGGCGAACGCCGGGTGGTGCGGGACCTCGACCTGGCCCCAGTACTCGTCGAGGGAGCCGGTGGTGAGGGGGGCGACGAGTCCGGCGAACTGCCGTTCCACGTGGGCGCGCCTGCGTCCCGCCTTGCCGGGCTCGGCGTGCTCGACGCGCATCGGCACGGGCAGGATGCGGATCTCCCGCCCCGTCTCGCGGGCCTGCTGGTGGATCTGGCGGGCGACGGAGGCGGTGCCCTCGATGGACTGGTTGCTCAGGTTGAACCCGGCGACGACGACGTCCGGCAGCCACAGCGTGCACACGGACGCGTTGTCGGAGTGCCCGGTGCGGCTGTCGATCAGGACGTAGTCGTACGGCCCCTGCCGCAGCCGTTCGCGCAGCGTCCCGACGTAGCGGCGCCCCTGGTGCTGGCCGTAGAAGGCGGCCCAGTCGAAGTAGGCGACGCGTTCGCTGTACTGGTCGTCCTGGACGCCGGGGCCGAGGTAGTCGATGGTGCCCGGGGTGCGGAAGTCGCTCCAGCGGATGGTGTCGCGGTGCGGGAGGACGTCGGTGTGCGTCGACAGGAGTCCGGCCAGGCGTTGTTCGAAGGTGTCCTCGTCCAACTGCTGCCGGATCAGGGCCTCCACGTCCCGGCCGTAGCCCTGGACCATGTCGACGACGCCCGTCGTGCGGCCCAGCTCCGGGTCGTTCAGGAAGGGATGGTAGAAGCGGTGCAGGCCGGGGGACTCCAGATCCCAGTCGACGACGAGCACGCGGCTGCCCTCGGTCGCCAGGATCCAGGCGACGTTGGCCAGGGCCATCGTGCGTCCCACGCCTCCTTTGTAGGAGTAGAACGTGACTACGGTCGCCGGTTCATGGGCGGCCTCGGCGCCGGGCGGCTCCGGCTCCACGCTGCTCATTGATGCTGCTCCACAGGTGCGCGTCAGCCATGCGGTCCGCGGAGGACGGGACGCTCACCGTCCGCCGGGGAGGAGAACCAGGATCTGGTGCGAGGGGGCGAGTCCGGCCGCTCGATCGCGGTCCCCTGGGGGGCCGTCTCCTGTGGCGTACCGGTGCGCCTCAGCCACGGTACCGGTACGGGGGCAAGGTGCACATCCCATGAGACGGCAGACGTACGGGACATAGCCCGGAAAGGAGTGAGGTACCCGACATCATGTGCGGTCATGGTGGGAGGTGTTCGGTCCGCCGCCGAGAGTACCCGGTCCGCGACGTTGCGCAACACCCGTAAGTAGCCGCCGCGCGCGGCCGGGTCGCGGATCAACTGCCCGACTCCGGTGCGGGGATAGTCCGTCCCCGCGGGCCGGCCCGCCTGCCGGGCCGTCTCCTCCACCAGCCGCGCGGGCAGCCCCGCGCTCTGCCACACCACCCCGACCGGCCGCACCGAGGCGTCGCCGGTGCGGTGCAGGCGCCAGCTCAGCCGCTCCTCGAAGACCGAGAGGTCGTAGGTGCAGGAGGGGCTGCGGAAGTACTCCTGGGAGTAGAGGACCACCAGGCAACGGCAGTTCATCGCCGGGACCTCGGCCGGCGGGGCGAGCGCCAGGTCGCCGCGGCGGTGGTCGGCGAGGAGTCCGTCGTATCCCGGCGCGCGGTCGGTGCGCCCCCGGATCTCGGTCTGGAGATCCGCGTGGAAGTGCTCGACGTCCCGTCGCCCCGCGCCCTCGACCGCATGGCTGACGTAGAAGTACGGCACCATGCTCGCCTCCCCCCGGCCCGGCCCAGGCCCTTGCGTTCCCTTTGATCAATGCAACGGCTCTACCCCGGCGGGCATCCCCATGGTAGAGGGATTCCCTTGCTCTGTAACGGGGTTGTGACGGTCTTTCACCAGTGCGAGCAGACTGTCGTGCACGCGTTCGCGGACATGCGCGATGAACGCCTTGAGGTCGGCGCAGTAACAGGACGGGTTGTCGTACCCGTTGGCGGTCCGGTACCGGTGCGCCCGCAGCCCACCGCCGCACACGCGTACGACGGGACAGTCCCGGCACTCGCCGCACAGCCCGCCGATCCCCGCCCGCTCGGCCGCGAACCCCGGGTGCGCGGCGGCCTCGTCGAGGCTGTGCCGGGCGACCCGGAAGCCGGTGCTCGCGGCTCCCTCGTGGACGGCCTTGAGGATGTCGTTCTGCTCGATGGCGCCGTCGGGCTGGATCACGACGACGTCGGAACCGCCGACTCCCCACACTTCGGTGCCACTCGACCCGCCCAGCAGGACGTCCACCAGCGAGTCGAACATCCGTACCGGGACCTCGCGGACCGGCGCGTCGAACCAGCGGTCGAAGACCGCCGCGAGCCAGCGGGCGTACGGCGTGTCCCCCGACTCCAGGCCGGGCGGCGGGTGTTGCCGGGTGCCGAGCGGCAACAGGAGGTCCAGGGACGGGGGTTGCTGCTTCAGGAGGGCCTCGTAGGTCTCCACCGGGTCGGCTTCGAGGTCGACCGTGCACAGGAGTCCGGCGTACCGGGACGGGTGTGCGCGCAGCAGCTCCAGCGCCTTCAGTACGTCGTCGTACGTCCCCCGGCCCGACGCGCGCCGCCGGCGCCGGTCGTGCGCCTCCCGCGTCCCGTCGAGGCTGACGCCCGCGCGGATGCCGTACCGGTGGAAGACGTCCAGCCAACTCGGGGTGATCTGGGCGCCGTTGGTCTGGACGACGAGGTCCAGGGGGGTGTCCAGGCCGTGCCACCGGTCGTGCAGCGCCTGCGCGAAGTGCGCCAGGCGGCGCGGGCCCGCGAGGAGGGGTTCGCCGCCGTGGAGCATGACGCGGGCCCGGGGCGGGCGGTGCGCGCGGACGTGGTCCGCGATCCGACGGGCCGTCAACTCCCGTACGGCGTACGGCATCGCGCGGGGCTGGGTGGTCCAGCCGGTGTCGCGCAGCGCGTAGACGTAGCAGTCGGGGCAGGCGAAGTCGCAGCGGGAGTGCAGCTTGACGACGAACTGGGAGAAGGTGACCGGGAGTTGGGTGGTGGCGGGTCGCGTGTCAGACGGCACTGTGCCACCCCGGCGGGGTCTGCGGGCCGCTCCTGGTCCGGCGTAGGAGTGCCTCGACGATCGGGGAGCGCGCGAGGCCGGACAGCCGGTCGGCGGGCACAGCCCCGGCCAGCTCGGCTAACTCGCCCCGTTCCCGCCTGCCTTCGCGGCCGTTCTCGGTGCTCTTCACGCCAGACTCCGTTCCCCCCGAGCCCCCGCGCTCGCGCCGGGACCGGCCTTGGACCCTGCTAAAGTCCGGGACTCGTGAGACGTCGGCGAATATCTCCCCGTACGCCTGACGTGTGCCCGTACGCCTGACGTGTGCGCCCGCCAGGCACTCTTCACTGTACCCAGGGCGGCCTGGGAAGCCTATCCTCAAGAAGAGCGGGGGGTCCCGGCCCGACCGGCGGCAGTCTGCGAGGGGCGCGTGGATCGATCCGTCAACTACTTCTACACCAGCTGCACCCGCGGTGACGGCTGGCCGTCGCTCAGCCGCTTCCACGCCGACCTGGAGTACCGGCTCAAGGCCCAGGAGGGCCTGTGGGTGGCCGGCGTCCTCGGACCGCAGACGGGCTCGGGCCCGGTGTTGCAGAGCGGGGTCGCGCAGGTCGGCGTGATGGTCGCGCTGTACTCCCCGGAGTACTTCCGCGACGGCGACTGCGGCCTGGAGTGGGCGGTGTTCCGGCGCCGCATCCGGGGCCAGGAGTACCTCACGCACGAACCGCTCGCCGACTGCCTGATCCCCCTCGTGTGGAAGCCGGTGCCCCCGCGCGAACGCCCCGGGGACACGCCGGACCCCTGGCCGTTCCTCGCGGAGCTGCGCGGCGCCGACTCCGAGGCCGGCCGGCTGTACGAACGGCGGGGCCTGTCGGGGCTGATGCAGTCCCAGCTGCCCGAGGCGGGAGACCTGTACGTCGCTCTCCTCGGCCTGCTCGCGCGGCGGATCGCGATGGTACGGCACTTCGGCCTCGGCCCCCTCGAAGGGGACGAACTGCGCACGGTCGCACCGGCGTTCGGCACGACGCTGGCGCCCGCGTCCGCCGCGCACGTCCGCCGGACCGTCCCGGGCGGCGACCTGGTGGCCCATGGCTCCGCGGGCGGCGGCTACCTGAGCTACTCCGACGTCGGCCACCGGGGCGGTGGTCCGCCGGGCGGCCCGGCCGCCGAACTGCGGTCCGTCGCCATCAGCTACGTCGGCGCCGACCAGCCGTGGGCCGACTGGATGCAGGAGGTGCTGGAGGAGGACACCGGCTCGGTCGTCCACCAGGTGCGCTGGCGAACGGAGTTGGAGCCGCTGTCGGAGGCGGTCGCGCGGGCGCGGGAGGAGGGCTCGCGGATCGTCGTGGTGTTCTCGCGCAGCTACTTCACCGCCGGCGCGCCCGACCCCTACCAGTGGGAGGAGGTGTTCCTCGGCGAGGACGCGGCGGATCTGATCCCCGTTCAGATCGACGCCGAGCCACGGCCGTTGCTGGTGCGCCGGGGCGTTCCGGTCGTCCAGCTCACCGGCTCGGACGAGGGGCAGGCCCAGCTCCTGCGCGACATGGTCCACGACGCGGGCCCGACCGTACCGGGGCAGCGCGAGGGAGACGCGCGGTGACCCTGCCCCTGCCGCTGCCGCGCTCGGCCCGCTCGGCGACGGCACCGCCGCCGATATCCAACATCCCCGAACTGGGGCTGCCGTTCACCGGCCGGGACGAACAGATCGCCCAGCTCACCAAGTTGTTCTCGCGGTACGGCCATGTCCTGCTGCACGACGCCGAGTCGGGGCAGGGGTTCGGCAAGACCCAGATGGCGATCGCCTATTGCCGCCGGTTCACCCGGCGCTACGAGGTGGCCTGGTGGTTCGAGTGCTTCGGCGAGACCGACGACGACCGGCTGCTCGCCCTGATCGAGACGCAGGAGCAGGAGCTGCGCGAGCGCTGCGCGCGGACGCCCGGCGGGCCGCCGAAGCCCAGACCCGACAGCAAGTGGCTGTTCGTGTACGACAACGTCTCCGACCCCGACCGCATCTACGAGCACTTCCTCCCCGGCACCGGGCACCGCCTCGTCACCTCCCGCACCAAGGGCCTCACCTGGGGCGACAACTGCCTCGCCCTCGGCGGACTCAGCCCGACGATCGCCGAGGCGCTCCTGCTCGAACACGCCGACAGCCTCACCGGCGAACAGGCCGAACACCTCGCCCGCCGCGCGAAGGGCCACCCCGGCACGCTCCTCACGACCGCCGAGATCGTCTACCAGTTCGGGTACGAGGGCTACCTGGACCAGCTCGGCCCCAGCACCCCGCCGCACGGCACCCCGGTCCCCGGCGCCGGCAGCCTCCTCGACCCCACCGACAAACGCACCCTCATCGAGGCCATCGTCCGCTCCCCCGTCAACGGCACGCGCGAGACCTTCGACCTGTGGGTCCAGTCCATCCAACTCGCCGTGAAACCCCTGCTGCTCGCTCCGCTGGTCGACGGCGGCTCGGCCCGCAACCGCGTCATCGCCATCGTCAACGAGGCCGCCGCCTCCCCGGTGGTCCTCACCGCCCTCGCGGACGCCCTGGAGGAACAGGGCGACAACGAGGCGACCCGCGTCGTACGCCACCTGGTGGACAAGGCGATCAAGAACTGGCGGACGAACGGCCACAGCTGACACCGTCCCCGCGCGTTCCCCGAACAGGGCGACACCCGGGGGCATTTCGGGCACACTCGGGGAGGGCCGCACGGGACGACGGGGAACGGGGGTCGGCGAACGGGAGTCGGCGCACAGGGCTCTGCGGGAGCCCTCCGCGCCCACGCCCGGCCACCGCAACCCGCCGTGCAGGCCCACGACTTCGGGGAGGATCCATGACCGACCGACCGCCGTTCTTCTTCACCAGCTACGCCGAACGCCGCGCCGACAGCGACCTGGTGGAGCAGTTCCACACCCGGCTCCAGCGGGAGGTGGAGATCAAGCGCGGGCGCTCGGCCCCGACCGAGGGGTTCCTCAACACCGGTTCCCTGCGCCTCGGCCAGGGCTGGCGCGGGAAGATCGGTACGGCCCTGGGGCGGACCAGATTCCTGGTCGTCCTGCTGACGGACGACTACCTGGCGAGCCCCTGGTGCGCACGGGAGTGGGCGGTGGTCAAGGCCCGCACAGGGCTCGCGGCGCCGGAGGAACCGGTGGCCCTCCTGCCCCTCTTCTGGACCGGCGTCAGCCGCGAACTCCCCCAGGACGTCGCCGACTTGCAGCTCCGGATGGCGACGCTCGGCGCGGCGTACACGGACCGCTGCCTGGTCGACCTGATGCGGGACGCCCCTCAGGCGTACGAGAAGCTGGTGATCGGCTTGACGGACCACATGATCGAGCAGGCGGCGACCCGACTGCCGGAGATGGACGCGGAGTCGGCGGCGTCCTACCCACCGGCGTTCGGGCTGACGGCGCCGGAGAAGGAACAGGCCGGAGCGGCGGAGCCGGACGTGAAAGCGGCGCAAGTGACGCAGGCGCCACCGGAGTTGACGTCGGCACCGGAGTTGACGTCGGCACCGGCCACCCCGGTCGCTGCCTTCAAGAAGAACGACCTCGTCATCGCCCTCATCCGCTCCCCCATCTCCGGCCCCCGCGAGACCTACGAACTCTGGCTGGAATCCGTCCGACTCCTCATCGCCCCCACCCAGTTGGAGCCCCTCACCGACTCGAACACCCTGCGCAGCCGCGTCATCGCCCTGCTCAACTTCGCCCAGAGACAAGAGACGCCGGCCGTCCTCCTCGCCCTCGCCGAAGCCCTCGAAGAACTGAGCGACGACAGGACGGTCGGCGAAGTACGCCGCCTCGTCACCATCGCCGCCCAGACCTGGTGGCCGTAACCCCCTACTTCCCGAACACCCCCTCCAGCCACCCCTGCCAACCCGCCTCCGCGGCCTTGGGATCCGCCCCGTCCCCGAAGTCGTGCACGCTGATCCCCACCGGAGCCCCCCACCGCCCCCGCCCGAACACCCGGACAAGCGCCCGCTCGGTCCGCAGCCCGATGAACTCCGGCGTCCGGTAGTCGAGTACGGCCTCGAACTCCCGGGGCCCCCGCACGGTGACCCGCTCCCCGACGACGTCCCCGACCCCCAACTCCCGTGCGACCAGGGCCAGTGCGTCCGGCGTGGCGGAAGCGGCCGGCCCCTCCGCCGAGGAGAACGCCACGGCCCGTGGAGCGAAGTGCACCAAGTACTCCCGCAGCGTGTGCAGATAGAAGTCCGTGTGCCGCCCGGCCCCGTCGTACTGGTTCTCCCAGTCGTCGACGAAGATCCCGCTGTGCACGTACCGCACCCACGCCCGCCGCCCCTCGTCCCGGGGCTCGACGGTGTAGTCGAGCTGGTTGCGGGACTGGACGTCCATCCCGACGTCCTCGCTCAGGTTCGTGTACCGGTACGGCGGTTCCCACGCCGTGACGGTCGACCCGAACGGCCCGCTCCCCCCGACGCGAGGCTCGGGCGCCTCCATGGGCCACAGGTACGCCCCGGTGTTCCGGGTCACCGCCTCCCACACCTGCTCCGGCGTCGCGTCCACCTCGAACTCGCGGACGATCTCGAATTCCTTCTCCGTGCCCTTGGACATGGCAACTCTCCTCAGTGTTCAGTCAGTTCAGCAGGGGACGACCCCGTGCGGGACGGCGTCTCCTTGAGCGTCGGATGCAGCCCGAGCACGATCCGGTGATCGCGCCCGCCTTCCGCGTCCGGCGCGTCGTACTTGCGGATCAGCGCGCTCACCCCGGCCGTCAACTCCTGCACGAACGCGGCCCGTTCGGCGGCGGACGCGAACCGCACCTCGCCGTCCAGCGCGTAAGTCGCCAGCCCCTTGCGGGCCTTGGCCGCGCCGGTGATCAGCGAACCGACGTCCCGCACGAGCCGCGCGCCCAGCGCCAGCAGCCAGCGCGCGGAGAGCTGGTCACGGAAGCGGTCCGGGTCCGGCTGCACCTCCGCGAGGGCCAGCGGCGAGATGACGTACGACGCGGCGGTGGCCCGCATCAGCCGCTCGGTGACGTTCCCCTTGCGGCGCTCCCCGGCCAGCTCGACCAGGCCGTGCTTCTCCAGGGCCTTGAGGTGATAGTTCACCTTCTGCCGGGGCAGCCCGACCTGCCCGGCCAGCATCGCGGCCGACGCGGGGCCCGCGGCCAGCTCGGCCAGCAGCCGCGCCCTTATCGGGTCCAGCGTCGCGGCTGCCGCCTCGGGGTTCTCGATCACGGTGACGTCCAGCATGGGTCCACCGTCTCACCGAAAACTTTTTTTGTCTAGGAGAGAATACTTGTCGGTGAGTGGACATGACGGAACACCCCCTGTCCGGGGGTGTCCCGTATCCGGGGATGTCCCTGCCTGGGGGTCCCGCTACGCCTTGCCCTCGTC
Organism: Streptomyces niveiscabiei; assembly: GCF_033794345.1. Lineage (NCBI taxonomy): Bacteria > Bacillati > Actinomycetota > Actinomycetes > Kitasatosporales > Streptomycetaceae > Streptomyces > Streptomyces niveiscabiei. The sequence continues at coordinate 157,666 of NZ_JARAYJ010000021.1, forward strand.
CTCCCCCAGCCGCGACAACTGGCTCTGGAACCAGTCCAGCCGCGCCTGCAACAGCGCGGCCTCCGCGGTGAGTTCGGGCACCCCGAAGCGCGCGGACGCCTTCCCCTCCCGCGCGACTACCCGCAGCCCCTCGCCGGCCAGCCGCGCGAACGAGGCGAGGGAGACGGCGGTACGGGCCTGTACGCAGCCCGCGCAGGACGCGGCGAGCCCGAGCCACCCCGGCCGGCCCCACCCGGCGTCGGCGAGCGCGGCGGCGGGTGCGCCACAGGCACAGGGCCCCACGGTCATCGTGCGGACACGCTGTCTCGCGTACCGGAACCCCAACTCGAAGCGGATGTAGGCGCCGAGGACGGTCACGTCGAGCAGCACCGCGTCACGGTTCTCGGCGACGCAGAGCAGCCCCTCGGCCGTACCCCGCTCGTGCACGCAGTGGAACCCGCAGTCACAGCGCCGATGCGGCGCCCGGTGCCGCAGCCCGTACACGCACGACGCCTCCGCCAGCACCCCGTACGGCAGCGCGCCGCCCAGCGACACACCCGTGAACCCGGCCCCGGTGCCGTCGTACGACAGCACCGGGCGAGCGATCTTGTATCCGGTCGGCGGCCGATCCGGACGTTCCTCCGGCAGCCGCAGCCTCATCGGCCGACCGGCACCTCTTCGACGGCCGACTCCCGCTGTTCGTCGACGAGTTCGACCTCGTCCTCGACGACGTCGACCCGCTCTTCCGCGACCCCGGTGGCGACTGCCCTGCCGAGCTTCATACTGCCTCCCCTGTGGCGGTTTCCCTCGGCCATGGTGACGGACGGACGGGGGTTTGGACACAGTGCCTCACCACAGCGAACGAGCTTCAGCGAAGGGATGCTAATCAATACCGGGTAGCAGATTTAAGTAGAGCTACACCATCACCCGGCCGACACTACTCCCATGACCACGACCGCCTTCGGCCGCGCCCTCTGCGCGATGATCACCCCCTTCACCGAGACCGGCGCCCTCGACCTGGACGGCGCGCAGCGCCTGGCCGCTCACCTGATCTCCGAGGGCTGCGACGGCCTGGTCCTCTCCGGCACGACCGGCGAATCCCCCACGACGACGGACGCGGAGAAGTCGGCGCTGGTACGGGCGGTCCGGGAAGCCGTAGGCCCAACCACCCCCATCCTCACGGGAGTAGGCACCGCGGACACCCACCACACGGCCCAACTCACCCTGGACGCAGCCAAGTCCGGCGCGACCGGCATCCTCCTGGCCCCGCCCTACTACAGCCGCCCGCCCCAAGCCGCCGTCGAATCCCACCTCCGCGAGATCGCCGACCTCAGCGAACTCCCGGTCATGCTCTACGACATCCCCTCCCGCACAGCCACCCGCCTCGAACCGTCCACCCTCCTCCGCCTCGCCGACCACCCCCGCATCGTCGCGGTCAAGGACTGCTCCTACGACTTCCTGGCCGCCCAAAAGCTCATCTCCCGCACCGACTTGGCCTACTACGCAGGCTGCGACGAACACAACCTCGCCCTGTACGCCGTGGGCGGCACCGGCTACGTCAGCACCATCTCCAACGCCGCCGCCCGCCAAGTCCGCACCGTCCTCGACCTGTTCGACGCGGGCGACACCTCAGCAGCGGCCAAGGCCCAACAACGCCTCATCCCTCTCACGGAGTCGATGATGTCCTCAGACCTGCCCGGGACGGTGACGGCAAAGGCCCTCCTCTCAGCCCTGGGCCTCCCTTCGGGCCCGGTCCGTCGCCCCCTCCTGAACGCGGACCCCGAAACGACGAAGGCGCTCCGGGCGGCGTACGAGGAATGCGGCTGATTCCCTCCCCCGCCCCCTCTAGTGCCGCATCAGGCAACGTTCGCCCTGTTGACGACCTCGCGGAGGAGTTCGTCGGCGGCGTGCTTGTTTCGCCAGATGATGTAGCGGCGGATCATG
>NZ_JARAYJ010000022.1:0-155592 GCF_033794345.1 Streptomyces niveiscabiei
AGCACCAGCTCGGCCTTCGGCCGTCCCGTCCTCGCCATCCGGCCATCATGCCGAACCAGCACTGACTTACGCAGCGAATTCCCGACTCAGGACACTAGCCGGCGGTGGCCTTGAGCAGGACGCGCACGTCGTGGCCCTTGTGCCAGCCCGTGTCGATCAGCGGGCTGTGCTTGCTCTCGTCGCCCCAGCCGTAGTAGCGCTCCCAGCTCTGGCGCCACGAGCCGTTCACGTTGGAACCCGTCGCCGTGTACGCCTGGGCGATCTTGCCGTCGTGCTTGTTGTCCCACAGGTACAGCTGCGCCTTCGTCTGCGTGTTGGAGCCGCTGTAACGGTCGCACTCGCGGTACTTGAGCCCCACGGCGTTGTGCGACACCTGGATGCTCCGCCACTCGGTGCAGGCCCCCTCGGCGGAGGCCGACGGTGCGAGCGCGAGCCCGAGGCCACCGACACTCAGGAGGGCTGCCAGGCCTGCCGTGGTGAGCCGCGTACGTGTGTTCATGATCCGGGTGTTCCCTTCGGTGTGCGTCGAGGGGGCGGCGCGAGGTCGATCGCTCCGCCCGGCGTGCACCACCGAGATTGCTGGCCGTCCCGGACCCGGTCCAGCGAACTCCGTCCACCTGGGACGCCATGGGACGTCCAGGGCTTTGAGCTGCGGGAACATCCGGCAGAACGAGGCACGGCTGGGACGTCCTCGCGGGCCCCCGCCGGGTCAGTACATGTCCTCGACCTTGAGGTCGGGCCCGACGACGAGGTTCACCACCCCGGCCGACGCCTCAGCGGACGCCGTCGCCGTCACCTTCCCGCCGAGCCGCGTGGCGACGGCGCGCGCGCCGGTGTCGTCCGCGCCCTGGGCGTACTGGACGGCCGACGTGGTGACGTTCGAGGGCGCGTTGCCGGTGGAGACGACCGTGAAACCGTTCGCCCGGAGCTTCTCCGCGACGGCGGCGGCCCGCCCGGACACGCCGGTGCCGTTGAGGACGCGGACCTTCACCGACGACGCGTACACGAGGTTCTTCGTCTTCGCGGCCAGCGCGTCCTTCGTCGTCTCCTGGTCCTTGGCCAGCGCGGTGAACAGGTCGGCGGCCTGCGGGTATTGCCAGGCCACGTTGGCCTTGTCGGTCGGAACGTCCGCCTCGCGCGGGTAGTTGGGGACCGTGAGGAAGGCGAGCCGGTCGCTGGGGATGCCCTTCAGCTCGGACGCGAGCGAGTACAGCTGCTTGATGCCGGCCATCCCCGGGTCCGCGGTCAGGGATTTCGTCGCCGAGTTGAGGAAGCCGTACATCGAATCCGGGCTCGTCAGCTTGGACTTGGCCTTCTTCGCGAGCGCGTCCATGAACTCCTGCTGGCGGCCGATGCGTCCGATGTCGGAGTTGTTGCCGATGCCGTAGCGCGCGCGGACGTAGCCGAGGGACGTCTCGCCGTCGATGGTCTGGCAGCCCGCCGGAAGCTTCAACCTGGCCTTGGGGGAGTCGATCGCGGTCTTCGGGCACACCTCGATGCCGTCCAGCGCGTCGACCATGCCCTTGAAGCCGGAGAAGTCGATGGACATGAAGTGGTCGATGCGCAGACCGGTGTTCTCCTCGACGGTCTTTATCGAGCAGGCCGCCGCACTCGCGACCTCACCGCTCGTGCCGCCGAGCGCGAACGCCTCGTTGATCTTGAAGTGGTGTTCCTTCGACTTCGTCCCATCTCCCTTGTCGCAGACGGGAATCCGCACCCACGAGTCGCGCGGGAACGACAGGACCGACGCCCACTTGCGGTCGGCGGGGATGTGCAGGACGAGCAGCGTGTCCGACTGCATCGTCGTCAGGTCCTTGCCGTACCCGGCGTTGGCGCCGTCGCGGCTGTCCGAACCGACGATCATGATGTTCTTCGAACCCGGGCTGAGGTTCTCGGGCCGGTCGCCGCCGAGCTTGTCGTCGACGTCCGCGGAGGTGATGTTGCCGTTCAACTGCTGGTAGATCCAGGTCCCCGCCCCCGCGACCCCCAGCACGCCGACGCACAGGACACCGGCGCTCCAGGCCAGCACCCGCCCGCGCCGGGTCAGGCGGACATCCGCCTTGCGCTTTCCCACGCCGTTCCTCCGCTCCCCCATGCTCGTATCGAGGCTCCGCCTCCACCTGGCACGGACACCCCACACACAACAGACGACCCAGCCATCAGGTTCCGTTGCCCATCGGATGACCAATTCTTTTCCAGTACGTCCGAAACGGCCCGTCCCGTTCATCTCACCGGACTCTTACGATGATCGACTGTCGGCCAACAGTGATCAACAGGGGGACCAGATGAACTCAGAACGTTTCAGACGATTCGGTACGTACGGCGCCGTCGCCGCGTCGCTCGTGCTCGCCGCGTCGGCGGTCGCACCGGCTCAAGCGGACGAGCAGACCGACCAGTTGTGGATCAACGCGCCGACGGACCGGCCGGTGACCGTCGCACCCGCCTCGGGAGAGGCGCAGACCCAGACGATCCCGGTGGGGCTGTACCACGACAACGACAACTTCACCGTGAGCGACGGCAAGTTGACCGTGGACGTCTCCGGACTCGCCGGTGTGGCCGAGGTGTTGTGGCCGTCGAACTGCGTGCCGAGCGGCACGACCGCGGTGTGCGACGCGGGGGACGTACCGATCCTGCGCGCCGGATTCGTACCCCAAGTGACCTTGCGCGTGAGGGCGTTGGCGGGCACCGCGGCCGGTGCCGCCGGGCGGATCACGTACGCCGCCGAGGCGACCGGAGGGCCCGACGGGAAGCTCGTCGCGCCCCTCGACTCCTTCGAGACGAACGTCACCGTCGGCACCGGGCCCGACCTGGTCGCCTCAAACCCCGTCGAACTGGACGGAGTTCAGCCCGGGACGACGCTCGACGTGCCGTTCACCGTCACCAACAACGGCGACCAGGCCGCCGACGGGTTCACCGTCCAGATGTGGACGTCGTACGGGCTCGACCTCGCGACGGCCTACCCGCAGTGCGCCTCCGAGGACATCGACGGCTTCCTCGTCCACTACACCTGCGCGTTCGACACCGTCGTACGGCCCGGGGAGACCGTCGGGCTGCCGCAGCCGCTGAAGGCCACGGTCGCGGCGCACGCCCTGAAGGAGCGGTTCGACTTCTCGGTGGACACGACGGGCGGCCAGACCGATCTCCAGCCCGCCGACAACGGCACGTCGTGGCGGGTCGACGCGGTCAACACGGCCGACTTCTCGGTGTCCGGCAGCTACCCGGGCGGTTCCGTCGGCGAGACGGTCGCGCTGACCGCCGGGCTCACCGACAACGGTCCGGCCTGGGTCGCGAACATCTCCTCCGGCGACCCGGTCGCCGTCCTCGACGTCACGCTGCCCGCCGGGACCAGCGCGGTGAGCGTGCCCGACAACTGCCGTCCCCGAGGCGCCGGTTACGCCTGCGAGCTGGGGATGCTCATCAAGCCGGGGCAGAGCGCCGGGTTCCCGTTCACGGTCCGCGTCGACAGTGTCGTACCAGACGCGAAGGGGAAGGTGTCGGCGCGGCCGTCCTTCGGTACCGGGTTCTCGTTCGACCCCGACTCCTCGAACAACTCGGCCGAGTTCTAAGGCAGTTGGGGCTATAAAAACAGTTAGGGCACCCTGGGGGGTTCAGGGTGCCCCAACCGGTCTGCTGTTACGGCGCGTTGATCAGGTCGACCGGCGGGACGCTGACCGTGCGGGCGCCCTCCTTGCCGCCGAGCGTCACCTTGCGCAGCGAGACGTTGTTCTTGAGGTTCGTCTCCTGGAGGCGGTGGGCCGGGTTCGCCATGACCTCGATGTAGTACGTGCCGTTCGGCAGGCCCGTGATATCGAAGGACTGGCCCGGACGGTACTGGGTGTACGTGTCACCGGAGCCGACGTCCAGCACCTCGCGCACGGAGATGGAGTTGCGCTGTCCACAGGCCGTGGACAAGTCCGTGTTGTACGGGTGCCAGTTGGCGTTCTTCACCGTGTAGTCGATGGCGTCCGTGTTGGCGAGGCAGAACGCCTCCTTGCCGCTGCGGACCTCCTTCGTGCGGTCCTCGCTCAGCAGCCGGTAGCTTGCGAAGTCCGTGAAGTGCCAGTGCTCGTGGCCGATGCGCGGGTCCCACTCCATCGTGCCGGCCGGGGTGTAGCCGACCTGCTTGCCGTTCGCGTCGTAGAAGTACTGGTAGGAGTCCATGAGTTCGGCGCCCGGCTTGCGGAAGCCGTCCACGACGAGCGGGGCCGGACCGGCGTTCCACACGTTCGCGCTGAACGCGAGGTAGTCCTTGCCGGGTACGTCGCCGTCCTCGCCGTCCGTGATGGAGATGTCCCACGCCGGGAGTGAACGCAGGTCAGGCTTGGGGACGTTGGCGGCGACGCCCGCCTTGCCGGTCGGCTTGGCCGCGTTCGCCTTCAGCGCGGGGGCGATGCGGGAGCCGTCCGTGTGGCCCTTGCCGTCGCCCAAGTGGTGGGCCTGGCCCCGGGCTTCGAGCGCGTGGGACAGCGCGGGCGGGGTCGGGGCGTCGGCGCCGCGCGGGCCGTAGTGGTGGTTCGCGCCCTGTGTCGTACCGGTCGCCGTGTGGCCGGTGTGCTGGGAGCGCAGGCCCTCGCCGCCGCCCTCGTCCTTGATCTCACGGACCGTCACCTTCACGGTCGCCGTGTCGTTGGGGATGCCGAACAGGTCGCGGTACTTCTTCGCGACGGTCGCCTTCGCCGTGTACTCGCCCGCCGGAAGGTCGACCGGCCGGTCGTAGTCCACGGCCGAGGTGTTGGCCGCCCAGCCCTTCTCGACGCCCCAAATGGAGCCCAGGGTAAAGGGGTTGCCGGGGCAGCTCTGCGGGTAGTGCGAGGTCGCCGGGGCGTCCGGGCGGAGCCGTCCCGACGCGTTGTTCGGGCAGAACGTCCCCTTGCTGCTGGTGACTTCCTTGCCCGCGGCGTCCTTCACGGACACCTCGATGAAGCCCGGCAGGCCCGTGAAGTCCTTGACGAGGCCCGCCGGAAGCGTCTTCGTCGTCACCTTCTTGCCGTCCCGCAGCACCTGCTGCGCGACGATCTGGTCCTTGTACGACTTGCGGGTCACCTTGAACTCGAGGGGCGCGTTGTCGACGGTGAGGTACGTCCCGAGGTCGAGGTAGACCCCCCGTTCCCCCTCGTACTTGTCGAGCACGACGGACGTCGACGCGGCGACGAGCTTGAGCTGAGGCCGGCCCGGCTTCGCGGCGGGCGCGGCCCCTGCCCCCGGCGCGGTGGCTGCCACCCCGGCCACCACGGCGAGCGCGGCCCCCGCGGCCAACGCCGCGCGCTTCTTCACTTGCTTGCGATCTTGTTGACTGGTCATCGGTTCCTCGTCTGTTCCTAGCCTGCGAGCGCCTGGTCATGGACGCCCGGACCGAACAGCCCCCATCCCGAACCCCACCCCAACTGCCACTGCGACGCGTCCCCACGCGCCCCTGGGATCGGCCCCGGTCTGTGAGCACCCTGTGAGACAGGGTTTTCCCGACCCCGGTTGCCTCGCCCCCCAAGAAGGTCAAAAACTCAACTGGGCGATCACCAAAGGAGGTTGTCCGAACAGTCAAGGTTCATCCGCAACACGGGAACGATCACCACCCCACCCGCCACTCCTCCCGATACCCGGGATGCTGGTGATACGCCTGCGCCAGCACCCGCAGCGCGAACCCCACCCCCGCCCGCCGTACATCCCCCGTACTCATCCCCTCATACTCCAGAGCCAGCGCGTCGCCCCCGAAGCGCTGGGCGACATAGGCGTAGGCGTGGTTGTCCTCTGCATTGCGCGCACGAAGAAACGCGACGATCTCATCCACCGCCCGATCCTCTCCCGGCCCCGCCGCCGCTACGCTCGGCACCCCGTCGCCACCCACTCCGAAGGGCCGCCGCGCATGGGCCGGACCGAGTACTACAACGACCCCACCGCACCCGAGGCCAACACCCTCATCCCCGCCAGTAACTTCCTCGTCGCCGACGACACCGGCGCGATTCTCCTTCAGCGCCGCCGGGACACCGGCCAATGGGCGCTCCCCGGCGGCGCCCAGGACATCGGCGAGACGGCGGCCGAGTGCGCCGTACGGGAATGCCTGGAGGAGACCGGCATCGTCGCCGAGATCACCGGTTTCCTCGGCGTCTACACCAACCCCCGCCACATCGTCGCGTACACCGACGGGGAGATCCGCCAGCAGTACGAGACCACGTACATCGGCCGCCCTGTCGGAGGCGAACCCACGGTCAACGACGAGGCCGACGGCGTGAGTTTCGTCCTGCCGGTCGACCTCGACGCGTACGACATCCACCCCAGCATGCGGCAGCAGATCGGGGACTATCTCGCGGGTACGTACCCCTACCTTGGCTGAGCCCTGGGATTCACCGCCCCGCGAGCGTCAGGCGGTCGTCCTGAACGAGGCGCTGTCGAAGGGGGCGCCTTCGTACGTGTACGGATAGTCGACCCCCTCCGCCGCGAGCGCGGCAGCGCGTCGGCGTTCCCACTGGAGCCGCAGCTCCCACGCGGACTCGGCATGGGCGTGGCGTTCCGCCTGGAGGCGGAAGATCTCCGCGGCGTCTTCCTTGGAGGGGGAGGTCCAGGGGCGGGACCAGGGGCTTACGGGTACTACGGGCTCGGGCGCCGGTACGGGGGTCGTACACGGCTTGCGGCGCTTGCCCCGACCGGGGAGGGCGAGGGCGAGCAGGGTACGCAGGTATGCCGAAATGGCATGCGCGATAGAGTGGCGCATGGCGACAGGTTCTCCTAAGCCTTTGTCGTCACGGCCTCGTCAGCAGAGTGCTCTAACACTCTGAGTCCTGACGGGGCCACTTTTTGTTGTTGTGATCGGCACCGTAGCACCGTGATCGAATCCGTGGTGCGCGGATTCTGTGAAGGTGTTCAGCCGGTCGAACGCCGGGGGTGTTCTCATGTCCGCATGGACATGGCTGGAAAGGTAGACCGCGGGGACTACGGCATCGGCGTAACTCCCTGGGACGACGAGGTGTGGCGTGCCGAGGTCGTGGAGTGGGTGCGGGGGGTACTGGGGAGGGACACGGCCGTAGGAGACGTACGGCTGCGCCCCTGGTCCGTGCTCGTGCGGTTCGGGGACCTGTGGTTCAAGGCGAACCCCGGAGGGAGCCGGTTCGAGGCGGGGTTGGGGGAGGGGCTGGCGCGGTGGGTGCCGGGGCGGGTGCTGGAGCCGGTCGCGGTGCGGGCGGAGCAGGGGTGGGCGCTGTGGCCCGACGGGGGAGTGGTGATGCGGGAAGGGGCGGATGTGGGGCTGGCCGCGTGGGAGGAGATGGTTCGCCAATATGCCGTCCTGCAACGGGAGTTGACCCGGCATGTCCCGGAGATCGAGAAGCTGGGTGTACCTTCTGCCCGCCCCGGGGACATCCCGGCGCTCTTCGAGAGGCTGGTCGAGGAGAACACCGCCCTGGACCACGCCGGACGCCGCGAACTCCTCGCCCTGCGCCCCCGGTTGAACGACTGGTGCGAGGAACTGGCCGCCACCGGCATCCCCACCACCCTCGACCACTCCGACCTCCAGGACTCCCAGGTCCTCGCCCACCCCCCGTACCGCCACTTCACCTACTTCGACTGGGGCGACGCCACCCTCGCCCACCCCTTCACCAGCCTCCTGGTCCCCACCCGAGTGGCCACCCGCCGCTACGGCCCCACAGCCGCACCCCGCCTCCGCGCCGCCTACCTCGAACCCTGGACCGGCACCGGCCTCACCACTCCCGAACTCCACCGGGCCGTCGCCCTCGCCCGCCGGCTGGGCGCCGTAGGGAGAGCCGCCGCCTGGGGGCGGGTGTTTGCCACAGGGAACGGCGTGCCTCAGCAGAACGCGGAAGCATCGGCCGCCTGGCTGCGCGAACCGTTCACGGAGCAAGCCGAACCGCTCTAGGCGCCACGCGCTCGCCGGGACCCGGAACGGGGCCGAGCACCAGGCATCACCGGGCGCCAGCGCCCCGACCACGCGAACGGGCCCCGGCCGCATGCAGCAGCCAGGGCCCCTCCGATCACCTACCTACATCCGAGCGAACCTCAGACGTTCACCCCGAAGTCCTGCGCGATGCCCGCGAGGCCCGACGCGTAGCCCTGGCCGACCGCGCGGAACTTCCACTCCGCGCCGTTGCGGTAGAGCTCGCCGAAGACCATGGCGGTCTCGGTGGCCGCGTCCTCGGAGAGGTCGTAGCGGGCGATCTCCGCGCCGCCGGCCTGGTTGAGGATGCGGATGTACGCGTTGCGGACCTGGCCGAAGTTCTGCGAGCGGTTCTCGGCGTCGTAGATCGAGACCGGGAAGACGATCTTGTCGACGTCGGCCGGGAGGCCCGCGAGGTTGACGTTGATCTGCTCGTCGTCGCCCTCGCCCTCGCCCGTGCGGTTGTCGCCGGTGTGGACGATCGTGCTGTCCGGGGTCTGCTTGTTGTTGAAGAAGACGAAGTGGGCGTCGGAGTACACCTTGCCCGCCGGGTTGACCGCGATCGCGGAGGCGTCGAGGTCGAAGTCCGTGCCGGTGGTCGTACGGACGTCCCAGCCCAGGCCCACGGTGACGGCGGTCAGGCCCGGAGCCTCCTTGGTGAGCGAGACGTTGCCACCCTTGGACAGGCTTACAGCCATGGTTGGGAGTCCTTCCCTTGTTGTCGTACGTCGGTGCCGCATCCGGCTTGCTGTACGGCGTGAACCTACAGCTACCACGAAGAACGCCCCAGGGCGCCGCAAAGGTTCCCGGCCCCTTTACTTTCTTTACCCTCCCCCTGGAGGACACCTTCCGGACACCCGTCACGGGCGGCGACACGCGCCCGCGCGCGAGAACCCCCGTAATTCACGTGACTCCCGCCCGCGCCGCCCCCACCATGGAACGCATGTCCGGTCCACACATCGTCCGCGGCTCCGTCTCCCTCCCGGAGGCCGAGCTGATCTGGCGTTTCTCGCGGTCGTCGGGACCGGGCGGCCAGCACGTCAACACGAGCGACACGCAAGTGGAACTCCGCTTCGACCTGGCCCGTACGGAATCCCTCCCGCCCGTCTGGAAAGAACGCGCGCTGGAGCGCCTCGCCGCCCGCCTGGTCGACGGCGTCATCGTCGTACGCGCCTCCGAGCACCGTTCGCAGTGGCGCAATCGCGAAGCGGCGGCCGTCCGCCTCGCGTCGCTCCTCGCGGAGGCCACCGCGCCGCCGCCGAAGCCCCGCCGCCCGACCCGCATCCCCCGTGGCATCAACGAACGCCGCCTGAGGGAGAAGAAGGCCCGCGCGGAAACGAAGAAGGGCCGCTCGGGCCGGGACTGGTGAGGCACGGGTACGGGGTACCGGAGGGGTACGGGTACGGGGTACCTGAGCGTTACGCCGCTCCCCCCTACCTCGGTAGTCCCCTACCCCGGTAGTCCCCCGAAAGTCCCCCTCACCCCAGCTCCAGCACCCCCACCACCTCTTCCTCCCCGGCATCCCCCACCGTCTCCCCGTTCTTCCGGAACCCCAGCCCCAGATAGAACTCCTCGGGACCGTGCTCCCCGGCATGCCAGGTGACGTACATCTCCCGTACCCCCCGCCCCCGCAACTCCTCCGCGACGGCCTGGACGGCGTACCTCCCGTACCCCTTGCCCTGCTCCCCGGCGGCGATGTTGAGCCGCCACAGCCCGGACCGCCGCAGGGACCCCCCGTCCTCGTGCCAGTCGACGTCGAGGAACGCCATCAGGAAACCGACGGCCCGCTCCCCGTCGACGATGAGCCGGGGCCAGGCCACCCCGGGATGCACATACGCCTCCGCCAGCGACTTCACGACCGGCGCGACGGCGAACTCCTGCTCCGGCCGGACGGCGACGCCGATCGCCTTCTCGAAATTGGCCGGCGTGATCTCTTCAAGTCGGGGTACGGGCATGGCGGCACCCTAGGCAGACCCGTCGAACGAACGCGACGAGTTTTCCGCACGCCGCCGACCCCCTACCCCAGGTGTCGGTACCTACCCCGGAAGTACAACAACGGCCCGCCCTCCGCACTCGGCACGGAAGCCGAAAGGACTCGTCCGATCGCCAACGTATGGTCCCCGGCGACCACCCGCTCCTCGGTCCGGCACTCCAGATTCGCGAGCGCCCCGCTCACCATCGGCGCGCCGGTGAGCGTACCCCGCAGGTATGGGATGTCCTCGAAGAGGAGCCGGTCACTGAGCCGTCCCTTCATCGCGAAGCGCCCGGCGATGTGCCGCTGGCTCTCGGACAGGACGGAGACCGCCCACAGGGGCTGTTCGTCGAGGAGGTCGTCCATGCGGGACCCGGTACGGAGGCTGATCATGACGAGGGGCGGGTCGAGGGAGACGGACATGAACGCGGTCGCGGTCATGCCGACGTCCTCGGCGGGCGGCGCGGCCGGATCGCCGGCGTCCAGGGACGGCTCCTGCGCGGTGACCAGCACCACACCACCGGCCAGCCGGGCCATCGCGGCCCGGAACTCGTCGTTGCTCACCCCCTCAGCATGCCCGGTGAGGGTGGGTACGGGGGGCGGAGAAATGTTCGGCACGTTCCAGGACGCTAGTGTCCGCCGGCCCCGGACACATCGGGCTGCGGCCCGAGAGCGGTCGTACGACCGGGTCCTACGACCGACCGAAACCCGACGGTCCCGGTGGAACCATCGACGTACAGTAAGCGTTCTCTGAACACTCGGTAACACGTCCCGGTCACTCTGAAAATTGCAGAAACGCCGACCAATTGTTCATGTTTTGCTGTGACTTGAGTCACAAGAGATAAGAATTGTTGACCCTGTGTACCGAGTTGGCGGCGCGCTGTGATTCAGTGGCGGTGAAAAGGTACGCCGATGAACAACCCTTGATTCGCTGCGAAGTCTCGGGGGGAGGGCGAGCATGGAGACCGAGTCGGAACCTTATGTCCGCCTCGCGTCCCTGCGGCAACTGCACCAGGCGATGGCCGACATGAACACGGCCCGCAGCCTGGCGGACACCTTGCAGACGGTCGCGGACGGAGTCGTGAACGCCCTCGGCTACGAGCTGGCGTGCGTCAACCTCGTACGGAACGACGGCCATCTCGTCGTCGCCGCCTTCGCCGGGAACCCGGCCGCGGAGGCGCTCATCACCGGCCGCGTGGGCTCGCGCGAGTCCTGGGACCGCCGGCTCGCCATGGGCGAGAGGTGGGGGGACCTGGTCTTCATCCCGCACACGGAGGGATGGGTACTGGATGACGACGACGTACCCCAGTGGTACACCGACGGCCCCCCGCCCCGCTTCGAGGACGAGTGGCACCCCTCGGACCGCCTGTTCGCCCCCATGTACACCCCACCCTCCCAGGGGGGTACGTGCGGCGAGCTGATCGGAGTCCTCTCGGTGGACCGCCCGCGCAACGGCCGGCTGCCGGGCGCCTGGGGCCGCGAGGCACTCCAGATGTACGCCTTCCAGGCGGCCATAGCGATCAGCAACGCCCGCCTGAGGTCCAACATCCAGCGTGCCCTGGTCCGCCTGGAGCGCGAGCAGCAGGCGCTGCGGTCCAGCGAGGAATCGTTCCGCGCGGCCTTCGAGTACGCCCCCTCCGGCATGGCGATCGCCGAAATGGGCGGCGAGCAGCACGGCCGCATCCTGCGGACCAACGACGCCCTGTGCCGCCTCCTGGGCCGCCCCGCCTCCGCGATGCGCCGGTACGCCTTCTCCGACCTCGTCCACCCGGAGGACATCGGCACGCTCCTGCGTACCTCCGCGGAGGGAGGCCGCGCGGAGCTGCGACTGGGCCGCCGCGACGGTACGTACATATGGGTGTCACTCCGTAACTCCGTGGTGGCAGACGCCGCCGACGGACCGCGCTTCCTCCTCACCCACATCGAGGACATAGAGGACCGCAAGCGCCGCGAGCTCCAGCTCGCCCACCGCGCCTCCCACGACTCCCTGACGGGCCTGCCGAACTCCGCCGAGCTGCGCGCCCGCCTCTCCGCCCGGATCTGCACCCGCCCGCAGTCCACCCACCCCGCCGCGCTCGACGCCATGGACCGCACGTACGGCCCCGGCGCGCACGACGCCAACGGCCACGGCTTCGACTACCACCCCACCCCCACCCCTGGGTATGACGGGTACGACCACGTCCACGTCGTCGCCCCCGACGAGAGCGCCCGCGACGACGGCACGAAGGGGCTCGCCGTCCTCTTCTGCGACCTCGACGGCTTCAAGTCGATCAACGACCGCTTCGGGCACAACGCGGGCGACGCCGTCCTCATCGAGGTCGCCCGGCGCCTCGGCCGCGCGGTCCGCGACGGCGACACGGTCGCGCGGCTCGGCGGCGACGAGTTCGTGATCCTCGCCGACGGCCTCGGCCGCGCCGACGCCACCGACCTCGCCGTACGCCTCAGGAACGAGATCATCCAGCCGATCCGCGCCGAGGGGCGGGCCGTGCGGGTGGGGGCCAGCTTCGGGATCGGGTGGGCACAGTGCGGTATGACGGCCGACGAGGTCCTGAAGTCCGCTGACGAGCGGATGTACGTCGAGAAACGATCTCGTCCCAAACAGCATCGCCGGGCCGGATAAACCGCAGGTCAGAGGGTTTGAGGAAGCGGACTCACCCGTTCGGCCCCAGCGGAGCGGGTAGGCTCGCTCTTCTCACCACCTTTGTGGACGGCCCCGCACCTGTTGAGGAGTTCGAGGGATGACGCCCGGCAACAACGGCGCGAGCACGCCGGAGGACGACGACCCGTTCGGCTACCTCTACGAGGACGGACAGGCCCGGGGAGCCCAGCCGCCGTCCGGGGGGTACGGCTACCCGAACTCCGTCAACCGGGTCCGCGCGGTCGGCGACCGCCGCCCCGCCGCGGGCCCGCAGCAGCAGACCGCCGCGTACGGCCAGGTACCCCAGCAGTACGGGGTACCCCCCCAACCCCAGCAGTACGGCGCCCCCCAGCAGCAGGGCGCGTACGGCCCTCCCCAGCAGGGCCAGGGCCTCCACCAGGGCCCGCCCCCGCAGCAGCCGCCCCGCGCCGCCAACCGGGGCGGCGGCCGGGGCCCCAACACCAAGGGCCTCCTGATCGGCGCCGTCGCCGTCGTCATGGCCGTCGTCGTCGGCATCGTCATCGCCGTCTCCCTCGGCGACAAGGACAAGGAAGCCGACAAGGGCACGACCCCGACGCCGGAGGCGTCGACGTCGGCGAGCGCTTCGGCGAGCGACCCGGGCAGCAGCCCGTCGGCCGAGGGCGAGCTGCCGCCGACGACCGATGCGAAGGCGATGAAGTTGGAGGGTGGCGCGACCACCGCCTCTGACATAAAGGGATCGAAGTCCGGCACGTACGTCACCGGCCTCAACGCCGAGGGCGCCTCGGTCACCTGGACCGTCAACGGCATCCCGGAGGACGGGGCCTACACCGTCTTCGCCCTCTTCAACGTCGTCGGCGAGAAACAGGAGATGACCCTCTCGGTCAATGGGAAGGCGGAGAGCCGCCCGGTGAACTTCAGCAACTTCACTGGCGCCACGGACCCCACCCAGGCGTGGAGCAGGACCTACTCCTGGACGAACCTGACCAAGGGCACCAACACCATCTCCATCTCCTGCCAGCCGGGCAACAAGTGCAACGTCCTGCTGGACCAGTTGGCGCTGCGGAAGGGGCAGGTCACCAAGATGTGACCTAGGCCGCGCTGACCTCCCCCCGCACCGCCACCCGCCCCACCCACTCCTCGTACGCCCCCCGGTCGAACTCCCCCGCCCCCGGCGCCAGTACGGTCGCCATCGACAGGGCCAGGGCCCGGGAAAGGCGCTCCGGCCAGGGGAGTTGGTCGAGGAGGCCGGAGAGGAGGCCGGCGGTGGCCGAGTCGCCGGCGCCGGTGGGGTTGCCGCGCAGGCGGGTCGGCGGGGTGGCGCGCCAGCGGCCCTCCGGGGTCATCGCGAGGAGGCCCTCGGGGCCCAGGGACGCGATGATCGAGCGGGCACCCCGGCGGCGCGCGTCCTGCGCCGCGCGCAACGGATCGTGGGAGCCGGTGAGTTCGGCGAGTTCGTCGGCGTTCGGGGTGATGATGTCGGGCCGGGCCGCGACCCCGCGCCGCAGCGGCTCGCCGCTCGTGTCCAGCAGCACCGGCACCCCCGCCGTCCGCGCCACCCGCACCAACCCCGCGTACGCGCCCACCGGTACGCCCTGCGGGAGGCTCCCGCACAGGGCAACTACCGAGGCGGAACGGAGGAGTTGGTCGTACACCTCCAGGAACGCACCCCACTCGGCGGACGTGACGACCGGGCCCGGTTCGTTCAGCTGAGTCGTGTCACCGGTGTGCGTGTCCACCACCGCGACGGTCCTGCGGGTGTGCCCGGAGATCGGCACGAGCGCGTCGACCACCCTGGGAATCAAGGTGAGTTGGTCCTGTACGACCTTGCCGGTCGCGCCGCCCACGAAGCCCGTCGCCGTCACCTCGTGGCCGAGGGCGGCGAGGACGCGGGCCACGTTCAGGCCCTTGCCGCCCGGCCGTTCGGTGACGTCCGTGACGCGGTGGGTCGTATGAGGGCGCAGTCCCCTCACGCGATAGGTGATGTCGAGCGCGGTGTTGAGCGTGACCGTGAGGATCACCAGCCTCGACCTCCCCTTCGTCGGCGCTTACGGCATGCTTCCAAAGGTCAGATCATGCCAAAGGGTCAGCGCCCTGGGGCCGCCGATTTCACGCCAGTTCAGGTGTTGTTACCCAACCGCCTTGCCTCATCACGCCCTTGAGGTCGAAGTTCTCGTCCAGGACGAGGAGATCGGCGAGCTTGCCGGGCTCCAGGGAGCCGATCTCGTCCAGGCGGCCCAGCAGGCGGGCCGGGTTGACGCACAGTGCCTGGACGGCGTCCTCGATCCGGATGCCGTCGATCGTCACCGCCCGCTTGAACGCGCGGTCCAGCGTCAGCGTGGAGCCCGCGATCGAGCCGCCCTCCACCAACCTCGCAACGCCGTCGGCGACTTCGACCTCCAGGGGGCCCAGCAGGTACCTGCCGTCGCCACTGCCGGCCGCGTCCATCGCGTCCGTGATGAACGCGACGCGCTCCGCGCCGGCCAGCCGGAACGCCAACTCCAGGGCCGCCGGGTGCAGATGGGTGCCGTCGTTGATCAACTCGACCGTCACGCGCGGGTCTTCGAGCAGCGCCGCGACCGGGCCGGGCGCCCGGTGGCCGAGCGGGGGCATCGCGTTGAACAGGTGCGTCGCCACCGTCGCGCCCGCCTCGATCGCCTCCCTCGTCTGCTCGTACGTCGCGTCCGTGTGGCCGATCGCCGCGATCACCCCGTGGTCGGTGAGGAGCCTCACGGAGTCGATTCCGCCGGGGAGTTCGGTGGCCAGCGTCAGCATGCTGGCGTGGCCTCGCGCCGCGTCGATCAGCTTGCGTACGTCCGCCGGGTGCGGGTGCCGCAGCAGGGCCTCCGCGTGGGCGCCCTTCCTGCACGGGGAGATGAACGGGCCCTCGAAGTGGATGCCGGCGATCTCGCCGTCCTCGGCGAACTCGCTGAGGAGACCGGCCTGTTGGGTGAGGACGTCCAGGTCGTCCGTCACCGTCGAGGCGACGAGGGTGGTGGTGCCGTGGGTCCGGTGGGTGTGCAGGGCGGTCCGTACGTCGTCGGCCGTGCCGGAGAAGGAGGCGCCGCCTCCGCCGTGGTTGTGGAGGTCCACGAACCCGGGGATCAGGTAGTGGCCGGTGAGGTCGATCCGGTGGGCGGTCTCGGGGGCCTCGGAGGTGATGCGCTTGCCGTGAACGGCGATGTCCTGGACGGCGGTTCCGGAGGGGAGGACTGCTGTCGCGCCGGTGAGGAGCGTGGTCGGGTGCGGGTTCACGGCGTTTTCTCCAAACCGTTCGTTTTCCTGAGAAGATCCCACGCCATCAAGCCCGCTCCCAAGCAGCCCGCCGTGTCACCCAGCGCCGCCGGGACGATCTCCGGGGTGTGCTGGAAGGTCACCCGGGCCCCGATCGCTTCCCGCAGCGGTGTGAACAGGGTGTCTCCCGATTCCGCCAGCCCCCCTCCGATCACGATCCTCGCCGGGTCCAGCAGGGTCAGCGCCGTCAGCAGGCCGTCCGCGAGTGCCGTCACCGCCTGCTGCCACACCTCCACAGCCCTCGGGTCGCCCGCCTCCACCGCCTTCGCGCAGTGCGCCGCGTCCGCCGTCGGGTCGCCGGAGGCCCTCGCCCACGCCTCCGTCACCGCCGCCGCCGACGCGTACCGCTCCAGGCAGCCCCGCTGTCCGCAGGGGCAGGGGGTGCCGCCGGGGCGTACGACGATGTGGCCGATCTCGCCGGCGGAGCCGTGGGCGCCGGGGTCGATGCCGGTGGGGGTGCCGATCGCGCCCGCGATGCCGGTGCCGAGGGCGAGGAAGAGGAAGCGGGGGGTTTCGCGGGCCGCGCCCAGACGGCCCTCGGCGAGGCCCCCCGTGCGTACGTCGTGGCCCAGTACCGCAGGGGTACCGGTACGGGTTGCCAAGAGGTCGCGCAGGGGGACGTCGCGCCAGCCGAGGTTCGCGGCGTAGACGGCTACCCCTGAGGTCTCATCGATGATGCCGGGGATCGCGAGGCCCGACGCGAGGGCGGGTTCGCCCAGGTGGCGTACCCCGTACGACCGGAGGTCCGCCGCGAAGCCGAGGATGCCCTCGATCACCGCCTCGGCGCCCCGCTCGCGGGCGGTGGGCCTGCGGTCGCGGTGCAGCAGCGCGCCGTCCGCGCCGATCAGGGCGCCCTTCATCGCGGTGCCGCCCACGTCGAGGGCGATGACATGTCTCACGGTGAACAGTGTGGCCGAGGACCCGGGAGAGGTCTAGTCCACTGGGGTGGTGTAGACCTTGATCCGACTATCGGACAAGCGTTGGTGGAGTGGACAGCAGTGGTGCAGAGGGGTTGGGTCGGGGCCTTGGCCGCGTTGGGCATGACGGTGGCTGTAGGGGGGTGCGGAGTCCTTGGGAGTGACTCCGGCCGGGTGAGCCTCAGACTCGTCGCCGCGGACTACGGGGACAGCGCGGCCAACAGCTCCACCAAGTACTGGGCCAAGCTGACCAAGGCGTACGAGGAGAAGCACCCCGACGTCGACGTCCAGGTCAGCGTGTACTCCTGGAACGACGTCGACAAAAAGGTCAAGGACATGGTCGACGCCGGGGACGCGCCCGACATGGCGCAGATCGGGTCGTACGCCGACTACGCCGACCGCGGCCTCCTCTACAAGGCCGGCGACCTGCTCTCCATCCCCACCCAGGCCGACTTCGTCTCCCAGCTCGCCAGCGCGGGCAAGGTGCGCGGGCAGCAGTACGGGATGCCGTTCGCCTCCTCCACCCGGCTCCTCTTCTACAACAAGGGGCTCTTCGCCAAGGCGGGGATCAGCGAGCCGCCCACCACGTGGGACGAACTCGCCGCCGACGCCGCCAAGTTGAAGGAGGCGGGGGTGTCGTACCCGTACGCCCTTCCGCTCGGGCCCGAGGAGGCGCAGGCCGAGGCCATGCAGTGGATGCTCAGCGGGGGCGGGGGGTACACCTCCACCGCCGGGACCTACAGCCTCGACTCCGCCGAGAACGTCCAGACCTTCGAGTGGCTCCAGGACAAGCTGGTCGACAAGGGGCTGACCGGGCCCGTCGCGCCCGCGAAGCTGAATCGTGCCACCGCGTTCTCCTCCTTCGCCGCCGGTGACGTGGGGATGCTCATCGGGCATCCCTCGCTGATGAAGATGGCCCGGGACAAGGGGGTCCGGTACGGGATGGTGGCCATGCCCGGGAAGTCCGGGGTCCGGCCGCTCACGATGGGGGTCGCCGACTGGATGACCGCGTTCAAGCAGCACGGGCACCGGTCCGAGATCGGCAAGTTCCTCGACTTCGTGTACGAGGAGGACAACGTGCTCGCGTTCTCCCGTGAGTACGACCTGCTGCCGGTGACGTCCTCCGCGTCCGCGGTGATGAGCACGGCCCCCGAGGACCGCGACCTCGAACCCTTCCTGGAGCAACTGCCCCTCTCCGAGCTGTACCCCGTGGGGCGTACGTCCTGGGCCACCGTCGCGGCGTCCGTCAAGAAGGGCATCGGCGGCGCGGTGGCTCCCGGGGTACGTCCCGACGACGTGCTGCGCAGGCTGGAGACCGAGGCGATGGCCGCGGAGAGTGGGGTGTCGTAACCGGGGACTACTGTCGGGGTATGCCCCCCGAAGACCACCCCGGCCTGGCCCGCCGCGAGCGCGACATCCTGGCGCTGGAGCGCCGCTCGTTCCCCAGCCCCGGCACAAAGGAACGCGCGATCCGCGAGGAACTCGGTCTGTCCCCCGTCCACTACTACCAACTCCTCAACGCACTGCTGGACGACTCCAGGGCACTGGCCCTGGACCCGGTGACGGTCAACCGCCTACGACGAGTGCGGGAGGGGCGGCGGGAGGAGCGGTAGAGGGTGGGGGGTTCGGAGGACTTCGGGGTGCGGGTGGGTGGGGAACTGCGCGATCGGCCCCCACCAACCCGCACCCGACCCTCTACTGTCGACCCCATGGGTACCCACCTCACCCCCACCGCCCACCAAGCCCTGACCGCCATCCGCGCCCACCCCTCCCGCGCCCTCCTCGCCTTCGACTTCGACGGCACGCTCGCCCCCATCGTCGAGGACCCGGAGAAGTCCCGCCCCTACCCCGGCGCCCTCGAAGCGCTCGCCGCCCTCGCGGGCAAGGGCGCGCGGATCGCCGTCATCACCGGGCGCCCCGCCGAAGTGGCCGTCCGCTACGGGCAGTTCGACGGCGTCGAAGGGATGATCGTGCTCGGCCACTACGGTGCCGAACGCTGGGAGCAGCGCACCGGACAGGTCACCGCGCCCCCGACTCCCCCCGGCCTGGAGGCTGTACGCGCCGAACTCCCCGGCATCGTGGGCGCCACGGACGCCTGGGTCGAGGAGAAGGGCCGGGCCGTCGCCGTCCACACCCGGCGTGCGAAGGACCCGCAGGGACTGTGGGAGGAACTGCGGGAACCGGTCGCCGAACTCGCCACCCGGCACGGGCTGATCGTCGAGCCGGGACGCCTGGTCCTGGAGATCAGGCCCGCCGGGATGGACAAGGGGGCCGCACTCAGGCGCCTCGTCGAGGAAGCGGAGAGGGAGAAGGAGAAGGAGTCCGGCGTCGCCGCGGTGCTCTACGCCGGCGACGACCTCGGTGACCTCCCCGCCTTCGACGCCGTGGACGCCCTCAGGGAGACCGGCACCCCCGGCATCCTCGTCTGTAGCGGCAGCGACGAGGTCACCGCCCTCAGGGACAGGGCCGACCTGATCGTGGACGGTCCCCCCGGAGTCGTAGAGCTCCTCACTCAGCTCGTCAACGACGTCAGCTGATCCAGGAACCACTGCGTCGGCGGAAGGGCGGTGGCCGCGGCGGCGAGCCGCTTCGTGCGCTCCGCCCTTTCCCCGCGCGGCATGGAGAGCGCCTCGTGGAGAGCCTCGGCGGTCTCCAGGATGTCGTACGGGTTGACGGTGATCGCGTCGTCGCGCAGCTCCCAGTACGCCCCCGCCTCCCGCGAGAGGACCAGCGCGCACCCGTCGTCGGAGACGACCGGCACCTCCTTCGCGACGAGGTTCATGCCGTCGCGGATCGGGTTGACCAGGGCGACGTCCGCGAGGCGGTACGCCGCGAGGGAGCGCGCGAAGTCATCCTTGAGATGGAGGAGTACGGGGGTCCAACTCGCCGTCCCGTAGACGGAGTTGATCTCGTCGGCGACGCGCTGGACCTCGTCCATGTAGTCCCGGTACACCGTGAGGTCCTGCCGGGAGGGATACGCGAAAGCTACGTGGACCACACGGTCACGCCACTCGGGGCGCGTATCGAGCAGGTGCCTGTAGGCCAGTAGTCCCCGCACGATGTTCTTGGACAGTTCGGTCCGGTCGACGCGGACGACGGCGAGCCGCCCCTCGCCGATCTCCGCCCGCAGGGACGCGATCCGGTCCCGTACGTCGGCCTGGTTCGCCCGCTCGCGCAGGAAGTCGGCGTCGGCGCCGAGGGGGTGCACGCCGATGCCGGTCGACCCGGTGCCGTCGGGACAGCAGGCGGCGAACGCGTCGGCCCACCGCCGGGTGAGGAAACCGAGCCGGTCGGCGGAGAGCATGCTGGTCAGGAGCTGCGTACGGATGTCGTCGGGCAGCAGCGCGAAGTAGTCCGGCGGGGCCCAGGGCGTGTGGGAGAAGTGGCCGATGCGCAGGTCGGGCCGCAGTTCACGCAGCATGCCGGGGACGAGGCACAGGTGGTAGTCCTGTACTAGTACCGCCGCCCCCTCGGCCGCCCCCTCCGCCAGCGCCGTGGCGAACGCCCGGTTGTACGACTCGTACGACACCCACTGCCGCCTGAACTCCGCGTCGAACACGGGCTCCAGCGGCGTCTGGTACAGCATGTGGTGGACGAACCACAGCACGGAGTTGGCGATGCCGTTGTACGCGTCGGCGTGCACGTCGGCCGGGATGTCGAGCATCCGCGTCCCCGGCTCGCCCACCCCCCGGCGTACCGCTTCGCGGTCCCCGTCGGACAGCGCGCTGCACACCCACAGCGCACCGGCGTCCGGATCGATCGCGGAGAGCCCGGAGACGACTCCGCCGCCGCCGCGCTTGGCGTGCAGGGTGCCGTCGTCCCCCACGGAGTACGAGACGGGGCCCCGGTTGGAGGCGACGAGCACACGGGAAGCACCGAACGTCATATGCCCAACCTAGCCAGACGCCGCGCTGCTCAAACGTTCGTATACGGCGTACGCCCGATGGCGGGTCCTAGGCGACTTTCCGCCGCGCGTACTCCGCGATCTCCACCATCGGCGGCCTCTCCTCCGTGTCCACCGAGTACGTCCGCGCCTCGAAACCGTCCTCGCCGCGCTCGAACTGGGTCAGCGAGGGCCGGATCAAGTGCCCCCGCGCCAGCCGCAGTTGGGCCGTCCGGTAGATCGCGGCGGACATGCGGCCCAGCGCCTGCCCGTCCTGGTGGCGGTGCTTGCGGACCCCGATGTCGACCTGGGCCAGGGCGTCGAGGCCGACCAGATGCAGGGCGTCGACCAGCATGCCCAGCTCGACCCCGTACCCGACCGGGAACGGGAGTTGTTCGAGGAGGCTCCGCCGGGCCGCGTACTCGCCCCCCAACGGCTGCACGAAACCCGCGAGTTGAGGCCAGTGCAGGTTCAGCAGCGGGCGTGCCATCAGCTCGGTCACCCGCCCGCCCTGCCCCGACGCGCCGGCCAGGGGGCGGTCGTACATGCCCTTCACCAGGTCGACGTCCGGATCGGTCAGCAGCGGGCCCACGATCCCGGAGACGAAGTCGGAGGAGAAGTCGCGCAGGTCCGCGTCGATGAAGCAGACGATGTCGCCGGTGGTGGCGAGGAGGGACCGCCACAGGACCTCACCCTTGCCGGGTAGTGCGGGAATACGCGGGAGGATCGCGTCGCGGTGGACGACGCGGGCGCCCGCCGACGCGGCTACCTCCGCCGTACGGTCGGTGGACCCGGAGTCGACGACCACGAGCTCGTCGACGAGCGGCACCTGGAGCATCAGGTCGTGGCGGATGACCGCGACGATGTCACCGACGGTCGCCTCCTCGTTCAGCGCGGGGAGGACCACGGAGACGGTCAGCCCGGTGGCCCGCTTCGCCGCCATGATCCGGTGCAGGGGGCGATCGGTCACCGACCAGGAGCGGGTGGCCAGCCAGCGCTCGGCTTCTTCCAGCACAGTCAGCGGCTCCTCACTGTCACGGTCACACTGCCGCGTGTGATCCATCTCGCGCCTCGGACGACTATCTCAACTGTCGTGGCCTTCGGTTACAGTCTTGAACAACGCTGGTGACCATCGCATGTCGGGGGCGCCTGGCGGACAGCTCCACTCATAACTTCATACCGCTCATCCAGAGGGGCAGAGGGATACGGCCCGATGAAGCCCCGGCAACCCTCCAGCCGGTCTCGTGCGTGATCACGCCGCGAGGCTCCCGGCTAGGGAAGGTGCCAAATCCGTCTCACGGCGAGATGCGTCGTGAGGAAGATGAGGAGAAAGGGCCTCGCCTCCATGGCTGTGCAAACCGTCGCGACCACCACGCCGACCGCCGACAACGCCGCTCCCGCCGTCGACCTCGGTCCCGCAGCGGCGCTGAGCTGCCGCGAGTGCGGCCACCGCGTCCCCCTCGGCCCCTCCTTCGCCTGCGAGGAGTGTTTCGGGCCGCTGGAGATCGCGTACGACTTCGATGGGTATGACACCGAAGAGCTGCGAGCCCGCATCGCCGCGGGCCCCGCGAACATCTGGCGCTACGCCCCCCTACTCCCCGTACCGGCGGACGTAGCCGACAAGCCGAACATCAACCCCGGCTGGACCAAGCTCGTCCAGGCCGACCGCCTCGCCGCCGAACTCGGCGTCGAGCAGGGCAAGTTGTTCGTCAAGGACGACTCCGGCAACCCGACCCACTCCTTCAAGGACCGCGTCGTCGCCCAGGCGCTCGAAGCGGCGCGCGCCTTCGGCTTCACCACCCTCAGCTGCTCCTCGACCGGCAACCTGGCCGGCGCGGTCGGCGCCGCGGCGGCCCGCGCGGGCCTGCGCTCCTGCGTCTTCATCCCGCACGACCTGGAGCAGGGCAAGATCGTGATGGCCGCCGTCTACGGCGGTGAGCTGGTCGGCATCGAGGGCAACTACGACGACGTCAACCGCTTCTGCTCCGAGCTGATCGGCGACTCGGCGGGCGAGGGCTGGGGCTTCGTCAACGTCAACCTGCGGCCGTACTACGCCGAGGGCTCCAAGACGCTGGCGTACGAGATCTGCGAGCAGCTCGGCTGGGAACTTCCGGACCAG
The DNA here is from genome assembly GCF_033794345.1 of Streptomyces niveiscabiei. Classification (NCBI taxonomy): domain Bacteria; kingdom Bacillati; phylum Actinomycetota; class Actinomycetes; order Kitasatosporales; family Streptomycetaceae; genus Streptomyces; species Streptomyces niveiscabiei. Next base: position 22,685 of record NZ_JARAYJ010000022.1, read on the forward strand.
CTCGTCGTACCGATCGCCTCCGGGTCGCAGCTCACGAAGATCGACAAGGGGCTCCAGGAGCTGATCAAGCTGGGGCTCGTCGCGGACAAGCCGTACAAGATCTTCGGCGCGCAGGCGGCGGGCTGCTCGCCGGTGTCGGTCGCCTACAAGGCGGGGCACGACGTCGTACGGCCGCAGAAGCCGGACACGATCGCGAAGTCGCTGGCGATCGGGAACCCCGCCGACGGGCCGTACGTGCTGGACATCGCGCGGCGGACCGGGGGTGCCGTCGAGGACGTCACCGACGAGCAGATCGTCGACGCGATCAAGGTGCTGGCGCGGACGGAGGGGATCTTCGCGGAGACCGCCGGGGGCGTGACCGTGGGGGTCACCCGCAAGCTGATCGAGAACGGGTTGCTGGACCCGTCCCTCACGACGGTCGTCCTCAATACGGGTGACGGCCTCAAGACCCTTGACGCGGTCGCCGGTACGGGGCTCACCGCCACCATCCGCCCGACCCTGGACTCCTTCCGAGAGGCTGGCCTCGCATGAGCGTGACCGTTCGTATCCCGACCATCCTGCGTACGTACACCGGTGGACAGGCCGAGGTGGCCGCCGAGGGCGGGACCCTCGGGGAGGTCATCGCGGACCTGGAGAAGAACCACACGGGCATCTCCGCGCGCGTCCTGGACGACCAGGGGAAGCTGCGGCGGTTCGTCAATGTGTACGTCAATGATGACGATGTCCGTTTCGAGCAGGGGCTGGAGACGGCGACTCCCGACGGCGCCGGCGTCTCGATCATTCCGGCGGTCGCCGGGGGCTGAGCGGGGTTTATCCGAGCGGCTTGACCTAATGTCATTACCGCCGGGTAGTAACCGTCAGTAACTCTCATTACCGGCTGTTCATCCCCGCGGCGGAGCCGCTAATAGACGGAGTGCCCCTTCCGCGCAGAAGCGGAGGGGGCAATTCTGTGTGGTTGAACGAGGTAAGGTTGGGGAACCCGCTTCCGCTTGCCGCTTGCACTCCCCGGCGGGAGCCCTTGATTTCTGCCTTACACCCGACAAGAAGTAGCCAAAGTGTGCGCCTCTTGCGTGGCATTTGCGGCATATGTCGGGCCCGACTTGCCCCGAACTCTGGTGAATTCTCACCACATTCCGGATCGTGCGCGTCCAGAATTCTCGTCCGATTGACCTGTTGCAGACGGCAGTTGGACAGATACATTCAGCCGCGGTCGACGCGTTCCGGCGCACGCCCCCAATACGGCAGGGGGGTGAGGTCTGACCCGGACCCACGAAGTGTGGGTCCGCGCAAGGGCCAGTAATAGGGGAGTTAGGCATGGCTCAGGGCACCGTCAAGTGGTTCAACGCGGAGAAGGGGTACGGCTTCATCGCGGTCGACGGTGGTGCGGACGTCTTCGTCCACTACAGCGCCATTCAGATGGACGGCTACCGCACCCTCGAAGAGGGCCAGCGAGTCGAGTTCGAGATCTCGCAGGGTCAGAAAGGCCCGCAGGCCGACATGGTTCGCGTCACCGCCTGAACATTCAGCAAGAGGCCCGCACCTGTCCAGGGTGCGGGCCTCTTGTCGTACCCCCTACCCCCCGTACCCCCGCCCTCCACCCGTACGGCCTTGCACTCTCGGGGGTCGAGTGCTAATCATTGGCGTTAGCACTCTCCCCGTGAGAGTGACAACGAAGGACCGAGTCGGTGAGGTCCACGGTGCGGGCGGGGCAAGGAACCGTCAGACCGCGGGGCCGTCCGTCGCGGGCGCGGGCGCGGTCCACTGCGGTACTCACCCCCAGTCCTGGAGGGACCACTTCACATGGCCAAGATCATCGCGTTCGACGAGGAGGCGCGGCGCGGCCTTGAGCGCGGTATGAACCAGCTCGCCGACGCCGTCAAGGTCACCCTCGGCCCCAAGGGCCGCAACGTCGTCCTTGAGAAGAAGTGGGGCGCCCCCACGATCACCAACGATGGTGTGTCCATCGCCAAGGAGATCGAGCTGGAGGACCCGTACGAGAAGATCGGCGCCGAGCTGGTCAAGGAAGTCGCGAAGAAGACGGACGACGTCGCCGGTGACGGCACGACGACCGCGACGGTCCTGGCCCAGGCACTGGTCCGCGAGGGCCTCCGCAACGTCGCCGCCGGCGCCAACCCGATGGCTCTGAAGCGCGGCATCGAGAAGGCCGTCGAGGCCGTCTCCGGCGCCCTGCTGGAGCAGGCGAAGGATGTCGAGACCAAGGAGCAGATCGCTTCCACGGCCTCCATCTCCGCCGCCGACACCCAGATCGGCGAGCTCATCGCCGAGGCGATGGACAAGGTCGGCAAGGAAGGCGTCATCACGGTCGAGGAGTCGCAGACCTTCGGCCTGGAGCTCGAGCTCACCGAGGGTATGCGCTTCGACAAGGGCTACATCTCGGCGTACTTCGCGACCGACATGGAGCGTATGGAGGCGTCCCTGGACGACCCGTACATCCTGATCGCGAACTCCAAGATCGGCTCCGTCAAGGACCTGCTCCCGCTCCTGGAGAAGGTCATGCAGTCGGGCAAGCCGCTGCTGATCATCGCCGAGGACGTCGAGGGCGAGGCCCTGTCGACCCTGGTCGTCAACAAGATCCGCGGCACGTTCAAGTCCGTCGCCGTCAAGGCGCCCGGCTTCGGCGACCGCCGCAAGGCGATGCTGAACGACATCGCGATCCTCACCGGCGGCGAGGTGATCTCCGAGGAGGTCGGCCTCAAGCTGGAGAACACGACGCTGGACCTCCTGGGCCGCGCCCGCAAGGTCGTCATCACCAAGGACGAGACGACGATCGTCGACGGCGCCGGGTCCTCGGACCAGGTCGCCGGCCGGGTCAACCAGATCCGCGCCGAGATCGAGAACTCCGACTCGGACTACGACCGCGAGAAGCTCCAGGAGCGCCTGGCGAAGCTCGCGGGCGGCGTGGCGGTCATCAAGGCCGGTGCCGCGACCGAGGTCGAGCTCAAGGAGCGCAAGCACCGCATCGAGGACGCCGTGCGCAACGCGAAGGCGGCCGTCGAGGAGGGCATCGTCGCCGGTGGTGGCGTGGCCCTGCTCCAGGCCTCCCAGGTCTTCGAGAAGCTGGAGCTGGAGGGTGACGAGGCGACCGGTGCCGCCGCCGTCAAGCTCGCGCTTGAGGCTCCGCTGAAGCAGATCGCCGTCAACGCCGGCCTCGAAGGCGGCGTCGTGGTGGAGAAGGTCCGCAACCTCACCCCGGGTCACGGCCTCAACGCCGCGACCGGTGAGTACGTCGACCTCGTCGCCGAGGGCATCATCGACCCGGCGAAGGTCACGCGCTCCGCGCTCCAGAACGCGGCCTCCATCGCCGCGCTCTTCCTCACCACCGAGGCCGTCATCGCCGACAAGCCGGAGAAGGCCGCCGCGCCTGCCGGTGGCGGTATGCCGGGCGGTGACATGGACTTCTGATCCGTTGCCCGCGAGGGCTGGATCGGCAGTACTACTGAGGGCGGTACTCCCCAGGTACGGGGGGGTACCGCCCTCGGGCGTTTTCTGGGGGCAGGGTCAGTCGGCGTAGTCCTTGAGTCTGTCGGTATCGAGAGTGACGCCAACTGGGGGAGGGAGCGGGACGGTAGTACCCCAGGGGTAGGAGAGGGAGTGCCGGTAGAGCCCGCTCTCGGGGTTGCTGTACACGACGAGGGTGTTGTCGTCCCGGTCGATCAGCAGATAGACGGGGATACCGGCGGCGGCGTACCCACGAACCTTGTCGACGCGATCACGCTGATGGGTGTCGCGATCGTGGGACGTGACCTCGACGACCAGCAGCACACCGTCGGGGTCGGCCCAGTCGCCGTCGTACGCGATGAAGTGGTCGTGCGGAGCCAGCGCGGCGTCCGCGTAGGCGTGTCCCTTGCGGTAGGCGTCGACCCTCAGGCCCTGCTCCGGATAGAGGAGCAGGTCGGGTCGCATCTTCAGGAACAGTTGGAGGAGCCACAGCACGATGGCCCTGTGCCGCTGGTCCGGCAACGGCTTGACCTTCAGCTTTCCGTCGATGAGTTCGAGCCTGACACCCTCGGGGGACTTACGGGCCAGTTCCTCGAAGTCCTCGACGCTGAGTGGCCCCTCCGCGTGCATCCGGCCGTCCACGAGCACGAGCCGGATGTGCTCCGGCGCGGCGGCGACGAGCTTCGCGAAGTCCTCGGGGGACAGCTGGGGGCTTTCGGTGGGGGTCATGGTCGTGCCTCCTCCCCTCCATCCTGCCCCGGGGTGGTGTCGGCGGACCGTGGGAGCGGTCATGCGGGTTGTCCTTCCGCAGTACTACGGGGGTCAGCCGGAGTAGATCTTGAGGCCCTGGGTGTCGAGGGTGAGGCCGACCGGTGGGGGGAGAGGTACGGGGGTACCCCAGGGGTATGACACGGAGTGGTGGTAGCGGCCGTTCCGGGGGGAGCTGTGGACGGTGAAGGCCGCCGCGTTGCGGTCGATCAGCAGGTAGACGGGGATGCCGGCTTCGGCGTAGTCGACGGGTCGTTCGAGGCGTGCGCGCTGGTTGGTGCGGAGGTCGCGGGAGGTGATCTCGACGACCATCGGGATTCCGGCGGGGTCGGACCAGTTGCCGTGCCCCACGAAGTGGCCGATGGGCGCGAAGGCCCCGTCGGCGACGGCACGCCCCGTGAGCTGAGCCTCCGTCTTGATGCCGACCGCGGAGTACAGACCGTGGCCGGGGCGCAGGGCGAAGAGTTGGCGCAGCAGCGCCATCGACATGCAGGAGTGGTTGCCGTCGCGCGGGGCCTTGAGCTCCAGCTTTCCCCGGCTGTACTCGATCCAGAAGTTCTTCGGTGCCCGGCGCGCCAGTTCCTCGAACTCCTCGACGCCGAGCGGCGTTTCGGTGCGGACCTGGCCGTCGGCGTACACGAGCCGGACGTTCTGCGGGGCGGCTTCGGCCAGTTCCTCGAAGTCCTCCACGGGAGTGTCCGGACGTTCGGCAGGCCCGGAGGTCATCGTGTCCCCACGCGCGGTCGCATCCGGATCGAGGCCCGGAACGTGTCCGCCTGAGAGCGGACATCAAGGGCGTCCAGGTACCCCACAGGTCGTACGGAACTCCCCGTACACCCCTTGCACAATCCCCCCGGCAACGCCTCAGGCTTCCCCGGCACCCCGCACTCGGAGCACTCCAGAAGTCGTACGGGTCTCACGGCCTGCCCCTCAGGTACTACGGGTACTACGGGCCGTACGGGTACCGGCGGCGGCATCTTGTCGACGAGGCGGCGGCGCAGGAGCGCGGCGGGGGAGTGGACGACATGGGGGAGCCCGGCGGTGAGGGCGGTACGGACGGTCTCCGAACCGGCGCCGCGCGCGAACCACTCCTCGACGAGCGGGGCGAGCTGGGCGCACTCGGCGGCGGACAGGAACAGCGAGGGCGCGGTACGGCTGAGCGCGGCGAGGAGGATGACGGCGCGTGAACGGCTGGGCGGCGGCTCGGAGTTGTCCGGCGGTACGTCACCCCGCGTGAACGCGGCCCACCACTCGTCCGCGCGAGCGGTCCGGCTGAAGAACGTCCGGGTGACCCAGAGTTCGGTCCCGGAGGAGGACGTCACCTTCTCCTGCCCCCGCCGCAAGTGTCCGGCCGCCTGAATCCGGTTGAGGGAGGTCCGCAGCGCGCACTGCCCGTAGGTCGTCGTCTTGGCCAGCGTCTTCACGGAGATGTCGGCGCCGTCGGGAAGCCGGTCGAGGTATCCGGCGATGGCGGCGTCGCGGGGGAGGAGGTGATCGAAGTCTGCTTTGCCGCGCGGCTGTTGGCCGGGGGCGGTGCGTTTCCCGTACCCGGGCTTGGCCATCGGGTGCGCGGGCAGGTCGGCAGTACTAAAGTTGGCGTCAGCCATTGGGGCAGCCCTTTGTTTGGGAGGGCGGCTCCTTCGGTCAAACCCCCACAGGTGCTGACAACACCTGTCGGGGGTTGATTTACGTCGGGAGCCTTTGTGTTGTGTTGGCAGCACCGTAGAGCCAACTGACACTCCGTTGCAACCCGAACCCGCAAAGTCAACTGGCGGGGTGGGAGGGTGGGTTGAGACCCACACCCATTCAAAAAAGCAACGGCTCGAAGCTCAGGACTTGAGCCCCGGGGACGCCGGAAGACCCGCAGGCCCACGCACCGGGAACGAGGTGCGTGGGCCTGCGAAGTGGCGTGGTCCGTCAGTGGTGTTGCGTGTTCCGGCGAGCCATGAACTCGGCGGCTGCACCGACCAGAACTGCCAGACTCAGGCCCAGCACACCGGCGTTGACGACCGAGGGCCCCTGCGACCAGGCCCATCCGCAGCCGACCACGAAGGCGACGGCCACCGCGATCCGGCCGGGTACCCCGCTGACGGGAAGCAGCGAACGCTGCCCTGCCGCGCGGCGCCGGTACTTGAGGATGAGGATCACGGCGGCGGCCATCGTCAGGATGACCGGCCCTCCATAGGCGTCCATCGCCCTACCTTTCTGTACGTCCGTGGCGTGCCGGACCTACTTGCAGTATCCGCCCTTGTACTCGTACGGCAGGAAGGTGGGCACCTTCACCTCGACGCATTCGCCGTCGGAGTCGGCGTTCCAGGCCACCCGGGAGATGTTGGCCGCGTTGACGACGCCGTACACGTCGAACGGCGGCGGCGCGGCGGCGAAGAGGACACCCACGAAACCGGCGTTGGCGGCGAGGTGGGAGGTCTCCTTCTTGTTGAAGTAGACGGTGCCGCTGATGATCCCCCAGGTCCACTTGGGGTCGGCGACGACAGGGAACGCGGTGCCGGGTCCCGGGGCGACGGTCTGCGTGACGGTGTCACCGACGACCTCGTACGACGTCGGCACGGCAACGCCGTTCGCGTCCTTCGCCTACGGCGTCTCCAGTCCGCCGAGCACCTTGCCGGTGGCGTCGAAGACCACGAGCCCGCCTTCGGCGGTCGTCCGTACGGTCGCTCCGTCCGGCAGCGTCAGCCGGAACGACTGCTGCCGGGGTGCGTCCGCGTTCTCCAGCGTGAACAGGGCGCGGAAACCGCCGTCGGTGGTGGCCTGCGCGGCTGTGGACACGGCGGCCTCGCGGCCCGCGAAGACGGTCGTACCGCTCGTGCTGGAGGCGCTCTTCGCGTCGGCCGCCGGGAGTGTGAGCGCTATGGTGTCGCCGCTCTTCGTTGCGGTGATCGGCTGGTCGGCGCTGGCCGGGAGGGTGACTTGAGCGCCGTTCGCGCTCAACGTGCCTGTTCCCGTGAGGAGTTCCTGTGTCCCCGTGGCCTTCTCGATCGTCGTCGCCGTCGTCGTGCCGGTGTTCGCCACCGGGTCGGCCATCGCGCCCGGTGCCACGAGCATGGTCAGTGCTGCGGTGCCGGTGGCTATGACGACGTTGCGGATCGTCGATCTGTTTCTTGACCTGCGCAATGCGGTTCCCCCTGCGATGTGTCTGATCTGGTGCCGAGCTGGTCGGCCCGGGGATCTTCACATTGCTGAACGCACGTTCACAAGATCGATCGGCTGCGGTGCGTGGTCGGCGCATCGATATCTTGAGAGGGTCTCGTTGGTGCCCCATTGCCATTAAATGAACGATATCTGGTGAACCTGGCTGTTATGCCACGATTTAAAATGCCCGTGACCAGGGAGAAGTCCAAGATGGCGCCATGGGAAGTGGCTGTCGCGCAGGCCGAGATGTCCGGCCATCTGATCCGCTACACGCAAGCGCCGATCGCGAAGAAGACGCGGGTGCGAGGCGTCCTTCCGGGGGCGGACGGTACGCCGGTTGTCCGGATCGCGGTCGGTCGGCGTAAGGCGGTCGCCGGCGAGTTCCATGCGATGTACGAGATCCCCCTCTTCCGCCAGGACGAGATGCTGAGTCCCTGGGCGGCGGTCGACCTCGTACGGCATGAGGTGGGCGAGGTGAGGTTCCGTTCCAGCGGCCAGGTGGACGACGTGCTGGGTACCCCGCTGGTACGACTCTCGGGTGTCGTACCTGGGAAGGAGCGGTTGGAGGACCGTGCGTACACGCTGCTGACCACCTTGAGCTGCCCGCCCCCGAGCTTCGAGGAACGGGAGAGCGCCGAGTCGTTGTTGGTGGGGTTCGTGTACCAACGTGGGGGCGGGATGCGCCTGTACGTACGCCACCAGGACAACCCGGGTGTCATCGGCTGCGACGTACGCCTTGCGGAGGCGGGACCGGCGGTGATGGCGGAGGTGTTCTCGCGGTCGGGGGAGCGGGAGTTGTGGGGGGAGCCGGAGGGGGATCCGCACTGTGTCGCGGTGCTGGACTTGAGGCATTGAGGAGGGCCGCGCCGTCGGGGGACGGGCGGCCCAACAGGTCGGGCTAGCCCTGCTTGAGGTCTTCGACGAAGGCGGCCCAGGACTGCGCACGGAAGACGAGCGCCGGGCCGGAGGGGTTCTTGGAGTCGCGGACGGGGGTCAAGAGGGGGTAACCGTCGGCGACTTCGAGGCAGTCACCTCCGCTGCCCCCGCTGTACGTCGACTTACGCCAACTGGCGACTTCGAGGCAGTTGCCGCCGCTGCCCCCGCTGTAGCTGGACTTGTACCAGGTAGCGCTGTCCAGCTCGTACTCAGTGCTGTTCCTCATGGGCGTAATCCTCTGCCACCGACTCGATCAGAGCCAACGAATCTTGCGGAGGGAGTGCGCTGGCCACGAGGAGGTTGAACATCAGGGTGTGTCGGGTGACGGTGGCCGGGTCGTCGATCAGGTGGCCCATGCCTGTGGCTTCGATGAAGGAGAGCGGGGGAGCATCCTCGAACTCCATGAGTTTCAGCGGGCCTTCCATCGCTACATGTGCACCGGTGGCGAACGGCAGCACCTGCACGATGATCCTGTGTTTCCGGATCAACTCCGCGATGTGGCGCAGGTTTTGTGCCATGACAGCTGGACTGCCGACCGGCCGTCGAAGCGCGGCCTCGTCCAAGATGGTCCACAACAACGGCGTTGTTGGGTCGTCGAGAATCCGGGCTCGCTCCAATCGCAGGGCCACGTCCTCCTCGATCTCGGCGTCGGACGCGAACGGCTTGAATGCGCGGAACACAGCCGTGGCGTACTCCTTCGTCTGCAACAGGCCAGGGATCAGCGTGGACGCGTACTGCCGGATCTCCGTCGCCTCCGCTTCAGCCTCCACCGCCTCCGCGAAGTGGTCCGGATACTTGGACTTGGCCATCGTCTTGGAGTGCCGCGTGAAGAAGTTCCCCGTCCCCAACTCCTTGTCCAGTAGGGGACCCATCTCGGGGCGGATGCGCCGGATTCCCGCCTCCATCTGACCGACGTACGACCCGCTCACGAACAGAAGCGCACCCAAAGCGGTCTGGCTGTACCCCGCCTGCTCACGCGCGTGCTTCAACTCCTCACCCACCAGCGCCCGGGACGAAGTCGCAGGGTCGAGATCCTTACGTCGGGCCATAGCTTGACTCCCATTCCCACAAGCGGAGTTGTCCTCGCGGCGTCCCTAGCCAGGCTAGAAGAGGCGCCGCCACGCTGTGTGGTGAACCGAAACACTCAGCGTGGAGGAAGTGCGCACATGAAGGAGCTGACCGGGGCCGAAGAGCCCACCCCCACCATCGACGAAGCCTGCACCAGACTGCGGAACGCCCTCGAGGGCGTCGGTATCACCCTGCCCTCCCTCGCCGTCGACCAGGTCTCGGCGACCCACCGCGACCCGGCGTACCACCTGCTGGACCTCGGCCGCTGCAACGTGGACACGGCCACCCGCCTCACCGCGGCCCTGACCCGCGCGGGGGCCCCGACGCGATGACGAAGATCGGCACTTACGTCGTAGACACCCGCTCGAACCGCATCGGCGAGGTCATGGACCACCTGAACGGCCACCTCCAACTCCGCCCGATCGGCGGCGGAGTCGAGTGGGACTGTCACCCGACGGACACGGAACTCCCCACGAGGGAAGCCCTGTTGAGCGAACGCCTCCGCACGCGCAACAAGAACACGCACACCCGGGGCAAGCTGAACCCCTGAACACGGGAAGCCTCAACCAGCCCCGCCCGCAAGCCGGTTCACGGCACAAGGCGGGGCCACCCCTCTGCTCGCCGGCGCCTCAGACCTCGTACTGCCCGACCTCGATGAAGTACCGCAACTCCTCCGGCGTCCCGTCCATCGCCCGCTGCGCCGCCGCGTGGAGCGCGGGGCTGATACCCGGCTTCGCGAGGATGCGCGCGACGGCGACCCGATCGTCCTCGGCCTGCGCGAGGCGATACCCGGTAGCCAGGAAGGCGCGTAGTACTTCCGGCGTATTCACGTCGAGGGCCTTGCCCGCTGCGCGGACGACCGCCTTGCCGGGGTTGTGCCCGAGGATGGTGGAGATCTGGACCCGGTCGTCCTCGGCCTGCGCGAGGCGGTACCCGGTCTTGAGGAAGTTCCGCAGGTCGTCGGCGGTGCCGTCGAGCGCTTTGTTGGCCTCGCGGGCGACGGCCTTGCCACTGATGGGGCTCGCCATGAGACGCAGGACGGCGATGCGGAGTTCGTCCAACGACATGTCGTCCACGGGGACTTCGGTGGACACGGCTGCCGAAGCCGAAGCCGAAGCCGAAGTCGATGCCGATGCCGCCGTCGGCGTCGTCGCGAACGCCGGGGACGCGAAGAGGAGCGTCGGAGTCAGGGCGGCGGTCGTGAGCAGAAGGGTGGCGCGGGTCAGGCGTCTCATGTTGCTGTCTCCCCGTGTAGGCATGTCGCGGGGAGAGCTTCGCACGAGGGACGGGGTTGGTGCATTTCCGATAACGGGCAGTGTCGCGGGGGGAGTTGTTGCCGGTGTGCTTCAGAACGGCGTACCGGGAACACCCCCGTACCCCCCTACCCCTCGTAGTACGACCCCACCGCCGCCTGCCCCGTGTAATTCGCCCCCGCCCCCGGATCCGCCCCCACATACCGGAACGGCAGCTCGACCCCCCGCCCACCCCGCAACGTCAGCCGATGCGCCGAGTACACGAACCCCGCCGCCCGCAACGCCCGCAGCACCGGACGGGACGCCGATGCCCCATCGGGACGCCGTACCGACGCCGGGTCGAAGTGCGCGGCGAACAACCCGCCCGGCGTGAGCCAGGAGGCCGCCCGGACCAGCAGGCCGAGCTGGTCGCCGACGTAGTGGAGACCGTGGACGCAGGTGATGAGGTCGTACCGCAGGGTGGGGGTCCAGGTGGAGACGGACGCGGTCACCTCCTCCATCTGAGGGGGGAGGGTACGACGTACCAGAGGACCGACGAGGTCGACGGCCGTCAGCCGCGCCGCACCCGGCAACCGCGGCGCAGCCGCCCGCATCGCCAGCCCCTCCCCACTGCACAGGTCGAGCCACGCGGGCGCCTCCCCGCACAGCTCGCTCACCGGATCGAAGCCCAGCTCACGGGCGTAGCTGTTCACCCCGGTGAGCCCGCGTTCGCGGTTCATCGTGTTGTTGGCGACGACGGAGGTCGCTTCGAGCGCGGCGGCGGTCGTGAGCAGCTCGGGCATGGGTCAGTACTACGCGATCCCTACCCCTCCGGTACTACGGGGTGTCCGGGATCACAGAACTCTGCCCCGCCGTCCGGAAATGGCGTGGACCACGGCCCGGTTGACGTAGACGTACAAGACGTATGCGTATGCACATACCCACCGGTCAGCCGACCGCTTCGCGAGCGAGGAGCCCTTCCCGTGGCAGCCACCCCCACCCGTGCCTCCGAGATCCTGTCCCGCCCAGTCACCATCAACGGCGTCACCCTCGCGAACCGCATCGCGATGGCCCCGATGACCCGCATGCAGTCCCCCGAGGGCATACCCGGGGAGGACGTGGCCTCGTACTACGCACGTCGTGCTACCGCAGGGGTAGGCCTGATCATCACCGAGGGGACGTACGTCGGTCACGACTCAGCGGGCGAGAGCGACCGCGTACCCCGCTTCCACGGCGAGGAGCAGCTCGCGGGCTGGGCGAAGGTCGCGGACGCCGTCCACGCGGCCGGCGGCCGGATCGTCCCGCAGCTCTGGCACATCGGCATGGTCCGCAAGGCCGGCCAGCCGCCGATCGCGGACGCCCCGCCGGTCGGCCCCTCCGGCCTGCGCGTCGACGGCACCGCCGACGGCCACACCATGACCCAGCGCGACCTGGACGACGTCATCGGCGCGTTCGCGCAGAGCGCCGCCGCCGCCGAACGCCTCGGCTTCGACGGCGTCGAACTCCACGGCGCCCACGGCTACTTGATCGACCAGTTCCTGTGGGGCACGACCAACCGCCGCACCGACGCGTACGGGGGCGACCCGGTCGCCCGTACCAAGTTCGCGGCCGAGATCGTCGCCGCCGTACGCGAGACCGTGTCCCCGGAGTTCCCCGTCATCTTCCGCTTCTCGCAGTGGAAGTACGACAACTACGACGCGCGGCTCGCCGAGACGCCGGAGGAGCTGGAGGCGATCCTCACGCCGCTCGCCGCGGCCGGGGTCGACGCCTTCCACGCGTCGACGCGCCGCTACTGGGAGCCGGAGTTCGACGGCGCCGACCTCAACCTCGCGGGCTGGGCCAAGAAGCTCACCGGCAAGCCGACGATCACCGTCGGTTCCGTCGGCCTCGACAACGAGTTCAGCACGGCGTTCGCCGGCAAGACCTCCGAGGCGAAGGGCATCGACGACCTGCTGGAGCGCTTCGAACGGGACGAGTTCGACGCCGTGGCCGTCGGCCGCGCACTGCTCCAGGACCCGGAGTGGGCGGCGAAGGTCCTCGACGGCCGGTTCGAGGAACTGCGGGCGTTCGACCCGGCTGCGCTCCAGACGCTGAGCTAGCGGTAGGGGGGTAGCACAGGGCCCGTACACCTTCGGGGTGACGGGCCCTTGTCGTACCTGAGACGTCGTACCTGAGGCGTCATACCCGGGGGGTAGTACCTGAGGCGTCGTACCTGAGACCTAATACCGTCGCTCGCACGTCCCCGGACGCTGTCCGGGACATGACGCTGACCTGCCCGGACGCCCACCCCCTGTCCGGGACAGCCGCGAACCGTTGCCTCCCCCCGGCCGGGGCCCGCACGCTCGGTGCCGCAAGGTGTCCGGCCGGGACGGAACCGGCGGACACGTCCAGACCCATGCCAACAGGGGGAACAGATGCGTGTTCGACATGCCTTCGCGGTCGCCGTCGCGGGTTCGGCGATGGCCCTGAGCGGCCTGGCGGTACCCGCCGCGCACGCCGCCCCGTTCACCACCAGAGTCGCCCAGGGAGACGACTACGCCAGATGGGATCTGGGCGACAAGGTGACCGTGTGCGACCGGGAGCGGGACGGCAACGGTGTGTACGTCAGCGTGTGGCTGGTCAACGGCTACGACGAGTTCGGCGACAGCAACGGCTCGGCCGCGCCGTGCAGTTCGCGGACGTACGACTACGGACAGGTGGAGGCCATCCAGGTGTGCGAGGACATCATCGGCCCGATCAACGCGTGCTCGGCGGCCCAGCCCGTCGACGACTGACGGCGGGTTGTGGGCTGTGGGAGAGGGGGAGGGGCACGGGGGTGTCCTCCCCCTCTTTCACCCACACGAGTGAACTCCGGCGGATCGGCCGCTCGCTGGAACTCCCGTTCGAGGCGGACCGTTGGGCGGGGCAGAGGCGGACGGTGGGAGACGAGAGGAGCGAGGGATGGCGGCGGAAGAGGTTCGTACGACGGCCGGTGCGGTCCGGGGCAGGCGCGAGGACGGTCTGACGGTGTTCCGGGGGATCCCCTTCGCCGCGCCACCGGTGGGCCCCGCCCGTTTCCAGGCGCCCACTCCTCCGGAGCCCTGGACGGGCGTGCGGGAGGCGTACGAGTTCGGCGCCCCGCCCCCGCAGGAGGCCGTGCTCCCCGGCGCCCCCACGGCAGAGGGCGACGACGACTGGCTGACGGCGAACGTCTGGACGCCGGACCCGGCCCCGCAGGCCCCGCGCCCGGTCATGGTCTGGATCCACGGCGGCGCCTACAAGACGGGCTTCTCCGGCAGCCCCGGCTACGACGCCCAGCACATCTCCCGCAAGGGTGACGTCGTGGTCGTCACCTTCAACTACCGCCTCGGCATCGAGGGCTTCGTCCACATGGAGGGCGCCCCCGCCAACCGGGGCCTCCTCGACCAGGTCGCCGCCCTGGAGTGGGTCCGCGACAACATCGCGGAGTTCGGCGGCGACCCCGGGGACGTCACGGTGTTCGGCCAGTCCGCGGGCGCCAGCTCGATCGCCGCGCTCCTCGCGATGCCGTCGGCCCGCGGCCTCTTCCACCGCGCCATCGCCCAGAGCATCTCGGGCGTGTACTTCTCCGCGCCCCTGGCCAGGGACATCGCGGCGGCAATCGCGGCGGAAGCGGGCGTACGGCCGACGGCGGCCGACCTCGCGGCGATCCCGCCGAGGAAACTCACCGGGGCGGGCGAGGCCCTGGCGGCCAAGATGGCGACGTACGCGCGCTGGGGGCAGGTCGCGCCGACGGCCCTGCCGTACGCGCCGGTGGTGGACGGCGAGATCCTGCCGAAGACCCCGTGGCAGGCGGTGACCGCGGGCGAGGCGCGGGACATCGACCTCCTGGTCGGCCACAACTCCCAGGAGTTCCGCCTCTTCACGGTGATGGGAAACCTCCTGGGCCGCATCACGGAGGACCAGGCGACGGCGGCACTGCGCATGTACGCCCCCGGCGCGGGCGAGGCCGGCGAGCGCGCGTACCGCGAAGCCTTCCCGGACGCCACGGCGCAGGACCTCTTCGAACGCGTCCAGTCGGACTGGCTGTTCGCGATGCCGTCCCTGCGCCTCGCCGAGGCCCAGCTGACGGCAGGCGGCTCGGCCCACCTCTACGAACTGACCTGGACACCCCCGGCCCACGGCGGCATCCTGCGCGGCTGCCACGCCCTGGACGTCCCCCTCCTCTTCGGTACGTACGCGGCGGACATGGGCGCCATCGCCTTCCCCGACGGCGAGGTCCCCCCGGACGCGGCCGACCTCACCGCCCGCTTCCAGACGTCCTGGACGTCCTTCGCCCGCACAGGCGACCCCGGCTGGGAGACGTACGACCCGGAGCGCCGGCTCACACAGATCCTGGACACCCCGTCGCAGGTCAGCCGCTACCCGGAGGAGACGGCGAGGGAGCTGTGGGAGGGGTACGAGTGGGAGGCGCTGCCGCTGGTGGAGTGACGGAGACGGGCTGACGGGACTGGCGAGGGCCGGAGGGCTGGAGCGACGGAGGGCTGGATCGCCGGAGTCGGCGCTCGGGCGCCGCGCTGACGGGGCCGGAGCGGTGAGGCGCCGCGTTGACGGGGCCGGGCCGGCGGAGGCGCCGCGCTGACGAGGCCTGCGGCCTCAGCCCCGTACCCTCTCCGCGATCACCCGCGCGCACGCCAGGGATTCGGTACGGCTCGTGTCCACCACGACGTCGTACCGGACCCCCGCGTGGGCGGCCTCCGCCTGCGACACGGCCATCCCCGGTACCCGGTCCCCCCGCGCGATCTCCCGCCCGGCGGCGACCTGAGCATCACACCGCACCCCCACCCACAACACGTCCACCCCGTCGAACACCTTCTCCCACCCCCGCTGCCCGTCAGCCCCACCGAGCAGCACATCGTCGACGATCACCCGCCCCCCGGCCCGGGCCACCGCGGCGACCCCCTCCCGCCAAGCGGCCTCGGCGGCCTTGAACTCCGCCCCCACCCGGATGCTCCCGTCCGCCTCGAAGAGAATCCCCTCCTCGGAGTTCTGCATCCTCCGAGGCAGCGCCTCCACGAACGAATCCACCCCGAAAGCCATCCAGGCCCCCGGCAGAATCTCCTGAAGACACCGCACGATCCCGGACTTCCCGGAACTGGACCCACCGTTGAGGAAAACGACCCGAGTACCCATACGCCCACACTAGGAGCCCCTCACACCCCCCGGACAACGGATTTCCACCGCTCCCCACCGGCCGCTTCCACCCCCACCCCCCCTACCCTGGACACACCACCCCCGGCCGGAAACCCACACCATGAACCACGCCCAGCTCACCGCCCTAGGCCGAGCCCTCCGCCTCCTGGGCGAACACGGCGACGCGCTGACCGCCGACACCCCGGACGCCAAGCTCCACGAGATGAAGGCGGACATCCAGCGAGCCCTGGACCTGCTGGACGACAGCGTGGAGGGCGCGGCCCCGGTGACCCGCTGCGCCGAGCACCCCTACGGCCCCGTCGACTCGGAAGCTCCCGACGGCTGCCTCCTGTGCGAGACCCGCCGCAGATCGGCCCGCCGCTCGGAACTGCACGGCGAGACCCCGCCCCCGCAGATCCCGACGACCCCCAGCAGGTACGGCGTACGGGAGGACCGCCCGCAACCCCAGCAACGCTGGCTCCCGGAACTGTGGAACGGCCAGGAGTGGCAACTGTGCGGCACCCCCCGCCGGGACCGCCGAGAAGCGGAAGCCTTCCTCGCGGCGCTGCGCCGGGGCCCGCGCCCGGCGATGGCGTACCGCCTGGTCCACGAGTTCACGGACTACGAGGTACTACGGGTATGGGGTACCCCCCTGAAGGTGGACATCGAGCCCCTGGGCAACAACCTCTGACGCCCACACCCCCAGGTACTACACGTTTACCCCGCAGGTACTACGCCCCCCGATGCGCGGCGAGCGCCCCCCGCAGCTGCCCCCCGGCCTCCGCCAGCAACCGCCGGGCGGTCCCCGCGTCCACCCCCGCGAGCAGCATGAGCACCGCGTCCTTCACCTCGCCCCCGGTGGCGGAGAGCGCGGCCTCGATCTCGTCGTCCTCGGCCCCGGTCGCGACGGCGACGATCCGCCGGGACCGGGCCCGCAGCTTCTCGTTGGACGCGCGTACGTCGACCATGAGGTTCCCGTACGTCTTCCCGAGCCGGATCATGGTGATCGTGGAGATCATGTTGAGGACGAGCTTCTGAGCGGTCCCGGCCTTGAGCCGAGTGGACCCGGCGAGCACCTCACCCCCCACGACGACCTCGATCCCGTACTCGGCGGCGCTCCCCAGAGCACTGCCGGGATTACAGGCGATCCCCACGGTCAGGGCCCCTCTACCCCGTGCGTACTCCACCCCGCCTACCGCGTAAGGGGTACGCCCTGAGGCGGACACCCCCACCACGCTGTCGTCCCCCGTGAGAGCCACCCCCCGAAGATCCCGCACAGCCAGCTCCCGGGAATCCTCGGCCCCCTCGACAGAATCGACGAGCGCCCCCACCCCACCGGCGATAAGCCCCACGACTTGCCCGGGAGAGGTATTGAAAGTAGGCGGACACTCGGAAGCGTCCAGAACCCCCAACCGCCCAGCGGTCCCGGCCCCCATATAAATCAACCGCCCCCCACGCCTCATTCGCAGAGCAATGGCATCAATAGCAGCAGAAATAACAGGAAGCTGAGTGGCAACAGCAGCAGGAACGCCGGCATCTTCACGATTCATGAGCCGAGCGATATCAAGCGTAGGAAGCTCATCAATCCGAGCAAAGTCGGCCCGAAACGACTCGGTGGGAAGAGTGGAAAGCTGAGAAAGAAGGTCAGAGGAGGACATAAAGCAGACGGCTCTTTCAATCCAAGGGTTTCCTACACCTACCTAAGGGGCGCGGGGAACTGCGCGATCAACCACATACAACCCGCAGCCCGAACGAAAGATCACCCCTACGGTCTACCGATGCCGATGGGCCAACGCCTCGTACGACGCAGCCAACGCAGGAGCCGCAGCCTCGTAAGTCCGCTGAGCAACCCCCACGAACAGGCAGTCCACCACCAGTAACTGCCCGGTCCGCGACGCCATGGCCGCAGGCCGCAACTCACTCTCCCGAGCAGAGGACGTGGTCAGCACATGATCCGCGTACTGGGTGACGGCCCCGTCCGCCCGCCCCGTAATGGCGATGGTGGTGGCCCCCCGCTCAAAAGCGACCCGCAGAGGCTCGATCACATCCCCCGTGGATCCGGAATGCGTAATGGCGACGGCGACATCCCCACCCCGCAACTGCACCGCATTGGTCACCGCGAGATGAGGATCACTGTGCGCATGGGCGACGATCCCGATACGCAGAAACTTCTGCACCAGATCCTGAGCGACGAGCCCGGAAGCCCCGACCCCGTAAACATCGACGCGTCGAGCAGCGGCGGCGGCGGAAACGGCGGCCCCGAGCTGAACGGTATCGAGCCCGGCGGCGGTATCGGCAAGGGTCTGCCGCTCGGCATGCGCGAGCTTGCTGACGACATCGCCGAGAGAATCGTCGACGGAGATGTCCGTGGTCAGTACGGGCGCCCGCCCGGACTGCTGATGCGCGGCGAGCCCGGCGAGCGCGAGCCGCAGATCGCGGTACCCGGGATACCCCAGTACCCGAGCGGTACGCACGACGGTCGCCTCGCTCGTCCCCGTCCGCTCCGCGAGCCCCGTGACGGTGAGCGCCGCGCACCCCGCGGGGTCCCCCGCGACGGCCTCGGCGACCCGCTGCATGGACCGGGTCATGGACGGAGCGAGCGTGCGCACCTTGGCCGCGAGCGCGCCGCCGAAAATTTCTTTCACGTCACGGGTCACATTCTGAAAGATATTTTCGCTTCGGTGACCGGGTCAAGAGTGCGCACAATGAAGACATGAGCACCGACCCCGTACACCCCGTAAGCCCCCTGGAGCAGGCCCTGCACAGGGCCCGCGCCCTGGTCCTCGCCGACCTGGTCGCGGGCGAGGTCGCCGAGGCGGACGTGGTGTCGCTGGTCGAGGAGTCGGTCGTACAGCGCCGCTGGTGGGTGGAGCAGTGGCCGGACGGCGCGCAGTACGTCGCGGGCCTGGTCGCGCAGGACGTACAGGACGCCCTACTGGAGAGGTACGGCCGCTGGCCCCTGTGCCCGGTCTGCGGCTCGGGCGACCCGCACGCGCTGGACGTCGAACCGGAGCTCGGCCCCGACCCGCACTGGGTGTGCCACAAGGCCGGCGTGAAGGTCGCGGCGGTCGGCTGCCTCGGCACCGGCCGGAGCGGGCCGCCGTCCTCATGACCGTCTACATCGACCCGCCCACCTGGCCCGGCCACGGCCGCCTCTGGTCCCACCTGGTCAGCGACGTCTCCTACGACGAACTCCACGCGTTCGCCGAGCAGTTGGGCGTCCCGGCGCGCGCCTTCGAGCGGGACCACTACGACATCCCCGCGCACCGCTACGCCGATGTGGTGGCCGCCGGGGCCGTCGAGGTCAGCAGCCGCGAGGTCGTCCGGCTCCTGCACGGCGCGGGCCTGCGGCGGCGCAAGGCGAGCGTCCGCCGGGACACCCCTCGGAGCATCCCCTAGAACGCTCCCGGGGACCCCTCAGAGCCGGTACCGCCGCAGCTCGTAGGCGTCCCCCTCCGGATCGGTCCCGACCTCGACGAACCCGGCCCGCTCCAACACCCCTTTGGACGCGAGGTTCTTGGGCTCGACGACGGCGAACACGCTGTCCACGTCCCCCTGTTCACGCCCGAGCGCCCACTCCCCGACCGCTCGCACCGCCTCCGTCGCGAACCCGTTCCCGCGCGCCTCGGGGACGACGTCGTACCCGATCTCCGTACGGCCCTCCCCGTCCGGCGCCGCGTGGAAACCGAGGCTCCCGATCGCCAGCCCGTCCGCCCGCCGCACGAGCACGAACAGCCCGAACTCCGCCCGCAGGACGCCCTTTTCGTACGAGGAGAACACCAGCCCGGCGGCCTCGCGCGTCCCGTCCAGAGGCCCGTCACCGAGCCAGTCGAACCCGCCGTCGCCGCCCACCCACAGCTCGGCGAGCACGGCCGGGGTGGCGGACTCCAGGGAGAGCCGATCGGTGGGCAGGACAAGGCTGTTGTGCCAGCGCCAGCGCAACACCCTTGTGCGGCCCGGCAGTTCACCGCGCCCGGTCGCCCACAGCAGCGTCTCCCAGGGGTCGAGCGCCGGACGCACCTCGGGAAAGATCCGCTGGAGCACGAACTCGGCGAGTTCCGGGGTGGGTTGATAATCGACGTCCAGGCCGCGCGCGATGTCGTGGGTGTGCAGCAGGACTTCGGCGACCCCCATCGCCGCGAACCCCTGCCGGTTCGCGCTCCGGAACGGCGCCGGGTGGTACGCCCGCACGCGCGGCGGCGTGGACCGCACGGCCGCCGCGAGCACCGCCCCGGCCGCCCCGATCACGTCCACCACCCGGGAGTCGGCCGTCACGTCCTCGAACCGGAGCCCGAAGGGCAGGTACCCGCCCTGCACCCGGCCCGCCAACTGCGCGGCGTATCCGAAGAGTTCGTACGCGATGTGCTCGGCGGTCGCCCGGCAGCTCCACTCCAGGCCCGAGGCCGGGGTGCCCGCCCAGTCCCGGTCCGCGAGCGACCGCAGCAGCGTGACGCTCTCCTCGACGGCCGCGTCCAGTTGATCTCCGCCCGAAAGACTTCTCCGCATGACGTGAGCGTAGGGCCTCAGCCGGTGAGCGCCTCCAGTTCGGCGGCGACGTTGCGCCGCGCGTCCGCCTCCCAGTGCTCCTGGCCGTACGGCGTCCTGAACAGCCTTGCCATACCGAGGAGTTGACGCAGAATGTCCGCCCGCCCGGCCCGGAACACCTCCTCGGGGACGAAGCCGTACTCCTCCCGGACGGCGGCCGTGTACGCCGCGTACGCGTCCGGCGCCGAGGCCAGGATCGCGAGGTCCGCGTCGCACAGCACCTCACCGTTGCGGTCCCCGTCGGCCGGCGCGTGATCCTGGGTGAGCCGCACCAGCCGCGCGACCTCCGCCACGCCCCGCTCCGGCACGCCCGCCTCGGTCAGCGCCCGCTCCGCCAGCCGCGCCGACCGCTCCTCGTTCGTCGACCGCTCCGGCAGGTAGACGGCGTCGTGGAACCAGGCCGCGAGCCGCACCAGGTCGGCGTCGTCGGCGTAGCTCTCCAGGAGGTCGACGCGGTCCAGTACCGCCGTGAGGTGCAGCAGCGTGTGATACCTGCGCTGGGGCTCCTGCCAGCGCTCGATCAGGTTGTCGGCGTACCGGTGGGGCGCGATGGCGCAGGAGTCGTCGGCCCGCGCGGCGAGCAGAGCGGGGAGCCAGCGGGAGCGCAGAGCGTCGAGATCGACCATGACCCCTATTCTCCCGCCGCACGAGTACCCCCGACGCCCTACGTTGGACGGATGACCCCTACTTCGGAGCTACCCCGCGACCCCGAACTCCCCGGCCGTATCCTCGCCGCCGAACGCGACCTCCTCGTCCCCCTCCTGCGCGCCCGTCCCGACGCCGACTTCGCGCTCCCGACCGCGGGTTGTCCGGGCTGGTCCGTGCGGGACGTCCTCGCGCACTGCTCCGCCGCCCTGATCCGCGTGGTGGAGAACCGGCTGGAGAAGGGCGTGTTCTCCCCCGAGTCCAACGACCGCGACATCGCCGACCGCGCCGACTGGCCCACCGGGCGGATCGTCGACGAGATGGAACGCGGCATGACCGAGGTCGGCCCGCTGCTCGCCGCCTCGACCGGCCGCCTCGACGCCATCGCGCTCGGCGAGTGGATCCACGCGGGCGACGTCCGCGACGCCTGGAACGAGCCCGGCGCCTACGCCGGACCGGTCCTCCCCGATGCCCTGGCCTTCCTCGCGTACCTCACCCAGCGGCGCGACCATGTCCCCCTCCAGGCCGACCTCGACGACATGGATGCCCCGCTCACCCTCGGCCACTCCGACGGCACCCACCCTCCGGCCCGCTACCTCGGCCCGGCGGCCACGCTGATGCGGCTGTACTCGGGGAGGCCCGTGGAGGGGGCGTCGTACGAATTGGTGGGGGTACGGGAGGCGGAGCTGAACCTGTTCGGCTGACCCGGCGGGGTAATACCCGGGAGCTACCTCTCCTGACGTACCCTGATTGGACTAGACCTATAGGGGTACCTTGCTGGAGGTACCCCTCGACGAAAGGCCCCGCATGAGCACGCGTCCGCTCCTGGAGGTGATCGCCCTCACCCCCGAGGACGCGGTCGCGGCGCAGTCGGGCGGCGCGGACCGGGTCGAACTGGTCTCCGAGATGGCGGCGGACGGGCTGACCCCGGCGCTCTCGGTGTTCGGCGCGGTCCGCGCGGCCGTGGACATCGAGGTCCGCGTGATGCTCAGGGGGTCGGCGGGGTTCGCGGCGGGCGACCTCGGCCAACTCGTGCGCGCGGCAGGGGAGTTCAGGCGGGCTGGCGCGGACCAGTTCGTGCTGGGGTTCCTGGACGCCGAAGGCGCCGTGGACGTGGGCGCGGTGGAGCGGCTCGCCGCCGAACTCGACGGCTGCCGCTGGACGTTCCACCGCGCGCTCGACCACGCCGCCGACCGCGACGCGGTCCGCAAGGCCCTGGCGGGCATGCCGGGCCTGGACACCTACCTCACAGCGGGCTCGCCGGACGGCGTCGAACAGGGCATGGAGACGCTGCTGGGCGAGGCGGGCCGGTACGAGCAACGCCTCCTGGTCGGCGGCGGGTTGACCCTGGCGCACGTACCGGCCCTGCGCGCGGCCGGGATCGACGCCTTCCACGTCGGCGGGGCGGTACGGCCGTACGGCTGGGCCGAGCCGGTGGCGTCGGAAGCGGTCCGGGTCTGGCGCCGGGCGATCGACCCCGCCTGATGTCTCACACCAACTAGCGCAGTTGCTCCGGCAGTTCACGCCCGTGCACGACAATCAGCCCCGAAACAGCACGAGTCAGCGCGACGTACAGGCGCCGCAACCCGGTCCGTTCGTCCGGCTCGCCGTCCACCACGGCCCGCGGCTCGTCCAGCACGACGTAGTCGTACTCGAGGCCCTTCGCCAACGAGGCCGGAACCAGGGTGAGTCGGGCCTCGGCCGTGGTCTCCTGGCCGGGGTCGAGGTACGCCACCCCGGCCGCGCCCAGCGCCTCGGCGAGCACGGGAATCCGGGCGTCGGCGGCGATCAGCCCGATCGACCCCTCCCGCAGCAGCAACTCCCCGCACGCAGCGACGACTTGCTCCACCTCGGAGACCTCGCGCAGCTCGAAGAACCCGGGGTTCTCCCGCACCGACGCGACGGGCGCGAGGCCGGGCGCGATGTGCGGCAGCAGCCGGGACGCGTAGGTGATGACGTCCGTCGGCACACGGAACCCGGCGGTCAACTCCTCGACCACCGCCTCGGATTTGCCGAGGTGACCCAGTGCCTCCTCCCAACTCCGCGTCGCCCAGGGGGTGGTGCCCTGCGCGAGGTCGCCGAGGACGGTCGCGGAACCGGTCGTGCAGCGCCGGCCCACCGCCCGGTACTGCATGGGGGAGAGGTCCTGCGCCTCGTCGAGGACGACGTGCCCGAGCGAGTGCGTGCGCTCGACGACGTCGGTGGCCTCGTCGATCAACACCGCGTCCGCGGCAGACCACTTGGCCGACTTCACGGACCGCGCGGGCTTGGTCCACAGGATCGTCTTCTGCTCCTCGTCGGTGAGGATCCCGGCCGCGTGCTCGGCGAGGAACTCCGGTTCGCCGAGCAGCCGCAGGACCAGTTTCGCCGGATCGACGGGCGGCCAGATCGCCTTGACGGCCGCCTTCACCGCGCTGTTGCGGGCCACCGAGTCCTGGACCCGGTCGTCCGGCGCCTCCCCGGCCCGCTCCATCTGGACCAGCACCGCGTGCGCGATCCGCTGCGGCAGGGCCTCGCGCGCAGCGCCGTACCGGATGTCGCGGTCGAGCAACTCCCGCACGATGTCTTCGAGTTCGTACGCGGGCACCCGCCACCGGCGCGACCCGCGCACCACGACCACGGACTCGGCGGGCGGGGTGACATGCGCGTACACGGCCCGCCGCAGCACCTCGGCCATCCGGGCGTCGCCCTTGACGACGGCGGCGGCAGCCTCGTCGGTGCCGCGCACCTCGACGTGCGCGACGAGGTCGTCCACCGTTGCCTGACGGACCGACAACTCGCCCAGAGCAGGCAGGACTTGCTCGATGTAGTGGAGGAAGGACCTGTTCGGCCCGATGACCAGCGTCCCGGTCCGCGCGAGCCGCTCGCGGTGCGCGTACAGCAGATACGCGACCCGATGCAGACCGACCGCGGTCTTCCCGGTCCCCGGACCCCCCTGCACGCAGACGCTGCCCGCGAGGCCGCTGCGCACGATCTCGTCCTGCTCGGGCTGGATCGTCGCGACGATGTCCCGCATCGGGCCGACACGCGGCCGTTCGATCTCCTGCTGGAGCAGCTTGCTGGTGCGCGCCGCCTCCGCCGGGTCGGAGAGGTGCTCGTCCTCGTACGCGGTGAGGTCACCGCCGGTGTACCCGAAGCGGCGGCGCAGCCCGACGTCCATCGGGTCCTTCTTCGACGCCCGGTAGAAGGGCTGCGAGACCGGTGCGCGCCAGTCGATGACCATCGGGTCGCCGTCACCGTCGTGCACATGCCGACGCCCAATGTAGAAGCGCTCACCGTCCGCCCCCTCGGCCTGCTCGACACCGGGCGCGTGCAGGTAGTCCAGCCGCCCGAAGAACAACGGGGTGTCGCTGAGGTCGGCCAGCGCCTTGATGCGCTCCTCGATCTGGCGGCCCAGTACTTCCGCGTTGACCCAGTTGGCGGTCACGTCCTTGATGTCCAGGGCCTGTACGTCCTCCCGCATCGCCCGCAGCGCGGTACGGGACGCGGCCAGATGCGAGCGCTCACGGAACAAGGGGTCGTCGGCGGACACGGGCGTGGACAAGGAAGTGCCTCCGGGCATGCGTGAGCTGCGAATGGGGTGCGACTGGGGGCCGACCGGTTTCCGACCGGACGACGGCACTCCACGAGGGAGGCGGCAAGAGCGGAGATTGTAGGCGAGCACCCGCCACGAGAGCCAACGGATTTTCGCCGGACGACCGCCCCGGCCGGACCCCCGCAGGGCCGCGTACCGCGACGGTCGTACCCGGCTGGCCCTGTCGTACCCGGCTAGCTCTGGAGAGCTCGCAGCGAGTTCAGCAGTGCCGCGCCCCGCTCCGCGTCGTCCACGCTCACCGCGAAGTCACGTCCCCTGGCGCGCACGACCAGGCACTCGCCGCCGCGCAGCATCACGGTCGTACCGAGCCCGTTGATCCGGTACCCCCAGCCGTGGACCTGCGCGGGCGCGCGGTGTTCCACGCGGGCCGACTCGATGTCTGCGACGGACCAGTGGCGGGCAGGCCAGCCGAGCGGGCCGAAGGAGACCCGGAGCCCCTGCTCGCCCACACGGACCTGCACCGACGCGAAGGTGAAGAAGAGCAGGGAGGCGACGCCGAGGGCGATGGTCAGGGAGATGCCCGGCAGTGGGTCTGTCATACCTCCGAGGGACGCGGCGGCGACCGCGAGGGCCGCGAACCCGAGGACCGCCGCGACCGCCTGGAACGCCGGGCTGGAGAGCCGCGAGAACCACGCCACCCGCTGGCCCCGGGGGAGATCCATGACAGGCCGGTTGCCCTCTGGCTCCGGAGTACTACGACGTGAGAGCCACGCGAGAGCGCCCACCGTGAGAGCCACGACGACCACGCCCGCGATCCAGCCGTACGTGGACCCGGCGTCGTGCCAGTCGCGGACGTCCAGATTCGCCCGTACGACGGCCGCCTGCCCACCGACCAGCCCGAGCCCCAGCACCGGCAGCCCGACACCGGCCCACCCCGCCGTACTACCGCGGGACGCCTTCAGAGCCACGTACAGCGAGGCGGTGCAGCCCACCGCCCAGATCAGCGCCGGAAAGACGACGGCGCCCCAGAACGGCATGGACCCGTCGGCCCTCCCGTCGGCGTCCCAATGCGTGGCCACCCGGTCCGGCAGCCGCCCGCGCGCGATCAGCGGCAGAGCGACGAGCAGCACGAACACGGCACCGCACCCGACGATCGCCCCCCACCTGCGCGCTCCGCCCGGCCCGCCGGCAGTGCTCCGCCCGTTCCCCGCCCGCCCGTTCATGGAATCTCCCTGATCATCTCGATGAGGTCGTCCCTGCCGTACCCGAGCCGCGCCGCCTCCGCGACCAGCTCCCGTACCCGCCCGGCCACCACGGCCCGCTGATCGGCCCCCGAGGCGACGGTCACCCCGCGCCCGCGCCGGAACTCCAGGACCCCGTCGTCCCGTAGCCCTCGCAATCCTCTGAGCACCGTGTTCACGTTCACCCCCAGCGCGTCCGAGATCTCGCGCGCGGGCGGCAGCCGGTCCCCCGGCCCGCACTCACCCTCGGCGATGGCCCGCCGTACGGCCCCCGCGACCTGCTCGTGCAGCGGCCGACTGTCTGTGACGTCCAGTTTCAGCAGCATGGTGCTAATGAAAGTAGCACCATTATCGTCTTATGGGGAACCCTGAGGCCGACCCCTAATACCCCTGGGGCAGCCCGTCCCTCTTGAGTAGTACGAAACGTGCGGGAAAGTTGGCTCTGTGGACCGATGCCGTCCTTATGTCCGGGATCGCACCATGGATGCATGAGCGCAGCGACCTTCACTCCCGTCCCGGCCGCCGGTCGCCCGTCAGGTGCGACCCCGATGAGCAGTCCGCACAGGCACCGCCTGGGCGACGCCGTTCACGCGATACGCGTGTTCGCCGGCGCCGCCTTCGACGTCATGATCCTCGGAGAGTACGGCGAGGAGGCAGGTGTCCGGCGCCGCGCGTGAGGAGCTCCGTGAGGAGCGCTCAGGCGTCCCCGGCGTTCCCGGTGTCCCCGGCCAGCAGCTCGTCCGCGTCGACGATCCGGTAGGCGTACCCCTGCTCCGCCAGGAACCGCTGCCGGTGCGCGGCGAAGTCCTGGTCGATGGTGTCGCGGGCGACGACGGAGTAGAAGTGGGCCTGATGCCCGTCCGCCTTGGGCCGCAGCACCCGCCCCAGCCGCTGCGCCTCCTCCTGCCGCGAGCCGAACGTGCCGGAGACCTGGATCGCGACGGTCGCCTCGGGCAGGTCGATGGAGAAGTTCGCGACCTTGGAGACGACGAGCACGCTGATCTCGCTCTCGCGGAACGCGTCGAAGAGCTTCTCGCGCTGCGCGTTGGAGGTCTCCCCCTTGATCACGGGCGCGCCGAGATGCTCCCCCAGCTCGTCGAGCTGGTCGATGTACTGCCCGATGACGAGGATCTGCTGCCCGGCGAACCGGCGCACGATCGCCTCGGTCACCTTCCGCTTCGTCGCGGTCGTCGCACAGAACCGGTACTTCTCCTCCGCCTCGGCGGTCGCGTACGCCAGCCGCTCGGAGTCGGTGAGATTGACCCGCACCTCGACACAGTCCGCGGGCGCGATGTACCCCTGCGCCTCGATCTCCTTCCACGGCGCGTCGAACCGCTTGGGCCCGATCAGGGAGAACACGTCGGACTCCCGCCCGTCCTCCCGCACCAGCGTCGCCGTCAGCCCGAGCCGCCGCCGCGCCTGAAGATCCGCCGTGAACTTGAAGACCGGCGCGGGCAGCAGGTGCACCTCGTCGTAGACGATCAGCCCCCAGTCCCGCGAGTCGAACAGCTCCAGGTGCGGATACACCCCCTTCCGCTTCGTCGTCAGCACCTGGTACGTCGCGATGGTGACCGGCCGGATCTCCTTGCGCGTCCCGCTGTACTCCCCGATCTCGTCCTCGGTCAGCGAGGTCCGCTTCACCAGCTCGTGCTTCCACTGCCGCGCGGAGACGGTGTTGGTGACGAGGATCAGCGTCGTCGACTTCGCCTCGGCCATCGCCCCCGCCCCGACCAGCGTCTTCCCGGCGCCGCAGGGCAGGACGACGACGCCGCTGCCCCCGTGCCAGAAGTTCTCGACGGCCTGCTTCTGGTACGGCCGCAGCGCCCACCCGTCCTCGGCGAGCCCGATCGGATGCGCCTCACCGTCGACGTACCCGGCGAGGTCCTCCGCCGGCCACCCCAGCTTCAGCAGCGTCTGCTTGATCTGCCCCCGCTCCGAGGGGTGCACGACGACGGTGTCCGGATCGATCCGCGCCCCCACCAGCGGCGCGATCCGCTTCGACCGCAGCACCTCCTCCAGCACCGGCCGGTCCGTGCTGGTCAGCACCAGCCCGTGCGCCGGATGCTTGCTGAGCGTGAGGCGCCCGTACCGGTCCATGGTCTCGGCGATGTCGACGAGCAGCGCGTGCGGCACCGGATACCGGCTGAACTGCACGAGCGCGTCCACGACCTGCTCGGCGTCGTGCCCCGCCGCGCGCGCGTTCCACAGCCCCAGCGGTGTCACCCGGTACGTATGGATGTGCTCCGGCGCCCGCTCCAGCTCGGCGAACGGCGCGATCACCCGACGACACGCGTCGGCCTGCTCGTGATCGACTTCGAGCAGCAACGTCTTGTCGGACTGGACGATGAGAGGACCGTTCACGTACGTGGATCCCTTCCGCACGGGGCAAACGTCCAGTGTGCCTCATCCGGACGTGATCTTGCCGGGTGAGCGGCGGGCTACTCCTGCGCCAGCTCCGCCACCCCCGTGATCCGGTGCAGGGGGTACGTCCGGACCTCGTCCGCCGTGTGGTCGTACGCCGTGACGAAGCCGCCCTCGACGCGCAGAGGGGCGATGACGCGCTGGGAGGCGGCGCCCTCGGCGTTGACGTAGCCGATCCAGAGGGGCTCGTTCGTGAGGACAGCGGCCTGGACGGTGGCGAGGGTATCGGCGGGGGAGGTGCGCGGTAGCTCTCCAGGGGTAGTGCGGGACGACTCCGGGGTGGGTTTGCGCGGGGTGGTCGAGGCCACGTCACCTGCGCGGATGGCGCGGACCGCCGCCGCCAGCAGCGTGTCGTCCGGGACCGGGGGGCCGTCGGGGACCGGCTCCGGAGGGGTACGGGGCGGGGTCCGGTGCGCGTCGGCGCGGTGGATCAGTACGTCGCCGTCGGCGGACTCGGCGGCGGGGGCGTAGCCCATCGTGCGCAGGACGTCGAGCAGCGTCGTCGGGTCGGCCTGGGCCGCGAGGACCGTGGGCGCCAGACGCCGCAGGCGCAGACCGGCCGAGCGCTTGTCCGCGAGGATCTCGTTCAGCAGCGCGTCGTCGTCGCAGCGGACGTACGCCGACGCCGCGCCGACCCTCAAGTGGCCGTGTCTGCGGGCCACATCGTCGATCAGGTACGCCAGCGGCTGCGGCACCGGCGTCCGCGAGTGCGCCGTCAGGAACGCCTGGAGGTCGGAGGCCGTACGACCGGCGTCCAGCGCCCGGCGCACCGAGGCCGGCGTGAACCGGTACACCGTCGCGCCGCCCTTCGACTCGACGTCCGCGAGCACGCCGAGCGTGTCCGCGAGCGGCCGTTGCAGCGGGCCGGGGGCTACGGCCGTCAGGTCCGCCTGAAGCAGTACGTGGTCGAGGGGCTCGGGCAGGAGGGGCGCGAGCAGCCGGGCGGCAGCGGCGGTCGCGACGGCCTGCTCCGAGGGGGACAGGGGTAGTACCACGGGGTGATGCGGGGGTCGGTGGTGCACGGGGAGCTTGTCACCGGCATCGGCGGGGTCCGCGCCGGCACCCTGAGCCGGGTCCTCGCCACCACCGACGCCACCGGCACCAGGAGCCGCGCCCCTGCCGGCGCCGGAACCCGGCGTCGTGCCACCGCCGCTGCCGGAACCCGGCACCGCGCCGATGCCGTCGCCCGATACGACCGTTCGCTCACCGCCGCCCACCGGCCGCTCGCCCGTGGTCCCCAGCAACGCCCGCCCATGCCCCGAGAGCGCCCCCCTACCCGTGATACCCAAGGACTCCGCCTCGCCCAGCGTCCACTGCGCGAGCCGCGTCCGCAGATCCCCCTCGCCGCGCCCCGGCCCTCGCAGGGGCCGTTCCCAGCGCAGCCGGGCCAGCAGCGCCTCGGAGTCGGGCGCGGTCCCCTCCGGGAGCTCCCCCAGAAGAGCCAGCACCCGGCGTCGTACTTCAGGGGTAGCCGAACGATCCAGCCCGGGGCCGAGCGCCGAGAGCGTACGGTCCTTGCCGTCCCGCCCCCCGACCAGCCCCGGCGTCCGGGTCGCCGACAGCCACGCCTCCGCGAGCCGCGCCCACCGCTCGGCCGGCGGACGCTCCAGCCACTCGTCGTACTCGGGCGTCGCCGCGTACCGCTCGTCGGCCTCGCCGTCGGATGCCAACAGCCCGGCGGCGTAGGCGAGTTCGACCCAGAACGCGGCGACCGGCTCCGACACGTCGAGCGCGACGGCGGTCCGTTTGAGGTCGCGGACGCTGAGCCCGCCGGCGCGTAGGACAGCGGGACCACCCTCGTCCCAGTCCTTGAGGAGTTCCTCGACGGTCGCGAGCGCCGTGTACGCCTGTCCGGCCGCCGTCGCGTCCACAAGCTGTGGACGGTGAACTCCCGCCGCCTCCACGGCCGGTGGCCACGGCTCGACCTCCCGGTGCGCGCGCCCGGCCCGCAGGTGCAGCGCCACTTCCCGGGGCAGGACGACCGTCCCCGGCGCCGTCGGCAGCAGCAGCCCCCGGTCCAGCAACCACCGCAGCCGCGCCGCCGGTTCGGCCGTGACCTGCCCGTACGGCGGCCCCCACACCAGCCGGTCCAGCACGTCGAGGGACTCCGCCGGAGCCTTCGCGAGCAGCGACTTCAGCTTGCGGCGGCTGGAGAACAACGCCGTCAGCCCCGCGACCGCGCTCACCGAGTCGTGCGTCGACGGCAGCCCCGCCGCCGCGACGATCGTCTGCACCCGCCCCGGCGACATCCCCGCCGTGGCCTCCTGCACGCTCGGGCCGAGACCGGTGGGGGACGGGTGCTGGGGTGAGGGGGCGAGTAGCTCTCTGGCGGTACGCACCAGCCTCAGCCGGTTGTCGTCCCCCCATACCAGCGCCTGCTCCCGCAGCGTCGCCACCGCGCCGGGCAGCGCCGCCACCACCGCCGGGTCCTTCTCGTCCCCGGCCATCAGACCCAGGAGCTCCTGGTACGACGCCGGGTCCGCCGCCACGGCCAGCGCCTCCGCGGTCTGGAGTGCGAACCGGTCGAGCCGCTCCAGGGCCCGTACGACGGAGGCGCGGGTGCCCGCCCGCGTCGCGAGCTGGGTCAGGTCGGTCGGCACCGGCGTGATGAGGTCCGGCCGGCCGCGCAGCAGCGCGGCGAGGGACCGGTCGTCGCGCGAGCGGAGCGCCTCGGCGAGGGAGCGGGGGGTGCTCATCTGACCCACGGTAGCGGGTACGGCCGGGGTAGGGGGCTCCCGCGAGGGTTACACCCTGGGAGCCAGCAGGGTTACGCCTCGGGGACCTACTGGACGAAGTCCCCCGCGCGGTAGCTTTTTCCCGTGGGGATCGAGAGCGACCAAGTCGTCTACGAGTACCTGAGCCGCGTCGGGGACGTGGCTCAGCAACAGCAGTTGGCGTCGGGCGACCGGATGCGGCTCGTGTCGGAGCTGCGCAACGAGATCGACCAGCGCCGGGCCAAGGCGTCGGCGGACAGTCCGGCGGCGGTACGGAAGATCATCGCCCGGCTGGGCAGCCCCGACGACGTCGTCGCGGCGGCGGGCGGCGGCGCCGGTACGCCGGACGCGCCCGCGGTCGCCGTACCCGCCCAGCCGGCGTACCCCGCAGGTACCCCCGGACCTGAGAGCCACCGGGGACCGTCGGCACCGGCCGCCCCCACCGACCGCACCGGCTCCGGCGACCGAACCGGCTCCGGCGACCCCGTCACCCTCCCCACCCCCCGTACCTCCGACGACCCCCTCCCCGACTGGTGGCTCAAGGGCCCCGTAGGTCTGGAGAGTGACCTCGACGACGTCCCGGGTTTCGTCGGCGGCGTCGAGATCCCCGAACTCCTGAAGTCCCCGCGCGCCAGGGCGGCGGAGGAGAAGGCGGCGAAGGAGGCGAAGGCCGAGAAGGAGGCCCCCGCCGCGCCCCCGGCCGGTGAACAGGCCGGGCCCGCCGGAGACCCCGGCAAGGCCGCCCCCCGTCGCCGTCGCCGCCTGATCCCCCTGCCCTCCCGCGACCGCACCTCCCCCGAGCGCTCTTCCCGCACGTGGAGCAACCCCCTCCTGCTGCTCGCCGCCGCCTCCCTCGTCGCGGGCGCGGTCCTCGGCAACCTCCTTGCGCTGGGCGCCGGTTGGGTCATCGCCTACGCGTCCCGGCGCCTCACCGACCGCGAGACGAAGCTCGCCGTGATGTGGATCCCCGGCAGCGCGGTCGCGGCGGGGATGCTGTGGCTGTGGGGCCGCGGCCAGGGCCGCTGGGGCGAGCCGATCGCCGAGGGGCACATGAACGACGCGGTCTCCGAGACGTGGCCGTGGGTGGTGCGGGGAGCGGCCGTCGCCTCGGCCCTGTACCTGGTGTGGCGGTCGCAGCGGAACAAGTAGCCGCGAAGGGCCACGTACGGCCGAAGTCGTAACCGGGTAGTACCCAAGGGGCGATCACGGCTGCTGAGACACTCGGAGACATGACCGCACCCGAGCCCACCCCGGCCCCCGCCCCTGCCTCCGCCCCCTTCCCGCCCCTTACCCCCGTCGTCGGCTTCGACCTCGACATGACCCTCGTCGACTCCCGCCCCGGAATCCGCGCCTGCTACCAGGCCCTCGCCGAGCGGACCGGCGTGTACATAGACGCCGACCTCGTGGTCAGCCGGCTCGGGCCGCCGGTCGAGGACGAGATGGCCCACTGGTTCCCGGCGGACAAGGTCGTCGAAATGGCCGCGCTCTACCGCAGGTTGTACCCCGAGTACGCCGTGACCGGGACCCTCGCGCTGCCCGGCGCCCCCGAGGCGATCGAGGCCGTGCACGCGGCGGGCGGTCGCGCCATCGTCGTCACGGCCAAGCACGAACCCAACGCGAAGCTGCACATGGAGTACCTGAGGCTTACCCCTGACGTGGTAGTCGGTGACCTGTGGGCCGAGCAGAAGGCGGAGGCGCTCAAGGAATACGGCGCCCACGTCTATGTCGGCGATCACGTGGGAGACGTCAGGGGTGCCCGGACGGCCGGCGCGCTCTCGGTGGGGGTGACCACCGGACCGTGCGGTGCGGAGGAATTGCGGACGGCCGGTGCGGATGTGGTGCTCGACGATCTGCTCGCGTTCCCGGGATGGCTTTCGGCCTATCTCGCGGACGCCCCGGAAGCCGCTGATCCCTCCCTCGCCTGACGCCGCCCGGCGGCGATCGAACGCAGTACACCGGCTCCCGCGATCAGGAAGCCGACGCCCATGAGCATGCTCAATCCGAACATGTACGCAGGAAAAGGCGTCGTACCGAGGAACAACGGGGTCACGGTGACGAGAGTGGCCACCGTACCGGCGAAGAACACGATCGCACCGGCGCGGATCAGTCGGTCACCGGGAGCGGCGGAATTCGTTTGGGTTTTGTCACGCACCGGACCAGGGTAGTTCCCAGCGCGAAGGAACAACCGGGGGACGTCTTGTCACCCGCGCACAGACCATTAGCCTTGGTACCGGCGGGTCATGGTCGACCCGCTGTACTGCTATCCGGAGCCGTTCGCGCGGTGCCAGGGCCGAGGTGCCGACGGTTCCGCGGGCGGTTTTCGGAAGCGGTTTTACGACAGAAGCAGTTTTCCGACGAGTACGAGGACGAGGACAGACGTGCCTACCGGCAAAGTCAAGTGGTTCAACAGCGAGAAGGGCTTCGGCTTTCTCTCCCGCGACGACGGCGGTGACGTCTTCGTTCATTCCTCGGTCCTCCCCGACGGAGTCGAGACACTCAAACCGGGACAGCGCGTCGAGTTCGGAGTCGTCGCCGGTCAGCGCGGCGATCAGGCCCTTTCGGTCGTTCTCCTCGACCCGACCCCTTCGGTCGCAGCGGCACAGCGCCGTAAGCCGGACGAACTCGCCTCTATCGTCCAGGATCTGACCACGGTCCTGGAGAACATCACGCCGATGCTGGAGAAGGGGCGTTATCCGGACAAGGCTTCCGGCGCGAAGATCGCGGGATTGCTGAGGGCGGTCGCGGACCAGCTCGACGTGTAGGAATCCCCGGGTAACTCTCAAGTATCACGGAAACCGCAGTGCGTCCGGTCCGAGGGGCGGTACCAGCCCCTCGGCCGCCGCCCGCGTGAGCAGCCCCCGTACGGCGGCATACCCCGCCTCCCCGAGATCCGCCGTGAACTCGTTGACGTACAGCCCGATGTGCTGGTCGGCGACGGCCGGGTCCATCTCCTGCGCGTGCTCCATGACGTACGGCCGGGACGACTCGGGGTCGTCCCAGGCGGCCCGCACCGACGCCCGGATCGACTCGGCCAGCAGCTCCAACCGGTCGGTGCCCAGGGACCGTTTGGCGATGATCGCCCCCAGCGGGATCGGCAGACCGGTCGTCTCCTCCCAGTGCTCGCCCATGTCCGCGAGCTTGTGCAGCCCGTAGTTCTGGTACGTGAACCGCGCCTCGTGGATGACGAGCCCCGCGTCGACCTTCCCGTCCCGGACGGCCGGCATGATCTCGTGGAACGGCATCACCACGATCTCCCCGACCCCGCCCGGCACGGTCTCCGCCGCCCACAGCCGGAACAGCAGGTACGCCGTCGACTTCTCGCTCGGCACCGCGACCGTACGCCCTACGAGGGAGACGCCCGCCTCCCTCGTGAGGACCAGAGGTCCACAACCGCGCCCCAGGGCCCCGCCGCAGGGCAGGAGGGCATAGTCCTCCAGTACGTACGGAAGGACCGCGTACGACACCTTCAGGGCGTCGTACTCCCCCTGCTGCGCGAGGCCGTTGGTGATGTCGATGTCCGCGAACGTCACATCGAGCGCGGGGGCGCCCGCGATGCGGTCGTGGGCGAGGGCGTCGAAGACGAACGTGTCGTTCGGGCAGGGGGAGTAGGCGATCCGCACAGGCCGCTCGGAGGTCATGGGCTGCTCAGAGGTCATGCTGTCTCCAACTCTCCAGAACGGGGGCGAGCTTCCCGAAACCCGCCGTCAGCGACTCCAGCGCGTCCTTGATGCGCCAGGCCGAACGGTCGCGCGGGCCAACGGGGTTGGAGACCGCGCGCAGTTCGAGGACGGGGACGCCGTGCGCGCCGGCCGCCTCCGCGACGCCGAACCCCTCCATGGCCTCGGCGAGCACGCCGGGGTGCCGGGTGCGCAGGGCGTCGGCCCGGCTCGCGGTGCCGGTGACCGTCGAGACGGTCAGGACGGTGCCCGTGCGAGCGCCGGTCGCGTCGGCCGCGCGGCGTACGAGGTCGGGGGGCGGGAGGTGGGTGACGGTGCCGAAGCCGAGGTCGGTGACCGGGAGGAACCCGTCGGCGGTCTCCGCGCCCAGGTCGGCGGCGGTGATGTGGTCCGCGAGGACCAGGGAGGCTACGGGGGCGTCCGGTGCGAAGCCACCCGCGATGCCCGCCGAGACGACGACGTCGTACGGGTCCCTCTCCAGTACTGCGGCGGTGAGGGCGGTCGCGGTGGAGGCGGCGGCGAGGGCGGGGCCTACCCCGGCGGCCAGGACGTCGTACCTGTGGGGTACGGGGGTGAGGCGGCGGACGGTCAACCCGCCCGGCAGCGTACGGAGTTCGCCGGACGGGTCCGGGAACGCCTGTGCCACCGCGTCCCGTTCGGCCGGGACGGCGGTGGCGACAA
Organism: Streptomyces niveiscabiei; assembly: GCF_033794345.1. NCBI lineage: Bacteria > Bacillati > Actinomycetota > Actinomycetes > Kitasatosporales > Streptomycetaceae > Streptomyces > Streptomyces niveiscabiei. The sequence goes on from NZ_JARAYJ010000022.1 coordinate 57,908, forward strand.
GGATGCGGACGGCGGACGTGGTCAGCTGTCCTTCTTCAGGCGGAACGACCACAGACCCGTGACGGCCTGGCTGTCCTTCTTGCCGTCACCCGCCTTGATGGTGACGAGCGTGGAGTCGCCCTGCGCGCCGTACTGGGCGTTGAAGAAGACGCTGCTCGGGATGGTGAGGTACGTCTTGTCGCTGTCCCCGGTGAGCGGCTGGCCGTTCATCAGGACCGTCCACCGCTTGTCGGCGATGTCGGGGTCCACACCGAACCGGACGTTCCCCGCCTCGGGGTCGACCTTGATGGACTCGATGTCCTCGTCCTTCAGGCAGGCCGTCAGCTTCGACGTGTCGAGCTTGGAGCTCTCACCGCCGCAGGTGGCCTCCTCGCTCACCGACGACGAGCCGAAGGTGATCGTGGCCCGAGGCGTCGGCTTGTCGCAGGCCGAGAGCACGAGCAGTCCGGCGGACACGGCGCCGGCGGCGGCGACGGCGCGGCGGCGTCGCACAGCAGCGGATTGCTTGGTCATAGGCGGAAGGCTATCGGGCCCGCCCGGCGCAGTTCCTACGCGGGGTACGGCGTCGCTGTGCGTTAGGCCACGCGGGGTGGGGGGGCGGCTCTCGGGGAGGGGCGGGGGGCGTGGCTCTCGGGTACTACCCGGGTACGACCGGGCCGCGCTCGCGCCGGATCCCTCGCCAGCCCGCTCACCCCCAGGTACTACCCGGGTACGACCGGCCCGAGCCCATGCCCGCCCCTCGCTCGCCCCTGTCGCCCTCGGGTACTAGAGCTCTACTCCACCCGGGCCCGGCCCCCGCCGCCCCCGCCCGCCACGCCTCCGTGCCGGGCCGACCCGAGTAGCCCCTTCGCGGTAGCGACCCAGCCGACCGCCACCACTCCCGCCGCCACCGACAGCCCCAGCGTCCCGTTCAGCGGCATCACGATCCCCACCGCCCCGCCGAACACCGACGACACCTGGAGCAGCGTCTCCGACCGGGCGAACGCCGACGTCCGCACCAACTCCGGTACGTCCCGCTGGATCAGCGCGTCCAGCGACAGCTTGGCCAGCGCCTGCGAGAACCCGGCGACCGCCGCGAGGCAGGCCACCAGGAACGCCCCGAACAGCAGCGCCGCCGTGATCGTCGCGCCGAGGACCACCGCGACGACCGTCACGACGATCACCTCCGGCGCCCGCGACCGCAGCCACGCCCCCACCGTCGTACCCAGCGCGTTCCCCGCCCCCGCCGCGACCGCGACCATGCCGAGCGAGACGGCGGCGCTCTGCCCCGTCAGGGGGTGCTCGCGCAGCAGGAACGCGAGGAAGAACGTGAGGAACCCCGACAGCCACCGCAGCGCGGCGTTCGCGCCGAGGGCGTGGGTGACGCCGATGCCGACCGTGCGCAGGCCGGGCCGCTTGGCCGACTTGAGCGGGCCGTGCAGATGGTTCTCGTCGGCGGCGAGGAGCGCGACGTCCTCCCCCTTCGCCGAGTCCACCTTCGGAGGGAGCGTGAACGACAGGAACGTACCGAGCACGAAGATCACGAACGCGCCGTACAGCGGCCACCCGGGCCCGATCTGGTGCAGCCCCGCCGCGATGGGCGCGGCGATCCCCGTGGCCAGGAGTCCCCCCAGGGTGACCCGGGAGTTGGCCTTCACGAGGGACAGGCGTGGTGGGAGTAGCCGGGGTACTACGGCGGAACGAACGACGCCGTACGCCTTGGAAGCTACGAGTACCCCCAGGGCCGCCGGGTACATCTCCAGGCTCCCCGTCGCGACGGCACCCGAAAGTACTAGGGCGAGCAGGGCCCGCGCGAGCATCGCACCGGCCATCGCCGCGCGCCGCCCGTGCGGGAGCCGGTCGAGGAGCGGGCCGATGACGGGGGCGAGGACGGTGAACGGAGCCATCGTGATCGCGAGGTAGAGCGCGACCCGCCCGCGCGCCTCGTCCGTCGGGACGGAGAAGAAGACCGTGGAGGCGAGCGCGACCGTGATCATCACGTCGCCCGCGCCGTTCACGGCGTGCAGTTCGATGAGTTTGCCGAGGCCCGACTCGCCCGCGCCGTGCGCGTGCGTGGCCTTTCTGATGCCGCGCGCCGTACCGGTGAACGGGAAGTGCAGGGCACGGCCGATCGAGCGGACGGGTCCGCCCAGCCGACCCGAACCGCCGCCTCTCGTCTTCCCCTGCCCGCCGATTCCGGTCGCGCCCTGGGGTGTCCGCGCGGTTGCCACGACGTTCATAGTGCCCCGAGAACGCGGTGCGTAGTGCGGTTAGCGCGCGGACGGCGCGGTAGTTCTCCGGGTTTACCCGGGTAGTCCTCGGGTACGGAAGGGCCGCTCGGGGCGCTGCCGGAGGGCTTCCGGTACTACCCGGGGACGACCTCAGGGTGACGATCCGGGTGTCGTTGTCGACCGTCGGGTCCCGTCGGTGTGGGCTGAGCGGCCGTGAACAGGTAGCGTGCGTATCTCAGCCATCCCGCACAATGGATGGCACAGGTGCGCCCGAGCACGATCGGACGCGGACGTCGACGCGGCCCACAGGTCCGCTCCGTCCGTTCCGCGGCCCGAGACACCGCACCCGACAGACGGCGTAGGAGAGAAGCGATACCTGTGAGCGCAGCGACCACGCGAAGCCGCACCCCCGACCGCCTGTGCGCCGAGGCCGTCGACCTCGCACGCACCGCAGCCGAGGAGGCGGCGGCACCCGGAGTCGTCGGTGAGCACGTGGGCCTCGTCTCCGAGGGTGACCGCGTCGTCACCCACTTCTTCGAGTGCAAGGAACTCGGCTACCGCGGCTGGCGCTGGGCGGCGACCGTCGCACGCGCCTCCCGCGCCAAGATCGTGACGCTCGACGAGGTCGTCATGCTCCCCGGCCCCGACGCGGTCCTCGCGCCCGAGTGGGTGCCGTGGAGCGAGCGGCTGCGCCCCGGCGACCTCGGCCCCGGCGACCTCCTGCCGACCGACGCGGACGACGACCGCCTGGAGTCCGGGTACGCCGACGACCGTCTCGCCCCCGGCGACTCCGGCGACGACGAGCCCGCGCCGGAACTCGCCGCCGCGTCCGACGACACCGAGGACACGCCCGGCCTCGTCACGCCGCCCACCCGCGGCACGATCGCCGCCGTCGCCGACGAACTCGGCCTGCGCCGCGCCCGCGTCCTGTCCCGCTACGGCCTCCACATCGCCGCCGACCGCTGGGAAGAGGCGTTCGGCGCGCAGACCCCCATGGCCCAGGCCGCCCCCGCGACCTGCGTGAGCTGCGGTTTCCTCACACCGATCGGCGGCAGCCTCGGCCGGGCGTTCGGCGTCTGCGCGAACGAGTTCTCCCCCGCCGACGGTCGCGTCGTCTCCCTCACGTACGGCTGCGGCGGCCACTCCGAGGCGGCGGTCATGCCCGCGCCGCCGCGGCCCGCTCTGCCGGTGGTCGACGAGACCCAACTGGACCCGTTCCCGCTGCGGCCCGCCGCCGATTCGGGGTCGGTGCCGGTGGGGGACGGGGACGAGGAGACGGCTGAGCTGGGGCACTCGTAGCTCGTTCGGCGGAGTACCTGCGGGGTAGTACCGGGGAGCGACTACCTGGGAGGTAGTACCTGCGGGCGGCTACCTGGGAGGTAGTACTTGAGGGCGGCTACCTGCGGGGGACTACCCGGGTACTACGCGCTCAGGCAGTCGGCGGTCTCAGGCGGTCGGCAGTCCCGGCAGAGGGTGCCCGGGGGTGTGGGGCGCCGGTAGGGGCGCTCGCACTCGGGGCAGGCCGTGGGATTCCGGAGGCCCGGGGGGAGCGCGGGTTGTACGGGTTGTACGGGTACGAGGCTGTCGGCGCCGATCGCCGGGGGCGCGTCCGGCGTGGTGTACACGGGTAGTACCGGGCGTCCGGCGCCGAAGTACGGCAGGGGCGGGAGCAGTACCGTCAGCCGGTGGGCGACGAACGCTGCCGGGCGGTAGAGGGGGTCCAGGGGGAGGTTCTCGGCCAGGACCCGGCGTACGGTCCTGGGGGAGACCTCGCGTTCCAGCCAGGCGGCGACGCCGGGGGCCAGGTGGGCGATGTCGGCGGCGGAGAGGTGGAGGCGGGGGTCGTGGCGGCGGAGGTCGGCGAGGACCTCGGAGGCTTTCTGGAAGATGCCGGGGGTGGTGCAGGAGGGCTGGGGTACGGAGGGGAGGGCCTTCTTGCGGGGTTGCTGTGAGGGCGGGTGGCAGGGGGAGTGGTCCGGGGTGTCGTGGGCCTGGACGCACTGAGGTTGGCTGCCGGGGGTGTTGTCGTCGATGTGGCCCACGCGGTGGCCCTCGCCGTGGTCGCTCCCGTCGCTGTGGCCCCGACTGCCCACGTCCGGGCCGGTGTTGCCCTGCGTGCCGTGGCCTCCCCCGGCGTACTCCGCGCCGCAAGGTGTGGAACTGCCCTTGTGGCCAGCCCTGTTGGTGCGGCCCGGCTGGTTGCAGGAGACGGTGCGCGTGACGATGCGCCCGCCCTGGATCTGGTGGCGTTCGCGGCGGAGGTAGCCGTGGGTCTCCAACTCCCGTAGCCCCGAGGCGATTCGGTCGGCGCCCTCGGTGAAGCGACCCGTGAGGGCCTTGATGCTGATGGGAGTGCCGGCGGGGAGTGACTGGATGTGCGTGCCGAGTCCGATCGCGAGCAGCGACAGGTCCGGGTGCTGGGCGAGGTGGTTGCCGATCACCGTGAAGCGTTCGGTGTGGCGGGTGTTGTCGTGAACCAGACCTGCGTGCGGGTGACGCCGGTTCGGGTGTTTCCCGTCACGGGGACGGGACTGGGCACGCGGGGACGCGTTAATGTCTTGGGTATCCATCGGGAAGGGTCTTTCTTCCTTGGTGGTGAGGCCCTCGCATTGGGATGCCAGTCCCGGCGGGGGCCGTTGAGTTTTCTGAAGGTGTGTGAGGCAGAGCGTAAGGCATACAACCCGCCCCAGATCAAGTCCGGTTGGCGAACATCACTCACGGGAGTGACCTCAGCTCCCGCTCGTCGGGCGCGGGCGGGAGGGGTGGGGTTTGGCGGGTTCCTTTTCCCTCACCGTTCCTTTCGGGAGGGGCTGGCAGCACCGCGACACGGAAACCCGGGTCCCGGCGAACCCAACGCGATCTCGGCCCAGACGGTTTTGCGCGGGGTCGGCCCCTCGGTGACGCCCCACGCGGTGCTCAGCGCGTGCACGAGGGCGAGCCCGTACCCCGACTCCGCGTCGGGCCCGGCGAGTTGAGGCTGAGGGAGGCGGTCCGTCCGCGTGTCGGACACCTCGATGCGCAGGGTGCCGCCGAGGTCCTGGAGGAGCAGCAGGAAGTCCCGTCCGGGTACGCGGCCGTGCTGGACGGCGTTGTTGGCGAGCTCGGCGATGACGAGACGGGCGGGGTCCAACGGGAGTCCCCAGGAGCGGAGTTGTTCCGTGGAGAGGAGACGGGCGAGGCGGGCGCCGCGTCGGGTGGGGGAGAGTTGGACGCTGAAGTGGCGGACGGGGGTGGTGGGTTGGGGCGCGGGCTGGGCCGGGGGAGTTTTGTGAACCATGTACCGCGACTCCAGCCCCCGCCTCGCCGTGATCCCCGCCACGTGGACCGGCTTCCTCGCCTGCGCCGCCCGCTGAACGCCGTCGCCGCCGGTCACGCAACCGGCAGCGCGGTCTGTCGTGGCGGTGGCGGCAGCTGCATGATCCTCAAGACGTCGTTGCACCCGAAGATCCGTCCGTAGTTCCCCTCGGACCGCTGCGTGAGGATGCCCAACTCGGCGAGTTTCGCCACGGCTTGATTGGCGGCCTGGTACGTCACCCCGTACCGCTCGGCCGCATCCCTCACCGTCAGCATGGGGTAACCGATCAGGTCCTCGGCGATCTGGAGCGAAACCCCCTTGGCTCGCAGTGCGCGGAGCTGGTCCATGAACCGCTGCTTGATCTCGATCAGGCCGTCGACCTGGCGCATCGCTTCGTACGCCTGTGCCTCCACGGCCTGGCAGAAGAACGTGACCCAGGGGTTGTAGTCCCCGGTGACGCTGACGTCGAGCAGGTGGTCCTGGTAGGCCCGGCGGCGTACTTCGAGCCACGGCGACAAGTTGAGGATGGGGTACTGGAGTTCCCCCGCCGCCATGAGTTGGAGGATGACCACGAGGCGACCGAGGCGACCGTTTCCGCCGTTGAAGGGGTGCAGGGTCTCGAACTGGTAGTGCCCGAGAGCCATTTTCACGAGGATGTGCATCTCCTGGGCGCTGTTGATCCACCCCTCCCACATGAGCAGGCCGTCGCGGAGCCGGTGATCGGGCGGTACTGGAACGAAACGCGCGTCTTCCACGTTGGCGCTGTTGAGGCCGATGAACACCTGGGTCGTTCTCACCTGCCCGGCGTCGCGCGTCTCGCTGGGGGTTCCTCGGACCAGGATTCCTTGGAGATGCTGGAGCAGCGCGAGGGTGATCGGGCGCTCGTGCACCCAGGCGATGGCTTCCTCCGCCGCATGGACGTAGTTGAGCACTTCGGCGACCGACGCGGACAGCTGGGCCTGGTCCTTGAAGTCGGCTTCGAGGACGTCGGTGAATGCGGCGTACGTACCTTCCAGGGCGGAGGTGCTCACCGCCTCGCGCCGGATGGAGGGGCGGACCAGGAGTCGGGGGTTGGGTAGTTGGCGAGCCGCTTGGTCGGCCCTCGCCACGGCAGCGGCGGCCTTCGCGACTGCCAGATGGGTCGGTCCGGTGAGTTCGACGTCGTTCGGCAGGTTGTCCGGGACGTAGGCATCGGCGTGATACTCGCGGCCGGCGCGGGGGTCGTAGCCAGTGATCGGCACCAAGGTGCCGATCGGTGATCGTCCCAGGAGGTCAGCATCCACAATGTCAAGGATACTCGGGCAACCTTGAATTTGGTCGCGAGGATTTCAAGGGTGTCGAGCCATGGACGAGGTCGGGCATAGGGCATTTGAGCTGGCAGTTTAACCAAATCGGCGCTACTCCCTGGCGTTGTGTGACCTTGAAGTCTGCTGTGCCAAATTCAAGGTACGAAGCACTCGCCCCCTCCGGAGTGCTGTGACTCCAGGCGTGGCGCTCACGTGATACCGAAGTACACCCCCGTAAGACCTGAGCGGTACGGTCTCCTCACGCCGATGAGGAGAGTGAACGTGAGTAACTTCGTGCGGCCCGCGACGGAGGGCGCCGACCCCTTCGGCACCGCCCGGCTGCGACGCGGAGTCCTGGACGCCTGGGCGACCAGTCCCGCCCGCTTCCGGGAGGACGCGAACGCCGAGGAGGACCTCGTACTCGGGGGTTACCGCGATCGGCTGATCGTCGAGCTCGCACAGAACGCCGCCGACGCCGCCGCCCGCGCGGGCGTACCGGGACGACTCCGGCTCACCCTGCGTGAAGGCGTACTCGTCGCTGCCAACACCGGCGCCCCCCTGGACGCCGCCGGAGTCGAGTCGCTCGCGACGCTCAGGGCCTCGGCGAAACGCGACACCCCGTCCATCGGCCGCTTCGGCGTCGGCTTCGCGGCGGTCCTGTCCGTCACCGACGAGCCGGCGGTCGTCGGACGGCACGGCGGGGTGCGCTGGTCCCTCGCCGAGGCCCGCGAACTCGCCGCCGACACGGCCCGCCACAGCCCCGGTCTGGGCGACGAGGTACGCCGCCGCGACGGCCACGTACCCGTACTACGCCTGCCGTACGCCGCCGAGGGCACCGCCCCCGACACGTACGACACGGCCGTCATCCTCCCCCTGCGGGACACGGCGGCGGCCGACCTCGCCGAGCGGCTCCTCGACGCCGTCGACGACAGCCTGCTCCTCACCCTCCCCGGGCTCCAAGAAGTCGTCGTCGAGGTGGGTGACACCCCCGCCCGCACCCTGTGGCGCCGCACCGACGGTCACCTCACGGTCGTAGAGGACTCCCGCGACGGTACGACGACCTGGCGCACCCTCTCCGCGCACGGCGAGAGTGCGCCGGACCTCCTCGCCGACCGCCCGGTGGAGGAACGCCTGCGCCCGCACTGGTCGTTGACGTGGGCGGTGCCGGTGGATACCCAGGGACTACCGGTACGACCCCGGACCGCGCCCGTCCTGCACGCCCCCACCCCCAGCGACGAACCCCTCGGCGTCCCCGCCCTCCTCATCGCCTCCTTCCCTCTCGACACCATCCGCCGCCACGCCGCACCCGGCCCCCTGACCGACTTCCTGGTCCAGCGCGCGGCCGACGCGTACGCCCAACTCCTCGCGGACTGGCGCCCCGTGGGCACCGGCATCATCGACCTCGTCCCCGGCCCGCTCGGCAAGGGCGAGCTGGACGGGGCGCTCCGCCAGGCCGTGCTGGAGCGGCTGCCGCGCACCGCGTTCCTGCCGCCCGCCGCAGCACAGGGAGACCGACGAGGCGAGACGGCCGGACCGGCCTTCGGTGTCGCCGGGGAGCTGTACACCGGAAGTGCTGCCGACGCCCCTGGCTCCGAGGTACTACCCCTGCCGGGGGACGACCAGGGAGCTACCTCCGAGGTACTACGACTCCCGGCCGACGACCCGGGAGCTACCCCCGAAGTACTCCTCCCCGAAGCCCTCCGCCCCCGCGACGCCGAGATCGTCGAGGGCGCCGGAGCCGACACCGTCCGCGTCCTCGCCGAAGTCCTCCCCACCCTCCTCCCCGCCGGACTCGAACGCCGCGTCGAACTGCGCACCCTCGGCGTCCCCCGCGTCCCCCTCGCGGACGTCATCGACCGGCTCGCCGGGCTGGAGAAGGACCCGGACTGGTGGTACCGGCTGTACGACAGCCTCGCGGGCACCGACCCGGACCGCCTCTCCGGCCTGCCCGTCCCCCTCGCCGACGGCCGTACCACCATCGGCCCCCGCCAGATCCTCCTCCCCCTCCCCGACACGGCGACCGGCACCGACCCGGAGGTCCTCGCCCGCCTCGGCCTCAAGGTCGCCCACGAGGACGCCGCGCACCCCCTGCTGGAGAAGCTCGGCGCGCTCTCGGCGACCCCGCGCGCCGTCCTGACAACTCCCCAGGTCCGCGCGGCCGTCGCCGCCTCCCTGGACGACGACGACGGCGCCTGGGACGAAGACGCCCCGGACGCCGAGGAGTTGGCGGACACCGTGCTCGCCCTCGTCCGCGAGGCGGGCCTCGAACCCGGCGACGAACCCTGGCTCGGCGCCCTCGCGCTGCCCGACGAGGACGGTGAACTCGTGCCCGCCGGTGAACTCGTCCTGCCCGGCAGCCCGTTCGCCTCCGTCATCCGCGCCGACGAACTCGCCGAGGTCGACCACGAGTTGGCGGAGAAGTGGGGCGAACAGCCCCTCACCGCCTGCGGCGTGCTCGCGAACTTCGCCCTGGTCCGCGCCACCGACGTCGTCCTCGACCCCGACGAACTGGAGCCCCGCGAGGGCGACTTCGCCGAACCCGACGACGCGGGCCTGCTGGACGCCGTCGACGTCTGGGCCGAGGACGTCCTCGACCGCTTCCCCGACTCGCCGGTCCCCCCGGTCGCGACGGAACTAGTCGCCGTCCGCGACCTGGACCTCGTGGACGACGACAAGTGGCCCCAGGCGCTGGCCCTGCTGGCACAGCCGCCGCTGCGCGACGCCCTGGTCCAGCCGCTGCGGATCCTGCTGCCCGACGGCACCCACGAGGTCGTACGGCCGTACACCGCCTGGTGGTTGAGGGGGCACCCGGTCCTCGACGGCCGCCGACCGGCGGGCCTGCTCGCGGCGGGCGGCGACCCGCTGCTGCACGGGCTGTACGACGAGGCCGACGCGACCGGCTTCGACGACGAACAGGTGCTGCGCGCCCTGGGAGTCCGCACGTCCGTGTCCGCGCTCCTCGAAGAGCCCGGCGGCGCCGCCGAACTCCTGGAACGCCTCGCCGACCCGGACCGCGAGGTCACCCCGGCCCAACTCCACGGCCTCTACGGCGCCTTGGCCGACCTCGACCCCGAACAGGTCACGCTGCCGGACGACTTGAGGGCCGTGGTCGACGGCTCGGTGGACGTCGTGGACGCGGCCGACGCCGTCGTCGTCGACTCCCCGGACCTCCTCCCCTTCACCGACGGCACCCCCCTGCTGCCCGTACGCCCCACCAGGGCAGCCGAGTTGGCGGAACTCTTCCAGGTGCGCCGCCTCAGCGAGTCCGTCACCGGCGGGGTCGACTCCGAGGGCGCCGAACACGACGTACCCGACTCCGTGGCCGTGCTCCTCGGCCCCCGTACCCCCAAGTCCTACGTGGAACACGACGAGTTGATCGTCGACGGCGTCGAGATCGACTGGCGGCTCACCGACGACGGGGTGCTCCACGCGTCGACCCTCGAAGGCGTCGCCGCCGGGCTCGCGTGGGCGGCGGGGCAGTGGCCGCGGCGGTTCGAGGTGGCGGCGCTGCTGGAGGACCCGTCCAGGACGGCGGAGCTGGCGCGGGACCGCTGGTTCGACTGAGGGGTGGACCCGTAGCTCTTGAGAGGGATCGGGGTGTTCAGGGTAAAGGTTTCACCAAATGCCCTCACATCCGCACAACTGTTCCCAAGGGCTACGGGTCTCACGCGTGAGTCAACAGACTCCCTGGACATTCATTTTCACTGGGGAACGCACATGCGCATACGCGCCACCGCCACCGCTGCCGCCGTCCTGGGCGCCGTGGCACTCTCCGCCCTCGCCGCTCCCGCCGCGCAGGCCGCTCCGGCCGCCGCCGGTCCGAAGGTGACCTTCTCCAACGTCAAGATCGCCAAGACCCTCGTGGTCGGTGCTTCCGGCCGGGCCTCCTTCCCCGTCACGTACACCGTGACCAAGCCGGAGGGTCTGGACGCGAAGTCGTTCCAGAGCGGTCCGGTGATCTACCGCGGCGCGACGATCGCCAAGCCGTCGGACATGTTCATCAGCGAGAACCCCGGCACCTGCAAGGCCGCAGCTGCCTCCAAGACGGTCCTGAACTGCACGGCCGCCTTGGTCTTCAACGTCACCGACGGCGACCTCATCAACTCCGAGTCCGGTGCCTGGAAGGTCGGCGCCGTCGCCGTCCACACGAACAAGGCCGGCGAGACCTGGCAGGGCGACCTCGGCTCCACCAAGCTCCTGCGCCAGGCCAAGCTCACCACCGACGCCACCCCGGAGCCGGTGAAGAAGGGCCGGACCATCACGGTCAAGGGCACCCTCACCCGCGCCAACTGGGAGACCAACAAGTACGCCGGTTACGGCGCGCAGACGGTCCAGCTCCAGTACAAGAAGGCCGGCGCCAAGACCTGGACGACCGTCAAGTCCGTCAAGACCACGGCCAAGGGCACCCTGAGCACCACGGTCAAGGCCACGGCCGACGGGTACTACCGGTACAACTTCGTGGCTACGTCGACGACGGGCGCGGTCGCCTCGGCGGCCGACTACGTCGACGTCCGCTGACCTCGGGTACTACCCCTTAAGAGGTACGCCTCCTGAGACACGCAAGAGCGCGGCACCCGGAAACAGGTGCCGCGCTCTCCTCGCTCAGGGCCTAGTCCGCGAACCGCCGGTCCACCCACCGCCACACGACCTCCAGCACCGCCGACGCCGCCACGGCGATCCCCACCGCGATCCACGGCATCGTCGTCCCCACCAGCTTCAGCGCGAAGAAGTGCTGGAGCCACGGCACGGCGAGCACGACGAGGAACGACAGCCCCATCGTCGCGACGAGCAGCACCCGCCACCACGTGTACGGCCGCGCCACGATCGCCAGCACCCACATCGACACCAGGAACAGCGTCAGCGTCGCCGCACTGGTCTCAGCGTCCAACGCATCGGCCCCCGTGTAGTAGTGACGGGCGATCAGATACGACGTGAAGGTGGCCACCGCCGCGATCACCCCGCCGGGGATCGAGTACCGCATCACGCGCCGTACGAAGTGGGGCCGCGCCCGCTCCTTGTTGGGCGCAAGGGCGAGGAAGAACGCGGGAATTCCGATGGTCAGCGTGGACAGCAGGGTCAAGTGCCGGGGCAGGAAGGGGTATTCGACCTGCCAGCACACCACCAGCAGCGCGAGCAGCACCGAGTAAACGGTCTTGACGAGGAACAGCGTCGCCACGCGGGTGATGTTCCCGATGACCCGGCGCCCCTCGGCGACGACCGAAGGCAGCGTCGCGAAGCTGTTGTTGAGGAGCACGATCTGCGCGACGGCCCGCGTCGCCTCGGACCCGGAGCCCATCGAGACGCCGATGTCCGCGTCCTTGAGGGCGAGGACGTCGTTGACGCCGTCACCGGTCATCGCGACGGTGTGCCCCCGAGACTGGAGCGCCGCGACCATCTCCCGCTTCTGCTGCGGAGTGACCCGCCCGAACACCGTGCCCTCGTCGAGCGCCTTGGCCATCTCCTCCCGGTCGGAGGGGAGTTGGCGCGCGTCCACGGCCTTTCCCGACAGGCCCAGCTTCCCGGCGACCGCGCCGACGGACACCGCGTTGTCCCCGGAGATGACCTTCGCCTGGACGTTCTGGTCGGCGAAGTACCGCAGGGTCTCCGCCGCGTCGGGCCGCAGCCGCTGCTCCAGCACGACAAGGGCGGCCGGTTCAACACCTACGGCGACGTCGGGATCGCCCAGATCACGGGCCGTACGCGCCAACAGCAGGACACGCAGGCCCTGTTCGTTGAGCCGCTCGGTCTCCGCGAGGGCGGGGGCGCTCGCGCTCAGCAGCACGTCCGGCGCCCCCAGCAGCCAGGTGCTCGACTCCCCGCCGGCCTCGCTGAAGCTCGCGCCGCTGTACTTGCGGGCGGAGGAGAAGGGCAGCGACTCGGTGCAGCGCCAGTCCTCCGCGTCGGGGTAGGCGTCGATGACCGCTTGCAGCGAGGCGTTGGGCCGCGGGTCCGACTCGCCCAGGGCGCCCAGGACTTGGCGTACGTACGACTCGTCGTGGCCGTCGAGGACGCGCAGCTCGGTGACGTCCATGCCGCCCTCGGTGAGGGTGCCGGTCTTGTCGAGGCAGACCGTGTCGACGCGGGCCAGGCCCTCGATCGCCGGCAACTCCTGGACGAGGCACTGCTGTCGGCCCAGCCGGATGACGCCGATCGCGAAGGCGACCGAGGTGAGCAGGACCAGGCCCTCGGGGACCATCGGGACGATGCCGCCGATCGTGCGGGCGACGGAGTCCTTGAAGTCGTTCTCCTTGACGACGAGTTGGGTGATGACGAGGCCGATCGCGGCCGGAATCATCATCCACGTCACGTACTTGAGGATCGTCGAGATACCGGTGCGCAGTTCGGAGTGGACCAGCGTGAACCGCGAGGCTTCCTCGGCGAGTTGAGCGGCGTACGCCTCACGGCCCACCTTCGTCGCCCGGAACGCCCCGCCGCCCGCGACCACGAAACTCCCGGACATCACCTGGTCGCCGGGGCGTTTGACGACCGGGTCCGCCTCGCCGGTCAGCAGCGACTCGTCGATCTCCAGGCCGTCGGCCTCGACGCAGGCGCCGTCCACGACGATCTTGTCGCCGGGGCCGATCTCTATCAGGTCGTCCAGCACGATCTCCGAGGTGCCGACCTCGACCGCGGCACCGTCGCGCCGTACCGTCGGCCGCGCCTCGCCGATCACCGCGAGGGAGTCCAGGGTCTTCTTGGCCCGCCACTCCTGGACGATGCCGATCCCGGTGTTGGCGAGGATCACGAACCCGAACAGCCCGTCCTGGATGGGCGCCACGACCAGGGTGATCAGCCACAGGACGCCGATGATCGCGTTGAACCGGGTGAAGACGTTCGCCCGGACGATCTCCCCGAACGTACGACTGCTGCGGACCGGGACGTCGTTGACCTCGCCGCGCGCGACGCGCTCCGCGACCTCGGCGGTGGTCAGTCCGGACGCCGGGAGCGCCGGGGCGACTGGTACGGCGTCAGCCGCATCGGTGTGGGCCATGCCAACGACGGTACGTGTGGATCGCCCGGTTCACCCGCTGAGGGTGCCGAAGATCCGACTCGGGGAGGAGGGGCGTAGTGCCCTGGTTGTAGGGGGTGTCACCTACGGGGGTACTACAGGGACGACCCCCGTCATACCCGTACTACTCGGGAGCTACCGGCGACGACGCCTCCGGCGACTCCGACGCCTTCAGCGCCGCGTCCCGCTTGATCGCCGCGTCCCTGCGCCGGACGAACCAGATGCCGAACAGGCCGAGCCCGGCACCCGCGAGGCAGGTCCACACCCACCAGAGGTGGCCGTGCTCGTCGTACCACCCGTAGAAGGGGAGCTGGGCGAGGAAGAGGACGAACCACAGGATCGTGCCGCCGGTGATGGTCGCGACCACGGGGCCCTCCAGGGGCTCCGGCGCCTCGTGCTGGGGTGTCCACTTCGCCATGGGCCTTAGCTTACGAGGCGATTACATCTACGCGCGGAGATGGTTGTTTCCTTCCTCATATGTTCATACTGAAACCGATTACACGTGACCGCTTCTCTTCGTAGGAACCACCAAACGATGCCTACCCCGGCCCTCGGCGCCCTCGACCGCTACTTCAGGATCTCCGAACGCGGCAGCACGCTGTCCCGGGAGGTTCGAGGTGGTTTCGCCACTTTCTTCGCGATGGCGTACATCATCGTGCTCAACCCGATCATTCTCGGAAGCGCGAAGGACATGTACGGACATCAGCTGGACAACGGCCAGCTCGTCACCGCGACCTGCCTCACCGCCGCTTTCACGACACTGCTGATGGGTGTCATCGGCAACGTCCCGATCGCGCTCGCCGCGGGCCTCGGCGTCAACTCCGTCGTCGCGCTCCAGCTCGCGCCCCGGATGTCCTGGCCCGACGCGATGGGCATGGTCGTCCTCGCCGGTCTGATCGTCATGCTGCTGGTGGCGACCGGGCTGCGCGAGCGGGTCATGAACGCGGTGCCGTTCGGGCTGCGCAAGGCGATCTCGATCGGTATCGGCCTGTTCATCATGCTGATCGGGCTCGTCGACTCCGGCTTCGTCAGCCGTATCCCCGACGCCGCCCACACGACCGTGCCGCTCCAGCTCGGCACCGGCGGTCACCTCCTGGGGTGGCCGGTCCTGGTCTTCGTGCTCGGCGCGCTGCTCACCCTCGCCCTCATCGTCCGCAAGGTGCCGGGCGCGATCCTCATCTCCATCGTCGCCATGACCGTACTCGCGATGATCATCGAGGCGGTCGTACACGTGCAGTCCTGGGGTCTGACGACCCCGAAGTGGCCCGGTAACCCCGTAGCCACCCCCGACTTCGGGCTGATCGGGAAGGTCAGCCTGTTCGGCGGGTTCGGCGAGGTCGGCGTACTGACCGGGATCCTGTTCGTCTTCACCGTCCTGCTGTCCTGCTTCTTCGACGCCATGGGCACGATCATGGGTGTCTCGGACGAGGCGAAGCTGACCGACGCGTCCGGCCAGATGCCCGGGATCAACAAGGTCCTGTTCGTGGACGGCATCGCCGTCGCCGCCGGTGGCGCGACCTCCTCCTCGGCCACCACCTGCTTCGTCGAGTCCACCGCCGGGGTCGGCGAGGGCGCGCGGACCGGCTTCGCGAACGTCGTCACCGGCGCGCTCTTCGCCGTCGCGCTGTTCCTCACGCCGGTCGCGACCATGGTCCCCTCGCAGGCCGCGACCCCGGCGCTGCTCGCGGTCGGGTTCCTGATCCTGGCGGGCTCGGTCAAGGAGATCGACTGGGCCGACCACACCATCGCGATCCCGGCCTTCATCACGATGGTGATGATGCCGTTCACGTACTCCATCACCAACGGCATCGGCATGGGCTTCATCGCCTTCGCCGTCCTGCGCCTGGCCGCTGGGCGCGGGCGGGAGGTGCCGGTGGCCATGTACGTGGTGTCGGCGGTGTTCGCGTTCTACTACCTGATGCCGGCACTGGGTCTCACCTGATCGGGCAGGCCCGACCTTGAGAGGTACCCGGGGACTACCTGAGGGGTATCCGGGGGCTACCTGAGAGGTAACGCTCCTCAGGTGAGCCCGTAGAACTTCTCCGTCTCCTCGACGGCGGCCTGGAACCGCTCGTCGAAGTCATCGCGAACGAGCGTCCGGACGACATAGTCCTGGACGCTCATTCCTCTTCTGGCCGCGTGGTGCCGGAGCCGTTCGAGCAGCTCGTGGTCTATTCGCAGGCTGAGCACTGTGGTCCCCATGGGTACGAGGGTCGCGGGACGGTTCGGGGTGATGGGAGGGCTTCTGGGACCCTGTCACCCGTTTGAGTGAAAAAGTGCTGTGAGGGCGCCCAGTGGTGGGTATCACGGGCGGACCGGCGCGTTCCGGCTGGTATTTAGCCAGAGTAATGAGTTAGGCTAAGAAACATGCCGGACCTCACCCACGACGACGATGCCGCCGCCGTGAACGACCTCAGATCAGCCGTGATGCGGCTCTCCCGCAGACTGAAACACCAGCGGGTGGACGAGTCGCTGAGCCCGACCGAGATGTCGGTGCTCGGGACGCTGTCGCGCTGCGGCAGCGCCACCCCCGGCGAGCTGGCGCGCAAGGAGCACGTCCAGCCGCCCTCCATGACCCGCATCGTGGCCCTCCTGGAGGCCAAGGGGCTGGTCAGCCTGGAGCCGCACCCCGAGGACCGGCGCCAGAAAGTGGTCACCCAGACCGAGCAGGCCGAATCCATGCTGGAGCAGAGCCGCCGCAAGCGGAACGCGTTCCTGGCCGGTCTGGCGGAAGAGCTCGACGACGACGAGTGGGCGAAGCTGAAGGCCGCCGCCCCCGTGCTGGAGAAGCTCGCGCATCTGTAGGCAGTCACAAGGAGGCGAACCCCTTTGAGTCCGGGACCCGGAGCAGACTCCGCACCCGCACCGATCCGCACGACCCCGGAGGGACCCCCGGGGGATACCCGTAGTACCCGTAGTGCCCGTAGTACTTCGGAGGGCACCCTTAGTACCCCTAGTACTTCCGAGGGACCGGAGCCGGCCGCGGACCCCGCGGAACCCGCCCGCAAGTCCTCGATGTTCAGCTCGCTGACGGTCCGCAACTACCGCCTCTTCTTCCTCGGCCAGGTCGTCTCCAACATCGGCACCTGGATGCAGCGCATCGCCCAGGACTGGCTCGTCCTCAGCCTCACCGGCTCCGCGACCGCCGTCGGCGTCACCACCGCGCTCCAGTTCCTGCCGATGCTGCTGTTCGGGCTGTACGGCGGTGTCCTCGTCGACCGCTTCCCCAAGCGCCCGACCCTGCTGGTCACGCAGACGTCGATGGGCGTCGCCGGCATAGCGCTCGCCGCCCTGACCCTCTCCGGACACGTCCAGGTGTGGCACGTCTACGTCGCCGCCTTCGCCGTGGGACTCGCGACCGTCGTCGACAACCCGGCGCGCCAGTCCTTCGTCTCCGAGATGGTCGGCCCTGGCCAGCTCCAGAACGCGGTCAGCCTGAACTCCGCGAACTTCCAGTCCGCGCGGCTCGTCGGACCCGCCGTCGCCGGTCTGATGATCACCGGGGTCGGCACCGGCTGGGCGTTCCTCTTCAACGGGCTGTCCTTCGTCGCCCCCATCGCCGGCCTGCTGCTCATGCGCGGGCGCGAGCTGCACGCCGTCGAGCGCGCGCCGCGCGCCAAGGGGCAGTTGCGCGAGGGGCTGCGCTACGTCGCCGGGCGGCCCGACCTGATCTGGACGATCGCGCTCGTCGGGTTCATCGGCACGTTCGGGTTCAACTTCCCCGTCTACCTCTCCGCCTTCGCCGACGACGTCTTCCACGCGGGCGCCGGGTCCTACAGCCTCTTCAACACGCTGATGGCCGTCGGCTCGCTCGCGGGCGCGCTGCTCGCCGCGCGGCGGGGGACCTCGCGGATGCGGGTGCTGATCGGGGCTGCGGTCGCCTTCGGCGCGGTCGAGCTGGCCGCCGCGTTCGCGCCCTCGCTGTGGCTGTTCGCCCTGTTCATGGTGCCGATCGGCATGTTCGGCATGACCGTCAACGTCACGGCGAACACGGGCATCCAGATGTCCACCGACCCCGCCATGCGCGGGCGCGTCATGGCCCTCTACATGATGGTCTTCCTCGGCGGCTCGCCGGTGGGCGCGCCGATCGCCGGGTGGATCACCGACGCGTACGGGGTGCGGGCCGGCCTCGCCGTCGGGGGCGCGATCTCCCTGCTGGCCGCCGTCGCGATCGGGCTCGTGCTGACACGTGTCGGAGGGTTGCGGCTCTCCTTCGGGTGGAATGGGGGGCATCCGCGGGTGCGGTTCGTGCCACGGGGTCCGGTGGGGGAAGAGGCCGGGGCCGAGGCGGGGTTGGCTCGGGCGGCGTAACTCTGGGGGGGTAACCCCGGGGGTGTACGGGGGCGGGGGTACCGAGGTAGTGGTACGGGGGTAGGGGTACGGCGTGACCCGGGCTCGGGTGGGTCCGGGGTACGCCGTACCCGTCGTACGTCCGTGGAGTGGCGCGGCGGCGTGGCTCTGGAGGGGGACGGGGTGTACGGGGTGAGGGGGCACGGGGGTTGATGGCTCTGGAGGGGTACGAGGGTCAGACGCGGCGTTCCAGGAGTTGCCCCGGCCAGCTGTCGTTCACGGTGAACGCGTGGGTCGGCGTGAAGCCGTTGGCCTCGTAGTAGGCGACCAGCCCTCGGTCGTCGCCCGCGTAGCAGTCGACGCGCAGGAGGGACACTCCGGCCGCGTGGGTCGCTCCGGCGGCATGGGTGAGGAGGGCGCTGCCGATGCCGTGGCCCTTGAAACGGCGGTCCGAGGCGAGCCAGTGGATGTAGCGCTCGGGTTCGCCGGGGGAGGGGAGGTGGGCGAGGTAGGCGCCGGGGGCGTCGGTGAGGGTGAGGGTCGCGGCCGGTACGCCGTCCGCCTCCGCGATGTACGTCACACCCTCGTCCATGTACCGGGTCACCGACTCCAGCGTCTTCGGGTTCTCCGAGAGCGGCTTCGACCCCCACTGGCCCGTACGGCCCTGCGCGGCCAGCCACTCCACGGCGCTGTCGAGCATGGCGAGTATGACGGGTATGTCGTCCGGGGTGCCTTCTCTGATCGCGATCTCCATGCCGACCATCATGCCGGGCGGCACAATCCCGGTATGAGACTCTTCGCCGCAGTCCTGCCGCCGGACCGGGTCCGTGCCGAACTCGACGCCGTGGTGGGTGAGTTGCGCACGCTGCCCGGCGCGGACGCGCTGCGCTGGACCGGGCGGGAGGGGTGGCACTTCACCCTCGCGTTCTACGGTGACGTCGACGACGACGCCGTACCGGAACTGTCGGCCCGGCTGGAGCGCGCGGCCGGTCGCACCGAGCCCTTCGAACTCGCCGTGCGCGGGGGCGGGCAGTTC
Organism: Streptomyces niveiscabiei; assembly: GCF_033794345.1. NCBI lineage: Bacteria > Bacillati > Actinomycetota > Actinomycetes > Kitasatosporales > Streptomycetaceae > Streptomyces > Streptomyces niveiscabiei. Next base: position 77,034 of record NZ_JARAYJ010000022.1, read on the forward strand.
GGGCAGGGGCGGGTCGTGTGGGCCGGGGCGGCGGGAGAGGTCGCGGCACTGCGGCTGCTCGCGGACCGGGCGGAGGCGGCGGGGCGCAGGGCCGGGGTGGAGATGGAGCACCGGCGCTACAAGCCGCACCTGACGCTGGCGCGCGGTCGGGAGGGCGTGGCTCCGGAGGCGTACGTCGGCGCGCTGGGCCGGTTCTCCGGGCGGGGGTGGCGCGTCGGGGAACTGGCGCTGATGCGGAGCGAGCTGCCGCGGTCGGGGGTGGCGGGGGAGAGGCCGCGCTATGAGGTGGTCGGTCGGTGGGGGCTCGGCGGGGGCGGTTAGGCTCGGTGGCGTGGATCCTAAGACCCGGAACCGGATCATGGCCGGTGCGCTCGTGTTGATGTTCGCGGTGGTGGCGGTGGCGGCGGCTGTGGGGAGGTAGGCCCCAGGCGGGGATACCCGGGAGGTAGCCCTCAGGTAGGGGGTACCCGGGAGGTAGCTCCCTGGTACGGGGTACCTGAGAGTAGCTCTCGGGTACGGGATACCGAGGGCGGTACCCCTCACGTACGGGGTATGGGGGAGGTAGCCCTCAGGTACGCCCTACGGGAGGCGTACCCCTCGGGTACGGGATACCAGAGGGGTAGCTCTCAGGTACTGCCTCCTACCAGGCGAACGCCTCCGGCGACGGGCCCGGCCCCGGGAACACCTCGTCCAGCCCGGTCAGCAGCTCCTCGCTCAGCTCCAGCTCCACCGCGCGGATCGCCGACTCCAGCTGCTCCGCCGTACGCGGGCCGACGATCGGGCCGGTCACGCCGGGGCGCGTGAGGAGCCAGGCCAGGGCGGTCTCGCCGGGGTCGGCCCCGTGCTTGTCGAGGAGATCCTCGTACGCCTGGATCTTGGCCCGGACACTCGCGTCGGCGATCGAGTCGGCGGCCCGGCCCGAGGCGCGACGGCCGCCCTGGACCTCCTTCTTGAGGATGCCGCCGAGGAGCCCGCCGTGCAGCGGGGACCAGGGGATCACGCCCACCCCGTACTCCTGCGCCGCGGGTATGACCTCCATCTCGGCGCGCCGCTCGTACAGGTTGTAGAGGCACTGCTCGCTGACCAGCCCGAACGAACCGCGGCGCGCGGCAAGCTCGTTGGCCTGGGCGATCTTGTAGCCGGGGAAGTTGGAGGAACCGGCGTACAGGATCTTGCCCTGCTGGATCAGGACGTCGACGGCCTGCCAGATCTCCTCGAAGGGGGTCAGGCGGTCGATGTGGTGGAACTGGTAGAGGTCGATGTGGTCGGTCTGGAGCCGCTTGAGCGACGCGTCGACCGCGCGGCGGATGTTCACCGCGGAGAGCTTGTCGTGGTTGGGCCAGGCGTCGCCGTCGGCGGCCATGTTGCCGTACACCTTGGTCGCGAGGACGACCTTGTCGCGGCGGGCGGCGCCACCGGCCGCGAACCAGTTGCCGATGATCTCCTCGGTGTGGCCCTTGTTCTCGCCCCAGCCGTAGACGTTCGCCGTGTCGAAGAAGTTGATGCCGGCGTCCAGCGCCGCGTCCATGATCGCGTGGCTGTCGGCCTCGTCTGTCTGCGGACCGAAGTTCATCGTGCCGAGCACCAGTCGGCTGACCTTGAGTCCCGTGCGTCCGAGCTGCGTGTACTTCATGGTCCTCAAGCCAACGACTTGGAGTGGACTCGACGCAAGCGACTTGAGGGGTGGGAGCAAGGCCGTACCGGGGAGGGGCTAATACCTGCGAGTGCTATCTAGAAGTTAGCGCTTCCCTGTGGTTAGGATCAGGGTCGAGGGGTGAGGTTGAAAGTTCAAGCTGACCCCTGCCTGAGAGCCATGCCTCTGGAAGGAAACGCCGTGTCCCCCACCACGTCCGCCCGTCGGGTGCTCGCCGCGGTCCTCGCGGCCGGTGCTCTGACGGTCACCGCCGCCACCGTTCCCGCCGTCGCCGTGCCGTACGACCGGCCCGGTCACGTGTCCGTCGACTCGCCGCTGCGCCTCGCGTACCAGAAGGACGTCGCCGTCCGGGTTCTCAAGGGGGTCTTCGAGCGGGGAGACGGGGCCGTCGTCGACCGGTACGTCCGCGCCGACTACATCCAGCACAACCCGTTCGCGCCCGACGGCGCCGCGACGCTGAAGAACCTCGGCACGTCCGTCCACCAGCAGTTCCCCGACGCGAAGTACGACGTCAAGAGGGTCATCTCCGAAGGGGACTTGGTCGTCGTCCACTCCAACGTCGTGATGACTCCCGGGAGTTCGGGGAGCGCCGTCTTCGACATCTTCCGGTTCCAGGGCGGGAGGATCGCCGAGCACTGGGACACCGGGCAGAACGTGCCCGACACGACCGCCAACGGCAACGACATGTTCTCCACGGTGAGTTGGCCCCGTACCCAGCAGCCCGGGCCGGCCTGGCTGACGTCGTACGACAAGAAGCTCGTGGTGAAGGCGTTCGACCAGTTGCTCGTGCGGAAGGACGTCGGCGCGATCGACCGGTACTGGAGCACCGGCTACCAGCAGCACAACCCGAACATCCCCAACGGGGCCGCCGGTGCCAAGGCCGGGCTCGGCGCGTACTTCGCCCAGTTCCCCCAGCTGAAGGTCGAGCCCAAGCGGGTCATCGCCGAGGGCGACCTCGTCGCCGTCCACAGCCACTACATCCCGGCGCCCGGTCAGCGGGGGCAGGCGATCGTGGATCTGTTCCGGGTGCGGGGCGGGAAGATCGTCGAGCACTGGGACGTCATCCAGGACGTGCCGGAGACCTCGGCGAACGACAACACGATGTTCTAGAGCGGGAGCCGGGGACTCCGGGGGTAGTACCGGAGTCCCTGAGAGCTAGGGCCTGTCCGGTGGATCAGGCTGCACGAGAGTGACGGTTTCCGTATCAGACCCCGCGACCGCGGCCTGATCCGCCGGGCAGGCCCTAGTCCCGGGGGAACCCGTCGGTCTTCAGGACCAGGTCGATGACGGTGCCGGTCAGGTCGATGTCCTTGCCGAAGTCGACCCTCAGCATTTTGGCGTAGTCCCCGTCGGTGGGGTCGGTGTAGACGTTGCAGCGGCCCTGGTAGGGGTCGGCCACGAGGTAGACGGGTACCTCGGCGGTCGCGTACGCGGTGAGTTTGGGGCCGTAGTCGTTGGCGGCGGTGCCCCGGGAGATGACCTCGGCGACGAACTCGACGTCCTTGTGGCTCCAGCGGCCGTAGTCCTTTTCCGCGGAGTCGCGCAGCTTGACGACATCCGGGCAGAAGGCGTTCCCCTTGCCCGGGAAGTCGATGCGGACGTCCGACAGGACGTTGACGTCCATCCCGAACCGGTCCTCGATGGCCCGTACGATCCGCCGGATGATGGCCCAGTGGGTGTCCCGCTGCGGTGTCATGAAGACGCTGCCCTCGACGATCTCGACCCTGAATCCTTCGGGGACGGGCATCCGCTCCAGCCGCTCGAACCACTCGTCCAAGCGCTCGGTGTTGGCGTCGGCCATGGCGATCCTGTCGTCAAGGACGGTCATCGTGGCGCTCCTCCCCGGCTGCCCTCGTGCAGGCGCAGCCGCGCAGTACAACGATACGTACGGTGCCGAGGCCACGCACGAGCTCACGGGGCCCGCACAAATGTGCTTGCGGCCACCACCCCGGCGCTGCCTACCGTGCGCCTATGGCGTTCAGAGCTCGCCGCCTGCCACCGGCGGACGCGCTCAACTTCGAGTGGGCGGAGCGGCATTGTGCTGGGGAGCAGGGAAGCGGAGTTGCTGCGCGGGGTGGTGGGGGAGGGGGAGTTGCTCGGCGCTTATCTGCACGGGTCGGCCGTGCTGGGCGGGCTTCGGCCGCACAGCGACATCGATGTGCTCGGGGTGGTGCGGAAGTCATTGAGTGAGCGTCAGAGAAGGGCGCTCGTCGGTGAGTTGCTGGATCTGTCCGGGCAACGCGGGTATCGATACGTCGAGTTGACCGTCGTCGTGCAGGGGGACGTGCGGCCCTGGCGGTTTCCGCCTGTCTGCGATTTCCTCTACGGGGACTGGCTGCGCGGGGAGTTCGAGAGCGGGGTGCTGCCCGTGCCGGAGGCCAGTGCCGATCTGGCGCCGGTGCTCACCATGGTCCTTCAGGGGAACGCGCCTCTTCTCGGCGGCCCGCCTCCGTCCGCCCTCCTCGACCCCGTCCCGCACGCCGACCTTCTGCGGGGGATCACCGCCGGCGTCCCGGACCTCATGGCCGACCTGGAGCACGACACCCGGAACGTCCTGCTGACCCTCGCCCGTATCTGGATGACCCTCGGTACGGGGGGCGTGGGTGCCAAGGACGAGGCGGCCCGGTGGGCGGAGGCGAGGCTGGCGGGGGAGCACCGGCCCGCGCTGGCGCGGGCCCGCGCGGCGTACCTGGGTGAGGACCAGGAACCGGGGGCCGGGGCGAGGGCGTGCGCCGAGGCGATGGCCGAGGTCATCGAGGGGTTCGGTGAGGGGTTCGGTCCCCCGTAGGTACTACCCGGGGACTACCTCGGGGCCGGGGACTACCCGGGGCCGGGGACTACCCGGGGCCGGGGACTTGCCCTGCGCCCCGAGTGCTGCTCGGGTACTACCCCTCCTCGTAGGGCCCGCCCAGCCCCCACCCCTGGTACATCGCCTCCGCGAACGCCTCCGCCAGCTTGTGCTCGCCGCTCGCGTTGGGATGCGTCCCGTCGTAGGTATCCGTATCGATGTCGTACCTGGGAGGGATGGAGGCGAGGAGCAGGGGTGACCCCGGCTCGTCGAGGTCGGCGACCGTCTTCGCGAGGAGCTCGTTGAAGAGGCCGACCTGTTCGGCGAATTCGGGGTCCGCGGTGGCGCGGACGTTGGGGATGACGGGAAGGAGGACGGCCCGGACGCGGGGGCGCGCGGCGCGGGCCTCGGCGATGAACTCCCGTGCGTTTTCCGCGGTTTGCTCCGCGTTCGTATAGAAACCCAGGTCGATGAGGCCGAGGGAGACGAGCAGCACATCCGCGCGTCCGGCGCGCACCGCGTCGCCGATCAGCGGAGCCATGTGCTGCCACCCCTCACCCCACCCGGCGAGGTGCCCGCGCGGAAAGTCGGGTTCGGCGTACGCGTAGGAGACCGGAGAGCCGGCCCCCGGGTCGTACAACGTCTCGCGCGGCCCGACCAGCGTGAACGGGCCGCCGTACGTGGCGCACAGATGCCGCCAGAGACGGTACCGCCACGTGTGATCGCCCGCGCTGCCGATCGTCATGGAGTCGCCGACGGGCATGAACCTGAGCATCCGCTCATGATGGACGATCACCGCCCCGGCCGGGGTGTGAGTCCCGACACCCCGCGTGTTGCGCCGCGCGGGATGGCAGGCTGGGGGGATGCGCCGACCGTTCGCCGTCCTCGCCGGGTTCCTGCTCGTGGGGGCCCTCGCCGTACCCGCGTCCGCCGCCGACGACGGCGGGTTCACCATCAAGGACCCGCGGATCAAGGAGTCCAGCGGCCTCGCCGCCTCCCACCAGCACCCGGGCGTCTACTGGACGCACAACGACAGCGGTTACGGCCCGCAGATCTACGCCGTCGACGGCGCCACCGGCGAGACGGTCGCCACGGTCACGCTGCGCGGCGTCGGCACCCCGCGCGACGTCGAGGCGATCTCCGTCGGCCCCGACAACCAGATCTACGTGGGTGACATCGGCGACAACTTCGACGGCCGCTGGCCCTACCTGTGGATCTACCGGCTCCCCGAGCCGAAGGTACTCAAGGACCAGACGGTCAGGGCGACCCAGTACATCGTCAAGTACGCGGACGGCGGGCGCGACGCCGAGTCGATGATGGTCCACCCCAAGACCGGCCGGGTGTACATCATCGACAAGAAGGAGGACGGCGGCCACCTGTACGAGGGCCCGGCCAAGCTCACCGCGTCCGGCGACAACATCTTCAAGCCCATAGCTCCGGTGGACCTCTGGGCCACCGACGCCGCGTTCTCCCCCGACGGCCGGCAGCTGGTAGTACGCGGGTACTTCGGAGGTATCACCTACGACTGGAACGGCGGGAAGATCCAGAAGACCGGCCGCCTCGACGTCCCCCTCCAGCGCCAGGGCGAGTCCGTCACCTACTCCGCCGACGGCAGGAAACTGCTGTTCGGCAGCGAGGGCGTGGAGAGCGGCGTGGTCGCGCGGGACGCCCCCGGCGCCGACAAGTCCTCGCCCGCCAAGGGGAGTTCGACCGACTCCGGCTCCGCCTCCACGAGCGGCGGCGACTCCGGCGGCGGGGTCACGAAGGGCGCGATCGCCATCGCCGTCGTCTGCGCGGCGGTGTTCGGGCTACGGCGGCTGCTGCGCCGCAGCTGAGTCACTCCCCGGCGCGTCCCCCCGGCGTCACTCCCCCGCGCGTCCCTCGGCGGCGCGCCGGGCGACGAGCGCTTCGAGGCCGTCCAGGATGCGCTGGAGGCCGAAGCCGAAGTGGTCGAAGGAGGTCGTCCAGGTATCGGCGTCGAGGGAGGCGAGCACCGGGAACCGGCCCGGCTCCATCACCCTGGAGAGGTAGGGGGATTGCGCCTCGTAGAAGTCGGACGTCGGCATGCCCGAGGTGCGCTCGGCCTCCTGGTAGTACACCTGGGTGCGCGCCGCGCCGACGACGTACCCCTCGACCGTCATGATCGCCGAGACCAGCTCGGTGTCGGTGAGTCCCATCGGCCGGATCCGGGCGAGCACCTTCTCCAGCCCGTCCATCGCGCTCGGTCCGAGCAGGGGGCGGGAGCGGCTGGCGGGTAGTACCCAGGGGTGACGGTGGTAGAGGCCGAGCATGGAGTGGGCCATGACCTCCAGGGCCTCCCGCCAGGAGCCGTCGCCGAGGTCGCCGGGGTCCTGCGAGACGCGGTTCACCCGGTCCAGCATCAGCTCGACCAGCTCCGACTTGCCGGGGACGTAGCGGTAGAGCGACATCGCCCCCGTGCCGAGTTCGGCCGCGACCCGGCGCATCGACACCGCGTCCAGGCCCTCCTGGTCGGCGATCTCGACGGCGGCCTCGACGATCCGGTCCAGGGTGAGCGTCGGCCTCGGGCCGCGCGCGGGGCGCCGGGCGCCCTCCCAGAGGAGTTCGAGCGTGCGCGTGATCTGGTCCCGGCAGTGCTGGGCCTGGTCCTGGCTGCTCGTCATGGGGGCAGTCTAGTTCCGGGCCGAAAAACTGAGTACGTCGTACGCGAAATCGGGTACGGTGTACTCGGTTATCGGGCGGGACAGGACCCGAGAGCTACCGCCTGAGGGCTACCGCTCGGGAGCTACGACCTCAGAGTTACGACCTGAGAGCTACCGCCCGAGGGCTACCACCGCAGAGTTACGACCTGAGAGCTACCGCCCGAGGGCTACCACCGCAGAGTTACGACCACGGAGTTAGGGGACCCCATGGAGTACGCCGTCCGCGCCGAGGCCTTACGCAAGAGCTACGCCGGAAAACCCGCCCTCGACGGCTTCGACCTGGCCGTCCGCGAGGGCACGGTCCACGGGCTGCTCGGCCCGAACGGAGCCGGCAAGACCACCGCCGTCCGTATCCTGGCCACCCTGCGCCGCCCCGACGGCGGCACCGCGGAGGTCGCCGGGCTCGACGTGGTCCGCAGGGCGCGCGAGGTGCGCGCGCGGATCGGGCTCACCGGCCAGTACGCGGCGGTCGACGAGGTCCTCACCGGCAGGCAGAACCTGGAGATGTTCGGCCGCCTCTTCCACCTCGGCGGCAGGCGGGCCCGGCAGCGCGCCGCCGAACTCCTGGACCGCTTCGGCCTGACCGAGGCCGCCGACCGGGGCGTCGACGGCTACAGCGGCGGCATGCGGCGCCGGCTCGACCTCGCCGCGTCGATGATCCTCGCCCCCGCGGTCCTCTTCCTCGACGAGCCGACGACCGGCCTCGACCCCCGCGCCCGGGGCGAAGTCTGGGAATCCGTACGGGCGTTGGTGGCGGACGGCACGACGGTCCTGCTCACCACGCAGTACCTGGAGGAGGCGGACCGGCTGGCCTCCCGCGTCACCGTGCTCGACCGGGGCCGCGCCATCGCCGACGACACCCCCGACGGCCTCAAGGACATGATCGGCGGCGACCGGATCGAGGTCGTGCTCGCCGAACGGGCCGACATCCAGCGGACGATGAAGGTGATGGCCGGCGTCGCGGACGGCGAACCCGAGGCGGACGAGGGCGAGTTGAGGGTCCACGCCACCGTCACCGACCGGGTCCTCGCGCTGACCGCGGTGGCCCGCACCCTCCAGGACGAGGGCGTGCGGGTCGAGGACATCGGCCTGCGCAGGCCCAGCCTCGACGACGTGTTCCTGCGCCTGACCGGCCACCGCACCGAGACCGGCCCGACCGCGAAGGAGGCCGCCGCGTGAGCGCCGTCGACCTGACTCCGATCCGCCGGCACGGCCGCGCCTACTGGGCGTTGGCCGACTGCTGGAACCTCGTCCGCCGGGGGCTCACCCACTACCGGCGCCAACCGGTCAACATCCTCTGGCAGTTGGGCTTCCCGATCCTCTCCGTCCTGCTCTACGGCTACGTCTTCGGCAGCGCGATGCACGTGCCGGGCGGCGGGGACTACAAGGACTTCCTGATGCCGGGCATGTTCGTCATGACGATGGCGTTCGGCTTCATCAACACGGCGACGGTCGTCGTGTACGACGCGCAGAAGGGGGTCGTCGACCGGTTCCGCTCCATGCCGATGGCGTCCTCGGCGGTCGTCGCGGGGCGCGGGGTGACCGATCTCCTCGTCGCCTGCGCCGAGTTGGCCATCATGATGCTCACGGCACTGGCCATCGGCTGGCGCCCGGAGGGTAGTTGGGGATTCGTCGGCGCCTTCGGGCTGCTGCTGTGGCTGCGGCTCGCGCTGATCTGGCTGGGGGTGTGGCTCGGCTTCGTCGTCCCCAACCCCGAGGCGGCGGGCGGGCTGTTCGCCGTGGCCTTCCCGCTGACGATGATCTCCAGCGTCTTCGTCGCGCCCCAGCTCATGCCGGACTGGCTCGGGTTCGTGGCCGCGTGGAACCCGATCTCGGCGACGGCCGGGGCGACCAGGGAACTCTTCGGGGCACCGGCGGGCGCGGGCGACACCTGGGTTGAGCAGAACGCCCAACTGATGGCCCTCGTCTGGCCGTTGATCCTGGGCGCGCTCTTCCTGCCGCTGGCGGTGGGGAGGTTCAGGAAGCTCGGGAAGTGATGTCGTAGTCCTTGACGGGGTGATGGGACCGGTCTTCTCTGGGAGGTGCGGAAGTGGGAGCGCTCCCATAGTTCCGGATCCGCACCCCCGAGAGGAACAAGGGACATGTTCCGCAACGTGCGAAGAGCGCTGTGCGCGGTGGCCGCCGCGCTGCTGCTGCCCGTGGGTCTGGCGGTCGCGCAGCCGGCGCGGGCCGCCGAGGCGCCGGGAGCCGGGTACTGGCACACCAGCGGCCGTCAGATCCTCGACTCGGCCGGGCAGCCCGTCCGGGTCGCCGGGATCAACTGGTTCGGCTTCGAGACCGGCAACTACGTGGTCCACGGCCTGTGGTCGCGCGACTACAAGAGCATGATCGACCAGATGAAGTCGCTGGGCTACAACACGATCCGCATCCCGTACAGCGACGACATCTTCAAGTCCTCGACCGTCCCCAACAGCATCGACTTCTCCAGCGGCAAGAACGCCGACCTCCAGGGCCTCAACTCCCTCGGCGTACTGGACAAGATCGTGTCGTACGCGGGCCAGGACGGCCTGCGCGTCATCCTCGACCGGCACCGCCCGGACTCGGGCGGCCAGTCCGCCCTCTGGTACACGGCGGCCGTCCCCGAGTCGACGTGGATCGCCAACTTGAAGTCCCTGGCGTCCCGTTACGCCGGGAACCCGGCCGTCGTCGGCATCGACCTCCACAACGAGCCGCACGATCCTGCCTGTTGGGGCTGCGGGGACACGGCGACCGACTGGCGGCTGGCCGCCCAGCGCGCCGGGAACGCGGTCCTCTCGGTCAACCCCGACCTGCTGATCTTCGTCGAGGGCATCCAGACCGTCAACGGAGTCTCCGGCTGGTGGGGCGGCAACCTGATGGGCGTCGCCCAGTACCCGGTCCAACTCTCCGTCCCGGGACGGCTGGTGTACTCGGCGCACGACTACGCCACCAGCGTCGCCCAGCAGAGCTGGTTCAGCGACCCCACGTTCCCGAACAACATGCCGGGGATCTGGGACAAGTACTGGGGCTACATCTTCAAGCAGAACATCGCCCCGGTGTGGGTGGGCGAGTTCGGTACGACGCTCCAGGCGTCCGTGGACCAGAAGTGGCTGGCGGCGCTGGTGAGTTACCTGCGCTCGACGTCGGCGAACGGCGCCGACTCCTTCCACTGGACGTTCTGGTCGTGGAACCCCAACTCCGGTGACACCGGCGGGATTCTGAAGGACGACTGGCAGACCGTCGACACGGTGAAGGACGGCTACCTCGCCAGCATCAAGGCGCCGGCCTTCCCGCCGGTCGGCGGGAGCGGTGGCGGTGGGGGCGGCGGAGGCGGTGGCGGGAGCGCCGCCTGCACCGCGACCTACGCCGTCACCAGCGACTGGGGCGGCGGCTTCAACGGCGAGGTGAAAGTGGTGAATTCGGGGACGACGGCCATCTCGTCGTGGAAGGTCGCCTGGAACTTCCCCGGCTCCCAGCAGATCTCCAGCATGTGGAACGCGTCGTACACCCAGAGCGGGGCGGCGGTGACCGCCGCCAACGCGGCCCACAACGGGGCCTTGTCAGCGGGGAGTTCGGCCACCTTCGGGTTCGGTGCCGCACCCGGCGGGGGCAGTGCGCCGACCCTGACCTGCACGGCGACCTGAACTGCGCGAAGGGCGCCCGGAGTTCACCGGGCGCCCTTCAACCTCGTACCTGTGCGCGGCGGACAACTACGCCGTGCGGCAAGGGAGTCAGAGGTTCTCGATCACGTGGTCGACGCACTTCGTGAGGGCCTCGACGTCCGCCGGGTCGATCGCCGGGAACATGGCGACGCGCAGCTGGTTGCGGCCGAGCTTGCGGTAGGGCTCGGTGTCGACGATGCCGTTGGCGCGCAGGACCTTGGCGATCGCGGCGGCGTCGATGTCCTCCGCGAAGTCGATCGTGCCGATGACCTGCGAGCGCTTCGCCGGGTCGGTGACGAACGGCGTCGCGTGCTTCGACTCCTCGGCCCAGGTGTAGAGGCGGGTGGAGGAGTCCTTCGTCCTGGCGGTGGAGAAGGCGAGGCCGCCCTGCCCGTTGATCCACTTGAGCTGCTCGTTCAGCAGGAACAGGGTGGAGAGCGCGGGGGTGTTGTACGTCTGGTTCTTGCGGGAGTTGTCGATCGCCGTGGGGAGGCTGAAGAACTCCGGGACGTGCCGGCCCGAGGCGTGGACGCGCTCGGCGCGCTCGATCGCGGCCGGGGAGAACACGCCGATCCACAGGCCGCCGTCGGAGGCGAAGGACTTCTGCGGGGCGAAGTAGTAGACGTCCGTCTCGGCGATGTCGACCGGGAGGCCGCCCGCGCCGGAGGTGGCGTCGACCAGGACCAGCGCGCCCTCGTCGGCACCGGCGACGCGCTTGATCGGCGCCGCGACACCCGTCGACGTCTCGTTGTGGGTGAAGGCGTACACGTCTACACCCGCCTCCGCCTGAGCCTCCGGGTGGGTGCCCGGGTCGGAGGAGATCACGGTGGGCTCGGCCAGCCAGGGGGCGAGCTTGGCCGCCTTGGCGAACTTCGAGCTGAACTCGCCGAAGGTGAGGTGCTGCGACTTGTTCTCGATCAGCCCGTGGGTCGCGACGTCCCAGAACGCGGTCGAGCCGCCGTTGCCGAGGACGACCTCGTAGCCCTCGGGCAGGGAGAAGAGCGCGGAGATGCCCTCGCGGACCTCACCGACCAGATTCTTCACCGGGGCCTGTCGGTGTGACGTACCCAGGAGGGAGGTACCGGTGGCGGCGAGGGCGTCCAGCGCCTCGATCCGCACCTTGGAGGGACCCGCGCCGAAACGACCGTCCGCGGGCTTGATGTCAGAGGGAATCCGGATCTCAGCCACGGGGGGAGGGTAGCCGTTACGGGAAACGTGAGCGAAACGTGGTCCGTCCGGTGAGACACCGTGTGGACGTCAGGACGGGGGTAGTACCGGTCCCTCCCAGGTACTACGCGAGGCACCGTCTCGAAGGATCTTGAACGTCCGGACCCCTGCCCCCGGACGCCCGGCCTGATTTCCTGTACCCATGCCGAACCTGGAAGCGGATCTGCGCGCGGCCCTGCGAGGCGACGTCGGCTTCGACACCACCTCCCGTGCCCTCGTGACCATGGACGCCTCGAACTACCGGCGGGTCCCCCTCGGGGTCGTGGCTCCCCGGGACGACGCCGACGTGATCGCCGCCCTGGAGATCTGCCGGGAGCACGGGGTACCCGTAGTACCCAGGGGTGGGGGTACCTCCATCGCCGGGCAGGCCACCGGCACCGGCGTCGTCCTCGACTTCACCCGGCACCTGAACCGCGTCCTCGACCTGGACCCCGCCGCCCGTACCGCCGTGGTCCAGCCAGGCCTGGTCCTCGACCACCTCCAGGACGCCGCCGCCCCGCACGGCCTGCGCTTCGGCCCCGACCCCTCCACGCACAGCCGCTGCACCCTCGGCGGCATGATCGGCAACAACTCGTGCGGCTCCCACTCGGTCGCGTGGGGGACGACCGCCGACAACGTCCGGAGCCTGGACGTCGTGACCGCGCGCGGCGCCCGCCTCACCCTGGGGAGGGACTGGTCGGGCAGCCCCGAAGGACTACGCCGGCTGGTCGACACCGAGCTGGCCCGCCTGCGCACCGGCTTCCCCGAACTCCCCCGGCGCATCTCCGGGTACGCCCTGGACGCCCTGCTCCCCGAGAACGGCGCCGACACGGCCCGCGCCTACTGCGGCTCCGAGGGCACCCTCGCGGTCCTCACCAGGGCCACCGTCCGCCTCGTCGAGGCACCCCGCGCGCGGGCCCTCGCCGTCCTGGGGTACGGGGACGAGGGCGACGCGGCGGAGGCGGCGGCCGGGCTGCTGCCGTACGGGCCGTTGACGGTCGAGGGTATGGCGGCCGACCTCGTACCCGAGAGCTACGGGTTGCCCCGCGGCGGTGCCTGGCTGTTCGTCGAGACCGGCGGCGATACCCCGGACGAGGCACGGGTACGGGGTGAGGCGATCGTCCGCGCGGCCGACGCCGTCGACGCGGTGGTCGTCACCGACCCCGCCGGACAGCGCGCCCTGTGGCGCATCCGGGAGGACGCGAGCGGTACCGCGACGAGGACGCCGGACGGCCGCGAGGCGTGGCCCGGCTGGGAGGACTGCGCCGTACCCCCGGCCCGCCTCGGCGCCTACCTGCGCGACTTCCGCGCCCTCCTCGCCGCGCACGGGCTGCGAGGTACCCCCTACGGCCACTTCGGCGACGGCTGCATCCACGTCCGCATCGACTTCGACCTCCTCACCGGCCCCGGCATCGCCCGCTTCCGCCGCTTCTCGGAGGAGCTCGCCGACCTCGTCACCGCCCACGGCGGCTCCCTCTCCGGGGAGCACGGCGACGGCCAGGCACGCGCGGAACTACTACCCAGGATGTACGGGGTGGAGATGGTCACCCTCTTCGAACGCGTCAAGGCGCTCTGGGACCCCGACGACCTCCTCAACCCCGGCATGCTGGTCCGCCCCGCCCCCCTCGACGCCAACCTCCGCTTCGCACCGCTGCCCCGCGAGCCCGTCCCCGTCGTCTTCGGCTACCCCGCCGACGACGGCGACTTCTCCGCCGCCGTACGCCGCTGCGTCGGCGTCGCCAAGTGCCGTACGACGACGGCGTCCGGCCCCGCCGTCATGTGCCCGTCGTTCCGCGCGACCGGCGAGGAGGCCCACTCCACGCGGGGACGCGCGAGGCTCCTGCACGAGATGCTCGCGGGTGAACTCGTCACCGACGGCTGGCGGTCCACGGAGGTCCGCGACGCCCTCGACCTCTGCCTCTCCTGCAAGGGATGCCGCTCGGACTGCCCCGTCGGCGTCGACATGGCCACCTACAAGGCCGAGTTCCTGCACCACCACTACGAGGGGCGACGGCGTCCGGCCGCGCACTACAGCATGGGACGGCTGCCGCAGTGGCTGCGGTGGATCGCCCGGACCCGGACCGCTCCGATCATCAACTCCCTTGCCTCCGTACGGCCGTTGGCGGCGCTGGGGAAGCGGGTCGGGGGCGTCGCGCCCGAGCGGGGGATTCCACGGGTGGCGTCGGAGACGTTCAGCCGGTGGTGGCTGCGGCGGTTCAAGACGGTGCTGAAGCGAGCCCGGGCCGGGCGGCGGGCTCCCGTCGAGTGGCGGCGGGACGGACAGCTGGTCGTGCTGTGGCCGGACACGTTCACTGATTACCTGTCACCAGCCGTCGGCACGGCGGCAGTTCGGGTGCTGGAGGCGGCCGGGATGACGGTCCTGCTGCCGCCGACCGTGCGCTGGAAGGGCGGGGCGGCGCCGTGGGCGGTGCGGCGGGGGAAGGTGTGCTGCGGGCTGACGTACGTCTCCACGGGGCAGTTGGAACGGGCGCGGGAGGTGCTGCGGACGACGCTGGATCTGCTGGATCCGTACCTGATCTCGGCCGACGATCTGCGGGATGCGCGGGAGGAGGAGCTGCTGGAGGAGGTACGGGACGGTGGACTCGACGCGCTCAGCGGTCTCGGCGGACTCGATGAACTCCCCGACGAGGACGACGACTTGCCGCTCCCGCCCTTCGTCGTCCTGGAACCCAGCTGCGCCGCCGCGCTCCGCGCCGACCTCCCCGAACTCCTCCCCGACGACCCGCGCGCCGCCCGGCTCGCCGCCCGGGTGCTCACCTTCGCGGAGGCGCTGGAGAAGTACGCCCCCGACTGGACGCCGCCCCGGCTGGACCGGCCGGTGGTCGGACAGACCCACTGCCACCAGCACGCGGTGCTCGGCGACGCGGCCGACCGGCGGCTGAGGGAAGTCGCCGGTCTCAGCGGGGAATTGAGCGGCGGATGCTGCGGCCTCGCCGGTAACTTCGGCTTCGAGAAAGGGCACTTCGAGGTGTCATCCGCCTGCGCCGAGGAGCAGCTCCTGCCGTCCGTACGGGAGGCACCGCAGGACGCGGTCGTCCTCGCCGACGGCTTCTCCTGCCGGACCCAGCTGGAGCAGCTGGCCGGGGTGCGGGGCAGGCACCTCGCGGAGGTCCTCGCCGAGGCGCTGGACGACGAGAGGGACACCAAGTGACGTACGGAGACGCCGAGTCGACGTATAGGGGTGCCAAGTGAGGTACGGAGACGCCGAGTCGAAGCACAGGGAAGCCGAGCCGACGTACGGGAAAGCCGAGTCGGTCGCCGTCCTGTCCGACATCCACGGCGTCCTGCCCGCCCTCGAAGCGGTGCTCGCCGAACCGGACGTCGCCGCCGCCGACCGGATCGTCCTCACCGGGGACATCGCGGCGGGACCCCAACCCGCCGAGGTCATCGACCTGTTGAGGGAGCAGGGCGACCGCGTGCTGTGGGTCTCCGGCAACGCGGACCGGGAACTGGTCGAGTACCGGCGCGGCCTGCGCGCCGAAATCCCGGACCCCATCGGCCCGTTCGCCGCGCGGGCGCTGACCGAGGAGCACATCGCCTTCCTCGCAGCCCTCCCGGCGACCCGCACGCTCACCGTCGCCGGGCTGGGCGCGACCCTGTTCTGCCACGCAACTCCCCACGACGACGAGGAAGTCGTCCTCGTCGACTCCCGCCCGGCCCGCTGGCGCGAGGTCCTCGCCGGGCTCGACCCCGCCGTGCGCACGGTTGTCTGCGGGCACACCCACATGCCGTATCTCCGCCTCGCCGAGGGCAAGTTGGTCGTCAACCCCGGCAGCGTCGGGATGCCGTACGGCCGTTCCGGCGCGCACTGGTGCCTGCTCGGGCCGGGGGTGGACCTGCGGGTCACGCCGTACGACGTGCCGGGAGCCGTCGCGCGGCTGGTCGCCGAGTGCGCGTACCCGGGGATCGCCGAGTGGGCGGACACCTATCTGTACGCGCGGGTCACGGACACGCTGGCGCTGGAGACGTTCGGGCCGCGTGACGGACGCGGCTGACCAGGCACTCTGTGAATCAGCTGGGCGGCTCCGACGAAATGCCCAGCTTTTTCAAAGGTATTCACAGCGCCTCTTTGCCAACTTTGCCGACCCTGAACAAGGGAGCCGTGTAAGTTCCTCGGTATCGGGTTCCGGACGCGGAATTCGACGAAATCGAAGGTACAGTGCAATCCCCCTTAGGAGTTGGAATGAGCTTCAAGAAGCTTGCCCCGCTGCCCCCGAAGCCCAAGTCGAAGCAGCTCCCGCCCCCGCCGAAGCCGAAGCCCAAGGGTAAGCGCCCGGTTCCGCCGGCCCCCAAGCCGATCCCCGGCCGGGACAACTGATCCCGAGCTGAACTCTGAAAAGGGGCCGGTGGTGCACCGTCGGCCCTTTTTCGATTCATTTGCCGATGGCGGGCCGACGGTGAGGAAAGGGCGTGTCGCATGGCCGACAAGAATGCGGGGGTCGATGATCTCGATACCGATTCGGACGCCGAAGAATACGCGTACGGCACTCCGGCCATTCCGCCCCGGGTCGCGTTCCGCCGTTTCTGGCCGCTGACCAGAGGACTGCGCACCTGGCTGCTGCTCGTCTGGGTCTGCACCGTCCTCGCCGCCCTCGCCGAGACCGAAGCCGTGCTGCTGTTCGGCGAGTTGACCGACCACGCCCTCAACCAGGGCTCCCTGAACGCCTTTTGGGCCCCCGCCGCGAAGTGGCTCGCCGTCGCGGTCGTCGGCGCGGTCGTCGCCTACGCCGGCAACTCCCTCGCCGCCTGGGCCACCGAACGCTTCGTGATGAGACTGCGCGAGCATGTCTTCGACCACGTACAGCAGTTGCCCCCGCACTTCTTCCAAGTCCACCGCCGGGGCGACCTGTTGTCCCGGCTCACCAGCGACGTCGAGGCGATCGAGACGCTCGTCGTGTCCGGCCTCGTGGGCGCCGCCTCCGCCGGGTTCAGCGCCCTCTTCTACGCCGCCGCCGCGTTCTGGCTGCGCTGGGACCTGGCCGCCGCGACCTTCGTCCTCGCGCCCTTGTTCTGGCTCGCGGCCCGCCGTTTCTCCGGCTCCATCAAGGACGTCTCCCGCGCGGGCCGGGTCGCGGACGGCGCGATCACCTCCGTCGTCGAGGAGTCCCTCGGCAACATCGTCCTCACCCAGGCGTACGGCCGCCGCGACGCCGAGCGGCGGCGGCTGCACGAGGAGGCGACGGCGTGGTTCCGCGCCTCCGTGCGCTCGACCCGGCTGAACGAGGCGTACGAGCAGCTCGTCCAGGTCATCGAGACCGTGTGCGTGCTCGCGGTGATCGGCGTCGGCACCTGGGAGATCTCCACCGGGCGCATGACGCTCGGTCAACTCCTCGCGTTCGCTGCCTTCTTGGGCTACCTCTACCCGCCTGTGCGCGGCCTCGCCCAGCTCGGGCTCACGGTCACCGCGGCCACCGCCGGCGCCGAGCGGCTGATCGAGATCCTCGACGTACAGCCGTCGGTCGCCGACCCCAGGCACGCCGCCGACACCGGCCGCCCCGACGGCGCGATCACGGTCCGCGACGTCGCCTTCCGCTACCCCGGCGCGGACCGCGACGCCCTCCGGGGGCTCTCCTTCGACGTCAGCCCTGGCGAGCTGGTGATCGTCACCGGCCCGAGCGGCGCCGGGAAGTCCACGGTCTCGAAGCTCCTCCTCAGGTTCTACGACCCTGATACCGGAGAGGTGCGCCTCGACGGCACTCCTCTGAGGGACCTCCCCCTCACCCGGCTGCGGGAGTACGTCACCCTCCTCCCCCAGGAGACGCTGGTCCTGCACGACACCGTCCGCGCCAACATCGCCTGCGGCCGGCCCGGTGCCAGCGACGAGGCGATCGAGGCGGCGGCACGCGCGGCCGACGCCCACGACTTCGTCGTACGCCTCCCCGACGGGTACGACACGCGGATCGACCCCGGCACCGCGCGCCTGTCCGGCGGTCAGCTCCAGCGGCTCGCCATCGCCCGCGCGATCCTGCGGGACTCCCCGGTGCTGGTCCTCGACGAGCCGACGACCGGGCTCGACGCGATGTCCGCACGCCGGGTGGTCAAGCCGCTGCGGCGGCTGATGGCCGGGCGGACGACCCTGATGATCACCCACGACCTCAACCTCGCGCCCGACGCCGACCGCATCCTCGTCGTCGACCGGGGGCGGGTCGTCGAGACCGGGCGGCACGAGGAACTGCTCGCGCGCGGCGGGGCGTACTCCCGGCTGCACCGCTCGCAGAACAACGCCGTCATGGACACGGGGGAGCTGCGGATGCCGGTGTTCCTGGAGGAGGGAGCGGCGGAGACGGGGTTGGGCGATGGCGTGGGCCAGGGGTACTACCCCGGTGACACGGATGGAGCGGGGCCCTACGGGTACGGGCCCTACGGGTACGGGGGCTACGGGTATGACGTACCGGCTTCCGTACCGGCACCCGAGCCCAACCCCTACACCGCATACGACACGAACCACCCCTACTACGGTCACCTCTTCCGGCCCGGCGACTGAAGGCATCTCACGCTCCGAGACAGCGGCAAACCCGGTTCACACGCCTGACCGAGTCCATTACCGTGGACTCGTAAGTGCATCATGATGAACTCGCCGAGCACCGGGACCGCCAGTGACCACCCCTGAACCGACGATCGCGATCCCTACTGGCGGCGTACCCGGAACCCTCCGAGGCGAGGGCGGCACTCGGGGCGGTACCCCTGGCGGGGGACGGGTACGGGGTACCAGCCCCCTCGGGCCCATCGGCCTGGTGCTGGCCGGCGGCGTGTCGGTGCAGTTCGGCGGCGCCCTGTCCGTACTTCT
This sequence comes from Streptomyces niveiscabiei, assembly GCF_033794345.1. Taxonomy (NCBI): domain Bacteria; kingdom Bacillati; phylum Actinomycetota; class Actinomycetes; order Kitasatosporales; family Streptomycetaceae; genus Streptomyces; species Streptomyces niveiscabiei. The sequence goes on from NZ_JARAYJ010000022.1 coordinate 95,812, forward strand.
GATGCCGAGGGCGGGCGCGCTCGGCGTGGTGACGCTGCGACTGGTGGTCGCCTCGGTCGTGCTGCTCGTGATCTGCCGCCCCCGCCTGCGCGGCCACTCGCGCGCGGACTGGGGCACGGTGATCGTCTTCGGCGCCACGATGGCCACCATGAACGGCCTCTTCTACCAGGCCGTCGCCCGCATCCCCCTCGGCCCGGCCGTCACCCTGGAGGTCCTCGGCCCGCTGGCCCTCTCGGTCCTGGCCTCCCGCCGCGCGGTGAACGCGGTCTGGGCGGCCCTCGCCCTCGCCGGCGTCTTCCTGCTCGGCGGCGGGAGCTTCGACAGCCTCGACCCGGCCGGCGTCGCGTTCGCGCTCTCGGCGGGCGTCGCCTGGGCGACGTACATCGTCTTCAGCGCCCGCACGGGCCGCCGCTTCCCGCAGGCGGACGGGCTCGCGCTCGCGATGGGCGTCGGGGCCGTCCTCTTCCTGCCGCTCGGGATCGCGGAGGCGGGTACGAAGCTGCTGCACCCGGCGACCGTCGGCCTCGGCGCGGCCGTCGCGATCCTCTCCTCCGTCCTCCCCTACACCCTCGAACTCCTCGCGCTGCGCCGCCTGCCCGCCTCGACCTTCGCGATCCTCATGAGCCTCGAACCCGCGATCGCCGCGGGGGCCGGGTTCCTCATCCTCGACCAGGCCCTGACCTCGCTCCAGGCGCTGGCGATCGCACTCGTCATCGCCGCGAGCATGGGGGCGGTACGTACGCAGGTGGGGAGGGGGAGGGCGGAGGTGCCGGACGCGCCCGGCGCCTCCGGCAAGCCCAGCGCCTCCGGCGGCTCCGAAACCTCCACCGGCTGAGGCGCCCCGTCGTCCCTCTGCGGGTGTACCCGGGTAGTACCCGGGAGGGACGACCGAGGTGAGGAGGCCGGGACCCCGTACCCGTCCCCGTTTCGTCCCTGTACTCGTACTCGTCCCTCCCAGGTATCCCCTACCTCAGTAGCGCTGTACGTCCTTCGTCAGGACCCCTTGCTCGGTCGCGAGCGTGTGGTCGTAGCAGACCCCCGGCCCCCGGACCCGGTACCGCTCACTCGTCGTGGCCACGGCGTGCCGCTGCTCGCGGGGTACGCCGAGCGTGAAGGTCGCGTCGCCGCGGTACTCGTCGTCGACGCGGGTGGCGCCGACGGCCGAGCGGTCGCCGACGGACATGATCACGCGCAGCCGGTTGGCGCTGTCGATGGTCGCGCGGCCGTCGAGGGTGTAGGTGCGGTCGGTGCGGGAGACGTGCCCGCCGGTGGTGACGGCCTGGTGGTCGGTCCACGTGCCGGTCTGGTCGTCGGTGTTCTCGTCGGGCGTCCACCGGTGGTCGATCGCGGTCGTGACGGTCCGCTCGACCGTCGTCGTGACCCGGCCGTGCGAGGTGTCGACGTACCCGGTGACCTTGAGCCGGTCCGAGCCGTCGGTCGCCAGGTGCCGCAGCGAGCCGTCAGTGTAGTGATTGACGACCTGAGGACCACTCTGCCGGTACGACGTGACGGCCCCGGTCACGACCGCCTTGTGGTGGTCCTGCCAGACGAGGACGTTCGTCGGCGCGCTCCACCCGGTCTGCCCGGCCGGCACCCCGATCACCGACACGTCGACCTTGTGCGCCTTGCCGTCGTTCAGGACTCCCGCGAACGGCGTCAGGTCGTACACCAGCGGTCGTACGTCGAAGGAGTGAGGCGAGGGGATCACCGACCAGAGGTACGGGGACCAGCCGCCGGTCCACACGTTCGGGTACGGGGACGCGATCCCGGCGACCTTCCCGTCGACGCTGATCCGCACCTCGCGGTACGGCCCGTCGTCCCCGCCCTTGCAGGAGTACGACGCCGAAGGGGTGACCGCCGAGTACCAGAACTCCTCGCAGCCGCCGCCCGACCCGGTGGCGTACACCTCCGCGAGGATCCGCTCGGAGTTGCGCGGCACGGTGAGCGAGGCGCCCGTCGTCACCCGGTCGGCGTCGCTCAGCGGGATGACGCGGTCGGGCCCAAAGACCCGTACTCCAGGGGTAGACGCGTAGAACGTGAGAGTGGCCTTGACGTTCAGGACGCCCGTGTAGGTGTCGTCGACAACGTTGCCGATGAGCATGTCGACGGACTGCGGGGTGCTGAGGGTGGGCGCGTACTGGGTGACGTCCTTCTCGACGGACCAGTCGATGCCGTCCTGCGAGGGCTCGGGCGTCGAGGTGCGGAGCATCTGTACGCCGCCGATGTCCAGGTAGCCGAGCCGGTCGAACTGCCTGCCCTGCACGCTCCCGTCGAGGCGCAGCACGACCTTGGCCCAACTGCCGGGCGCGCCGCAGCCGTTGGGCGGGGTGTAGGTGCCGGTGTACGGGGTGAAGTCCTTGAACCGGGCCTGCGCGACGGTGACCGAGCACGACCTGGTGTGCGGGGTCGCGATCGGCGGGGCGGCGGTGACGGGGTCGTGGTAGTCGGTGCCGAACTCGGGCGGCACGGCGGTGGACGGCGTGGTGGCGGTCGGCGTGGTGGCGGAGACCGGCACGGCGGCCGGTGTGCCGGTCGCCGGGACCGGCGTGCCGGCGGCGGAGGCGCTGCCCAGCGACAGGCCGAACGCGGCGACGGCGGTGGCCAGCACGGTGAGCGCCCGGCCCGGACGGATCGTGGGTCCCGAGGGGCCCGGGGCCCTGGTCCTCGTGGTTCGTTCGACTCTCATGCGGCGCAGTGAACTGCCACGCCCAGGGCCGGGCCAAGAGGACTTGGAAAGGTATTGACCAATTCCGGGGCGTAATCCGACCGGGCGTCGATACGGCCGTGACCTGCCCGCCCTCGACCGCATCCCCCTCGGGCCGCGAAAACCCCGTACCCCGCGCGTACTACGCGAACTACAGTCAGCGCTCATGCCCACACCCACCAGGACAGTAGAAGCCGCAGCCATCGCCGACGCCTACTCCCTCGGCCCCGGCCCCTGGACCGTCACCCCGGTGACCCGGGGCGCCCTCGGGCAGATCTGGCGGCTGACCGGCGCCGGATCGTCCTGGGCGGTGAAGGAGATGCTGTTCGGGTGCGACGAGGACCAGGTCCGCAAGGAGGCCGGACTCCGGGACGCGGCGGAGGAGCTGGGCATCTCGGCGCCCCGCCTGCACACCAACCGCGACGGCGCCCACGTCACCCGCCTGGAGTCCTCCGCGGTCAAGCTGTACGACTGGGTCGAGGGGAGCGCGGCCGACCCCTCCGACCCGGCGGTCCTGGACTGGTTCGGGCGGACGGCCGGGATCGTCCACCGTGCGGGGGCGGGCGCCGAGGGCCCGGTGGACGACTGGTATGAACGCTGCCCCGACGACGCCGAGTGGAAGGAACTCGGCGAGAAGGTACGGCGCGCGGGGCTCGCCTGGGCCGACGACCTGGACCGCTTCGTCGAGGGCGTAGTACCTGAGCTGTCCGCCTGGGTGATACCCGCGGGTGACGCCGGCCTGGTGATGTCGCACCTCGACTTCCAGCCGCAGAACGTCCTGGTGGGCCCCGCCGGGCCGGTCCTGCTCGACTGGGACAACGCCGGTCCCATCTCCGCCGAACAGGAGCTGGCGCGCGCCCTGTTCATCTGGTCGGGCGCGAACGAGCCGGACCCCGGGAGGGCTCAGCGGATCGTCCGGGCGTACCGCGCCGCCGGTGGCCCGGGCGTGATCAGGGGGACCCGGTCGTTCTCCATGCTCTTCGCAACTGCCTTGAACTACGTGCGGGTTCAGGCAGACTGCGCGGTCGAACCGACGGTCACCGAGGAGCAGCGGGCGTTCGGTGCCGAGCAGGCGGTCCACTGCATGCGGGTGATTCCGCGGCTGGACGCGGTCGGTGTGCTGGCGGAGGCGGCTGCGGAGGTGGGCTGAACGGCCCCGCGGCCGGGAGGCGAACTGAACGTCCTTGCGGCCCGGGGGTGTTGACCGGTCGTGCTGCCGGGCACCCTCGGGCCGCCGCCGTGACCAAAATCCATGCAAGCATGCTTGATTGTTTTCACCCCCACTGCCATGCTCGCCCCATGGCCGACCCCACCCCCGTCATCGACGACCTGCGTGCCGAGAGCGAGGAACTCGACCGGCTGGTAGCCGAGTTGAGCCCCGAGCAGTGGAAACTCCCGACGCCGGCGGCCGGTTGGACCATCGCCCACCAGATCGCCCACCTCGCCTGGACGGACCGCTCCGCCCGGCTGGCGATGACCGACCAGGACGCGTTCTCGCGCGAGGTCGAGAAGGCGCTCGTGGCGCCCGGCGACTTCGTGGACGACGGAGCGCGGGCCGGGGCGCAACGCCCGCCCGAGCGCTTGCTCGGGGGCTGGCGGGCCGAACGCGAGGCGCTGGAGAAGGTGTTGCGGACGGCGCCCGAGCGGGGACGGTTCCCCTGGTACGGCCCGCCGATGTCCACCGCGTCCATGGCCACCGCCCGCCTGATGGAGACCTGGGCGCACGGCCTGGACGTCGCGGACGCGCTCGGCGTCACGCCGGCCCCCACCGACCGGCTCCGCCACATCGCCCGACTCGGCGTCAGGACACGGGACTTCGCGTTCGGCGTGCACGGGCTGGCGGCGCCGTTCGAGGAGTTCCGCGTCGAACTCACCGCTCCTTCCGGCGAGTTGTGGACGTACGGGCCCGAGGACGCCGACCAGCGGGTCACCGGTCCCGCCCTCGACTTCTGCCTCCTCGTCACCCAGCGCGCCCACCGCGACGACCTCGCGCTCGACGCCGAAGGGCCGGAGGCGGAGCAGTGGTTGGGGGTCGCCCAGGTGTTCGCGGGGCCGCCCGGAGGGGGCCGCCCGCCGAAGTCGGAGACCACCGAACGGCAGGCGGGGGAGGCCGGGTGACCCTCCGGATCGGCAACTTCTCAGGGTTCTACGGCGACCGTCTGGACGCCCTCCACGAGATGCTGACCGGAGGCGAACTCGACGTCCTCACCGGGGACTTCCTCGCCGAGCTGACCATGCTCATCCTCGGCCGGGACCGGCTCAAGGACCCCGGCGCCGGGTTCGCGCGCACCTTTCTGCGGCAACTGGAGGACTGCCTCGGCCTCGCACACGAACGAGGGGTGCGGATCGTCACCAACGCCGGCGGGCTCAATCCGGCTGGACTCGCCGACGCCGTACGGGAGTTGGCGCGGCGGCTCGGGGTTCCGGCCAGAGTCGCGTACGTCGAGGGGGACGATCTGCGTGGGCGGTTCCCGGACGCGCTCGCCGCGCACGCCTACCTCGGCGGGTTCGGGATCGCCGCGTGCCTGCGGGAGGGCGCCGACATCGTGGTGACCGGGCGGGTGACCGACGCGGCGCTCGTCACCGGGCCCGCCGCCGCGCACTTCGGGTGGGGGCCCAGGGAGTACGACCGGCTCGCGGGCGCGGTCGTCGCCGGGCACGTCCTGGAGTGCGGGACACAGGCCACCGGCGGCAACTACGCCTTCTTCCGGGAGGCCGACGTACGCCGTCCCGGCTTCCCGCTCGCCGAACTCCACGCCGACGGCAGCTGCGTGATCACCAAGCACCCCGGTACGGGGGGTCTGGTGGACGTCGGTACGGTCACCGCCCAACTCCTGTACGAGACGGGCGGCGCCCGGTACGCCGGGCCCGATGTGACCGCCCGCCTCGACTCCGTGGTCCTGGAGAGCGACGGGCCCGACCGGGTCCGGGTCACCGGGGTACGGGGGGAGGCGCCGCCGCCGGACCTCAAGGTCGGGCTGAGCCGGATCGGGGGCTTCCGCAACGAGGTCGCGTTCGTGCTCACCGGGCTCGACATCGAGGCCAAGGCCGCGCTCGTGCGGGAGCAGACGGAGACGTACGCCTTCGGCAAGTCCCTTCCCGCCGAGGTGCGTTGGGACCTCGTCCGCACCGACCGGGCCGACGCCGGGACCGAGGAGGAGGCCAGTGCCGTACTGCGCCTGGTCGTACGGGACGCACGGGAGGAGGCCGTCGGACGTGCCCTGTCCGGCGCCGTCGTCGAGCTGGCTCTCGGGAGCTACCCCGGGTTCCACGTCCTCGCGCCGCCCGGGCGCGGGGCGCCGTACGGGGTGTTCGAGGCGGCGTACATACCCCAGGGGGACGTCGAGCACGTGGCCGTCCTCGACGACGGGCGGCGGATCGCCGTACCCCCACCCACCCGTACCACCGCACTCGAACCCGCACCGGAGCCGCCGCTTCCCGAGCCGTTGCCTCCCTCTCAGGTACTAGTACGGGTACCCCTGGGGACGTTCGCCGGGGCGCGCAGCGGCGACAAGGGCGGTGACGCGAACGTCGGGGTGTGGGTACGCGCCGACGAAGCCTGGCGCTGGCTCGTCCACGAGCTGACGGTCGACCGGTTCCGCGAACTGCTCCCCGAGACCCGCGAACTCCCCGTCACCCGCCACGTCCTGCCCGGCCTCCGCGCCGTGAACTTCGTGGTCGAGGGCATCCTCGGCACGGGCGTCGCCTCCCAGCACCGCTTCGACCCTCAGGCCAAGGCCCTGGGGGAGTGGCTGCGGGCGCGGTACGTGGACGTGCCGGAGGGGGTGGCGGCGGGCGTCCCGCGCGCGGGGGCGAGGGACGAGGGACTTGCGCGCGGGGGTGGGGCGGTGGCGGTCGTACCTGCCGGTCCTGCGCCCAGAGGCGCGGCGGCGGTGACCGTTCCTGCCGGTCCTGCGCCCGGGGGCGGGACGGCGATGGGCGTTCCCGGCGGGTGCGCGCCCGGACGTGGGGTGGTGACCCCCGACTCCGACGGCCCAGGCGGCCGTGCGCCCGCGCGCGGGGCGGGGGCGGTCGATGCCGGTGACCTCGCGCCCGGGTGCACTGAGGCTTCGTCTCCGGCTTCGGGGGCGGGTGATGTGGGTGACCTCGTGCCCGTGCGCATTGCGGGTTCGCCCCGGCCTTCAGGGACGGGGGATGCGGGTGACCCCGTGCTCGCGCGGACCGTGGCCCCGGCCGGTCCTGGCGACGAGGGGCCCGCGCGCACGACGCACCAGGCTGCTCCCGCCGTTCCTGGGGTTCCCCCGGCGGCGGCCACCACTGCACCCGCGCGTGAGACAACCGCCCCGGGAGGCTCTCCGCGCGCAGCGGTCGGCCTGAGCGGGCAGGCCGTCTCCGAGGGGCCGCGCGCACCCACAGCCGGCGCCTCGGACGTGCCGGTTCCCGTTGCCGTCCCGGAGTGCGCGCGGGTGCCCCCGGAAGCGTCCGCCCACGCCGCAGCGCCGCGCGGCCCCGTACGCCCCGCTGCCGCCACAGTTGGTCCGCCGAGTCCCCGAGGGGCTCCCCAGCCCTCCTGCACGGCCTCTGACGGCCCGCAGGCCCCGCAGGAGGCGTCCGGACGCCCGCCGTCGCCCTCGGACTCCGCAGCGGCCTACGCAGGCCCCTCGCGCCCCGCCGCGACGGAAGCTCCGCCCCCGGAACCCGCCCGGCCCCCGGAACCCGCCCCGCCCCCGCACGCCCCCTCGGGCGCTGGAACCGCGCCGCTCACCCCCATGGAGGCCGCCCCGTGACTGTCCTGACCACGGCCCTGGATGTGCACGGCCCCGACTACCGGGCGAACCGTGAGGCCATGCTCGCCAAGCTCGACGAACTGGCGGCCGAGCAGGCGAAGGCGCTCGCGGGGGGCGGGCCGAAGTACGTCGAGAGGCATCGCGCGCGCGGGAAGCTGCTCGCGCGTGAGCGGATCGAGCTGCTGGTGGACGCCGATACGCCCTTCCTGGAGCTGTCGCCGCTCGCGGCCTGGGGGAGCGAGTACCCCGTGGGCGCGTCGCTGGTGACCGGGATCGGGGTCGTGGAGGGCGTCGAGTGCCTGATCACCGCGAACGACCCCACCGTGCGCGGGGGCGCGAGCAATCCCTGGAGTCTCAAGAAGGCCCTCAGGGCGAACGACATCGCGCTGGCCAACCGGCTGCCCTGCGTCAGCCTGGTGGAGTCCGGAGGCGCCGACCTGCCGTCCCAGAAGGAGATCTTCATCCCCGGGGGCGCGATCTTCCGCGATCTCACGCGCCTGTCGGCGGCGGGCATCCCCACGGTCGCCGTCGTCTTCGGCAATTCCACCGCGGGCGGCGCGTATATCCCCGGGATGTCCGACCACGTGATCATGGTCAAGGAGCGCGCGAAGGTGTTCCTCGGCGGCCCGCCCCTCGTGAAGATGGCGACCGGCGAGGAGAGCGACGACGAGTCCCTCGGCGGCGCCGAGATGCACGCGCGCGTGTCGGGTCTCGCGGACCACTTCGCGGTCGACGAGCGGGACGCGATCCGGCAGGCACGTCGCGTGGTGGCCCGCCTCAACCACCGCAAGGCGTACGGGAACCCGCCCCCGGCGCTCCCCCCGAAGTACGACGAGGACGAGCTCCTGGGGATCGTCCCCGGCGATCTGAAGATTCCGTTCGACCCGCGCGAGGTGATCGCGAGGATCGTCGACGCCTCCGACTTCGACGAGTTCAAACCGCTGTACGGGACGAGCCTCACGACGGGCTGGGCGACCTTGCACGGCTATCCCGTGGGGGTGCTCGCGAACGCGCAGGGCGTGCTGTTCAGCCAGGAGTCCCAGAAGGCGGCCCAGTTCATCCAGCTGGCCAACCAGCGGGACGTTCCGCTGCTGTTCCTGCACAACACCACCGGCTACATGGTCGGCCGGGAGTACGAGCAGGGCGGCATCATCAAGCACGGCGCGATGATGATCAACGCGGTGAGCAACAGCCGGGTGCCGCACCTGTCGGTCCTCATGGGCGCCTCGTACGGCGCCGGCCACTACGGGATGTGCGGCCGGGCCTACGACCCGCGGTTCCTGTTCGCCTGGCCGAGCGCCAAGTCGGCCGTGATGGGCCCTCAGCAGCTCGCAGGCGTCCTGTCGATCGTGGCCCGGCAGTCCGCCGCCTCCAAGGGCCTCCCGTACGACGAGGAGGCCGATCAGGGCCTTCGCGCCATGGTGGAGCGGCAGATCGAGTCGGAGTCCCTGCCGATGTTCCTGTCCGGGCGGCTGTACGACGACGGCGTGATCGACCCGCGCGACACGCGCACGGTGCTCGGCCTGTGCCTGTCGGCGATCCACACCGCCCCCTACGAAGGCGCGCGCGGCGGCTTCGGCGTCTTCCGCATGTGAGAGGTGCCTTGTGATTTCCACCGTTCTGGTCGCCAACCGGGGCGAGATCGCCTGCCGGATCTTCCGCACCTGCCGCGAGGCGGGCATCGGCACGGTCGCCGTGCACTCCGACCCCGACGAGAACGCCCTGCACGCGCGCGTGGCCGACCGCTGCGTACGGCTGCCCGGGGCGACGCCCGCCGAGACGTACCTGCGCGGCGACCTGATCGTGAAGGCCGCCCTCGCGTCCGGCGCGGACGCCGTGCACCCCGGGTACGGCTTCCTGTCCGAGAAGGCCGCCTTCGCGCGCGCGGTGCTCGACGCCGGCCTGGTGTGGATCGGGCCGCCCCCGGAGGCGATCGAGGCGATGGCGTCCAAGACGCGCGCGAAGGCCCTCATGGGGATCGCCCCGCTGACGGACGTCACCGACGCCGACCTGCCGGTGCTGGTGAAGGCGGCGGCCGGGGGCGGCGGGCGCGGCATGCGGATCGTGCGCCGCGCGCGGGACCTCGCCCCCGCCCTGGAGGCCGCCCGCGCGGAGGCCGCGAGCGCCTTCGGGGACGGCGAGGTGTTCGTAGAGCCGTACGTCGAGCGCGGGCGCCACGTCGAGGTGCAGATCCTCGCCGACACGCACGGCACGGTGTGGGCGCTCGGCACGCGCGACTGCTCGCTCCAGCGACGCCACCAGAAGGTGATCGAGGAGGCGCCCGCGCCGGGGCTGTCCGAGGCCACCGGGCGGGAACTGCGGGACCTGGCCGTACGCGCGGCGCGCGCGGTGTCGTACGCCGGCGCCGGGACCGTCGAGTTCCTCCTCGCCCCCGACGGCACGGCGCACTTCCTGGAGATGAACACCCGCCTCCAGGTCGAACACCCCGTCACGGAGGCCGTGTTCGGTCTCGACCTCGTCGCCGAGCAGATCCGGATCGCCGAAGGGGCCGCCCTCGCGGACGAACCGCCTCCCGCGCGCGGGCACGCGATCGAGGCCCGCCTCTACGCCGAGGACCCCGCGCGCGCGTGGACCCCCCAGACCGGCACCCTGCACCGCCTCGCCGTCCCGGGCGGCGTCCGCCTGGACACCGGGTACGCCGACGGCGACACGATCGGCGTCCACTACGACCCGCTGCTCGCCAAGGTGATCGCCCACGCGCCCACGCGCGCGGAAGCGGTCCGCAAGCTGGCCGGCGCCCTCGAACGGGCCGCCGTCCACGGCCCGACGACCAACCGGGACCTCCTCCTGCGCTCCCTGCGCCACGAGGAGTTCACGCACGCGCGCATGGACACCGGCTTCTACGACCGCCACCTCACCGCCCTCACGCGCGCGCCCGCCGACCCGCTCGCCCCTCTCGCGGCGGCTCTCGCGGACGCACACGGCCGTTCACGCTTCGGCGGCTGGCGCAACGTCCCCTCGCAGCCCCAGCGCAAGCGGTACGAGCTGGCGGGGGAGGAGCACGAGGTCGAGTACCGGCACACCCGCGCGGGCCTCGACGCGGACGGGGTGCGCGTCGTCCACGCCGACGCGGGGACCGTCGTCCTCGAAGCGGACGGCGTACGGCGCCGGTTCGAGGTCGCGCGCTACGGCGACCGCGTGCACGTGAACGGGACGGCCCTGACCGCGCTGCCCCGCTTCCCCGACCCGGTACCCCAGCGCGCCCCGGGTTCGCTGGTCGCGCCGATGCCCGGCACGGTCGTCAAGGTCGCGCCCGGCCTTGTCACCGGATCGAGTGTCGAGGCGGGCGAACCGATCGTGTGGCTCGAAGCGATGAAGATGCAACACGCCCTTTCGGCCCCGGTCTCCGGGACGCTGACGGCGCTGGAGGTACAGGCGGGACAGCAGGTGGAGGTGGGAGCCCTGCTGGCCGTGGTCGAGGGCGACCGACAGGACGAAAGCGAAGGAGCGGCACCGTGAGCCAGGTCATCGAATCCGACGAGCACAAGGCCCTGCGCGAGGCGGTCGCGGCCTTCGGCAGGCGCTACGGCCGTGCCTACCTGACGAAGGTCGTCGACGAGGGCCGCCACCCCACCGAGCTGTGGCAGGAGGCCGCGAAACTCGGCTACATCTCGGTGAACCTCCCCGAGGAGTACGGCGGCGGGGGCGGCGGCATCGCCGAACTCGCCTTGGTCCTCGAAGAGCTGGGCGCGGCCGGCTCGCCCCTGCTGATGATGATCGTCTCCCCGGCGATCTGCGGCACGGTGATCGCCCGCTTCGGCACCGAGGCGCAGCGGCGCGAGTGGCTCCCCGCGCTCGCGGACGGCTCCCGCCTGATGGCCTTCGGGATCACCGAACCCGACGCCGGCTCCAACAGCCACCGCATCACCACCACGGCCCGCCGCGACGGCGCCGACTGGCTCCTCACCGGCCGCAAGGTCTTCGTCTCGGGCGTGGACGCGGCCGACGCCACCCTCATCGTCGGCCGCACCGAGGACGCGCGCACGGGCCGCCTCAAGCCCTGCCTGTTCATCGTCCCGCGCGACGCGCCGGGCTTCACCCGCCGCAAGATCGACATGGAACTGCACGGCGCGGAGAAGCAGTTCGAACTCGCCCTGGACGACGTCCGCCTCCCCGCCGAAGCCCTCGTCGGCGACGAGGACGCGGGCCTCGCGCAGCTCTTCGCCGGCCTCAACCCCGAGCGGATCATGACGGCCGCCTTCGCGATCGGCATGGGCCGCTACGCGCTCGCGCGAGCCGTCGAGTACGCCCGCGAACGCACCGTCTGGGACACCCCCATCGGCGCCCACCAGGCCATCGCCCACCCCCTCGCGCAGGCGCACATCGACCTCGAACTCGCCCGCCTGATGACGCAGAAGGCGGCCTGCCTGTACGACGCGGGGGACGACACGGGCGCGGGCGAGGCCGCCAACATGGCGAAGTACGCGGCCGGAGAGGCGTGTGTGAAGGCCGTCGACCAGGCCGTGCACACCCTCGGCGGCAACGGCCTCACGCGCGAGTTCGGCCTCGCCTCGCTGATAACGGTCTCGCGCGTGGCCCGTATCGCCCCGGTGAGCCGCGAGATGATCCTCAACTACGTCTCCCACCAGAGCCTGGGCCTGCCCAAGTCGTACTGACCGCCGCCCCTGTGCGAGGAGGAACCGTGTTCCGCAGCGAGTACGCAGACGTCCCGGCAGTCGACCTGCCCATCCACGACGCCGTCCTGGGCCGCGCCGCAGAGTTCGGCGACCTGCCCGCGCTGATCGACGGCACCGACGGCACGACCCTCAGCTACGAGCAGCTGGACCGCTTCCACCGGCGCGTCGCCGCCGCGCTCGCCGACGCGGGCGTGCGCAAGGGCGACGTGCTCGCCCTGCACAGCCCCAACACGGTCGCCTTCCCCATCGCCTTCTACGCCGCCACGCGCGCGGGCGCCTCGGTCACCACCGTCCATCCCCAGTACACGCCCGAGGAGTTCGCGGGGCAGCTGCGCGACTCTGCCGCCCGCTGGATCGTCACCGTCTCGCCGCTGCTGGAGACCGCCCGGCGCGCGGCCGAACTCGCGGGCGGCGTCGAGGAGATCTTCGTCTGCGACGAGGCACGCGGACACCGCTCGCTGATCGGCATGCTCGCCTCCCAGGCCCCCGAACCGAGCCCGTACATCGACCCGGCGGAGGACGTCGCGGCCCTCCCGTACTCGTCCGGGACGACCGGGCTCCCCAAGGGCGTCATGCTGACCCACCGCCAGATCGCCACCAACCTGGCCCAGCTGGAGCCCGTGATGCCCTCGGGCCCGGGCGACCGGATCCTGGCGGTACTCCCGCTCTTTCACATCTACGGCTTGACGGCCCTGATGAACGTCCCCCTGCGCCGGGGCGCCACCGTCGTCGTCCTGCCCCGCTTCGACCTGGAGACGTTCCTCGCGGCCGTCGAGAAACACCGCATCACCGGCCTGTACGTCGCCCCGCCGATCGTCCTCGCGCTCGCCCGGCACCCCGCCGTCGAGCGCTACGACCTGTCGTCCCTGAAGTACGCCATCAGCGCCGCCGCGCCCCTGGACGCCGGCCTCGCCGCCGCGTGCGCGCGCAGGCTGAACCTCCCGCCCGTGGGCCAGGCGTACGGCATGACGGAACTGTCGCCGGCCACCCACGTCGTCCCCCTGGACGCCATGGCCGCCGCCCCGCCCGGGACCGTCGGCAAGCTCATCGGCGGCACCCGTATGCGGATCGTCTCCCTCGACGACCCCGGCAAGGACCTCGGCCCCGGAGAGGCCGGTGAACTGCTCTTCCGGGGGCCCCAGGTGATGAAGGGCTACCTCGGGCGCCCGGACGCCACCGCCGCGATGATCGACGCCGACGGCTGGCTGCACACCGGGGACATCGGGTACGCCGACGACGCCGGCTGGCTGTACGTCGTCGACCGCGTCAAGGAACTCATCAAGTACAAGGGCTTCCAGGTCGCTCCCGCCGAACTCGAAGCCCTCCTGCTCACCCACCCCGGGATAGCCGACGCCGCCGTGATCGGCATGTACGGCGACGACGGCACCGAGGTCCCGCACGCGCACGTGGTGCGCCGCCCCGACGCCGCCGGCCTCTCCGAGGGGGAGGTGCTGATGTACGTCGCCGAACGCGTCGCGCCCTACAAGCGCGTACGCAAGGTCACCTTCGTCGACGCCGTCCCGCGCGCGGCCTCCGGGAAGATCCTCCGACGCGAGCTGAGGGAGCGCGCATGACCCTGATCGGCCGCAGCCGCGAACGCGGCGTCGAACGCCTCAGCCTCGACGCCGTGGACACCCGCAACGCCCTCTCGGCGGCCCTCGTCACCGGCCTCGCGGACGCGCTCGCCGACTGCGCGCGGGACCCCGCCGTACGGGCCGTCGTCCTCACCCACAGCGGGGGCACGTTCTGCGCGGGCGCCGACCTCAAGGACCCGCCCGCGCCCGAGGAGTTCGTCGGGCTGCTGCGCGCGGTCGTCGGGCTCGGCAAGCCGGTCGTCGCGCGTGTGGCGGGGCACGTGCGCGCGGGCGGCCTCGGGCTCGTCGCCGCCTGCGACGTCGCCGGGGCGGCCACCGGATCGACGTTCGCGTTCACCGAGGTGCGCATCGGGGTCGCGCCCGCCGTCATCTCGCTGCCCCTGCTGCCCCGCGCCGACCCGCGCGCGCTCGCGCGGTACTGCCTCACCGGCGAGCGGTTCGACGCCGCCGAGGCCGTGCGCGCCGGGCTCGTGACCGTCGCCGGCGACGACGTCGACGCCGCCCTCGCACCCGTCCTCGACGGGCTGCGCCGGTCCGCGCCCGACGGGCTGGCCGAGACGAAACGGCTGCTCACGGCTAAGGTTCTCGAAGCCTTCGACCGGGACGCCGCCGAGCTGACGGCCCTCTCCGCGCGGCTCTTCGCCTCGCCCGCGGCCCGCGAGGGCATGACGGCCTTCCTCGAACGACGGGATCCCGCATGGGTGCTGTGACCGCGGACGACCGCGCGCGGGGAGGACGGATGCCGGAGGAGCGAGCACGGGAGGAAGGGATGCGGGGAGAAAGCGCGCGGGCAGAGCGCGTGTCGGCCGGCCGGGCGCCGGACGACCAGCAGGGGGACCGTACGTCCGGCACCCGCGCGCGGGGGCAAGAGGGGCCGGACGGGCACGCGCGGGAAGTCCGCGCCTCCGCCGACCGCCCGCCCAACGACCGCGTGCCCAAGCAGGACCGCAGTCGCGTCACCCGGCAGCGGCTGCTGGAGGCCGCCGTCGCCTGTCTCGCCGAGTACGGGTGGGCGGGGTCCACGGTCGCCGTCGTCGCGGAGCGCGCGGGGGTCTCACGGGGTGCCGCCCAGCATCACTTCCCCACCCGCGAGGACCTGTTCACCGCCGCCGTCGAGTACGTCGCCGAGGAGCGGTCCGGTGCCCTGCGCGCGCTGTTCCCGCAGGGGGCCACCGACCGCGCGGCCGTCGTCGGCGCGCTGGTCGACCTCTACACCGGGCCCCTGTTCCGCGCCGCCCTGCACCTGTGGGTCGCCGCCTCCAACGAGGAGCAGCTCCGGCCCCGGGTCACCGAACTGGAGGCGCGCGTGGGCCGGGAGACCCATCGCATCGCCGTCGAACTCCTCGGCGCCGACGAGAGCAGGCCCGGCGCGCGCGAGACCGTGCAGGGCCTGCTGGACATGGCCCGGGGGCTCGGCCTCGCCAACCTCCTCACCGACGACCGGGCCAGGCGGGAGCGGGTCGTGGGGCAGTGGGTGGCGCTGGTGGAGGCCGAGCTGGGGTGAGGGGCGGTGAGAAGGCGCAGGTCGGGGGCGTTGTCGGTGGCGGGTTCTACGGTGGGGGCATGGGAGATCGGTTCCAGGTGATCGTGGACCTCGACACGGGCGAGGCGGAGGCGGCCCGGCTCAAGGAGCGGGTCATCGCGTGGCTGGTGGGGGAGGGGATCGTCGTGGCGGACGCGAGGGGGTACGCGGCCGGTCCCGGCTGGGCGCGGGCCGTGGACGACGACTGGGACCACGAGCCGTCGGGCGGGCTCGCGGCGCACGTGGGGCGCGGGGCCTTCCACAGCGGCGCGGACGCCCCGGAACACGCCGTCTGCCCGAGCTGCGCCGCCCGCAGAGGGCTGGACGCGGACGGCTGGGCCTGGGTCGGCACGGCGATCGAGACCTGGTCCGAGGCGGGTACGGCGACCCTGACCTGCCCGTCCTGCACGCGCACCGCGCCCCTGCCGGACTGGCGGTGGGACAACGCGCCCTTCGCCTTCGGCCACCTGGGCCTGAAGTTCTGGGACTGGCCCGACCTCTCCGACGCGTTCCGCGCGCGCATGACCGGCGTCCTGGAGGGCCACCGCACGGCGTACCTCTGGGGCAAGATCTGACGGCACCTCAAGCGCGCGGGGGCGCGGGAACTCCGGGCGGGCGCTCGCCCCAGGGCCCCGACGGCTCACGGTTCCCGCGGCTCAAGGCCCCGGCGCCTCAGGGGCTCAGCCGCTCCACCCGCCACCCTCCGTCCGCCTCCTCGACGTACCGCAGCCGGTCGTGGAGCCGGTTCTCCCGGCCCTGCCAGAACTCGACCGACTGGGGAGCGACCCGGAACCCGCCCCAGTGCGGGGGCACCGGCACCTGCTCCCCCTCGGGATAGCGCGCCGCCAACTCGGCGTACGACGCGTCGAGTTCCGCGCGCGAGGGGACGACGGAGGACTGCGCGCTGGCCCAGGCGCCGAGCTGGGAGCCGTGCGGGCGGGTGCGGAAGTACGCGGCCGTCTCGTCGCGCCCGGTACGGCGCGCCACGCCGCGCACGATGACCTGGCGGGCCATCGGGTGCCAGGGGAACAGCAGCGAGACGTACGGGTTCTCGGCGAGGTCGCGGGCCTTGCGGGAGCCGTAGTTCGTGTAGAAGACGAACCCCTGCTCGTCGAAGTGCTTCAGCAGCACCGTGCGCGCGCTGGGCCGCCCCTCGGCGTCGGCGGTGGAGACGACCATCGCGTTCGGCTCGAACAGGTGCGCCTCGGAGGCGGCCTGCTTGAACCAGCGGGCGAACTGCTCCACCGGGGTCGCGGCAAGGGCGTCCTCGGCAAGGCCCTCCGCCCGGTACTGCGTACGCATCGCGGCGGGATCGGGGGAAGCGGCGTCGTGGTCGTTCACGCGGTCATCCTGCCGCATCCGCGGGCGCGCGCGGGGTGGTCTGCCGGAACGCGCACGCGCGCGGGACCGCCGGACGGCCCAGGCATGCCCCGGCGTTCCGCCGGGCACCCTTTGGGTGGCACTCAGTGCCGTACGACCTCCCCAAGGGTGACACCCGGGGATATGGTGCTGATGCCGCACAGCGGGAGCCGCAACCGGCTGTGCGCGCCCGGAACCAGCAGCACACAAACAACGGCACGCGAACAGCAGCACGCGAGAACGACTCACCCCGCGCGCGCCCGCGAGGACGATCGCTCCCCGCGCGCGGACCACCGCCGCCCACCGACCCGGCCCGCCCGCGAACGCCGGCCGCACCCCGGAACGACCCGTACCCGCCCGCCCCACACATCGAGGAGCCGCCTGATGTCCGACTTCGTACCCGGTCTCGAAGGAGTCGTCGCGTTCGAGACGGAGATCGCCGAACCGGACAAGGAGGGCGGCGCCCTGCGGTACCGGGGCGTCGACATCGAGGACCTGGTGGGGCACGTCTCGTTCGGCAACGTCTGGGGCCTGCTGGTCGACGGCGCGTTCGACCCCGGCCTGCCGGCCGCCGAGCCGTTCCCGATCCCGGTGCACTCCGGGGACATCAGGGTCGACGTGCAGTCCGCGCTGGCCATGCTGGCCCCTGTGTGGGGCCTGAAGCCCCTCCTGGACATCGACGAGGGCCAGGCCCGCGACGACCTCGCGCGGGCCGCTGTGATGGCCCTCTCGTACGTCGCGCAGTCCGCGCGCGGACAGGGGCGGCCGATGGTGCCGCAGCGGGAGATCGACAAGGCGCGCTCCGTCGTCGAGCGGTTCATGATCCGCTGGCGCGGCGAGCCGGACCCCCGGCACGTCGCCGCCGTCGACGCGTACTGGACGTCCGCCGCCGAGCACGGCATGAACGCCTCGACGTTCACCGCGCGCGTGATCGCCTCCACCGGCGCGGACGTCGCCGCCGCGCTCTCCGGCGCCGTCGGGGCCATGTCCGGCCCGCTGCACGGGGGCGCGCCCTCGCGCGTGCTGGGCATGATCGAGGAGATCGAGCGCACGGGGGACGCCGACGCGTACGTCCGCCAGGCGCTCGACCGGGGTGAGCGGCTGATGGGCTTCGGCCACCGCGTCTACCGCGCCGAGGACCCTCGCGCGCGCGTGCTGCGCCGCACCGCGCGGGAACTCGGCGCGCCCCGGTTCGAGGTCGCCGAGGCCCTGGAGAAGGCCGCCCTCGCCGAACTGCACGCCCGCCGGCCCGACCGGGTGCTCGCCACCAACGTCGAGTTCTGGGCGGCGATCGTCCTCGACTTCGCGGAGGTCCCGGCGCACATGTTCACGTCGATGTTCACGTGCGCGCGTACAGCGGGCTGGTCGGCGCACATCCTGGAGCAGAAGCGGACGGGACGGCTGGTGCGGCCCTCCGCGCGGTACGTCGGTCCGGCGGGCCGCGACCCGCGCGAGATCGACGGGTACGACGGCCTCACCGGCTGACGCCGACCGGAGCACGCGCGCGCGACGCCGACGGGAAGGCACGCGCGCGCGAGGCGTTACGCCGGGGACAGCAGGTCCGCGTGGTGCCGCTCCGCCACCAGCGGGTGCGCGCGCAGCTTGCCCTTCAGCTCGTTGAACCCGTACTCCGCGAACAAGGGGTTAGCCGGGTCCGTCGTCACCCCGCGCGCGGACGTCGCGTGCGGGAACACCAGCGGCTCCACGCGCGCGTCCAGGCGCGGGTTGTAGAAGAACGGCACGGAGAAACGTTCCACGGCCGTCGGCGGGGAGACGACGCGGTGGTTGGTGGCGAGCAGGTAGCCGTTGGTCGCGACCTCCAGCAGCTCGCCCAGGTTGACGACGAACGCGCCCTCCAGGGGCGGCACGTCGTGGAAGAGGCCGTCCTCGCGCTGGACCTGGAGACCGCCCACCTGGTCCTGGAGGAGCAGCGTGAGGAAGCCGTAGTCCTTGTGCGCGCCGACGCCCTGGTCGGCGCCGTTCCCGGCGTTCCCGGGGTAGCGGACGAGCTTCAGGTGCGGGTGCGCGTGCGCGCCGAACGCGGAGTCGTAGAAGCCGGGATCGGCGCCTATGGACGCCAGCAGCTCGCGCAGGAGCTTCGCGGAGACGGCGCTGAGGCGGTCGATCCAGCGCAGTGCCGCGGTACGCAGCTCGGGCAGTGCGGCGGGCCACTGGTTGGGGCCCTCCAGCCACCAGTACGGCGCCTCGCCGGGGCCCGGCACGCGCGCGGGGCGTTCGGCGCCGATGTCGAGCTGGTCGCGCCAGTCCTGGCGGCCGGCGGTGCGCTCGTCGCCCGTGCGCGTGTAGCCGCGGAAGTGCGGCGAGTTCACGTTGTCCAGGGCCAGGCGCTCGGCCTCCGGCAGCGCGAAGAAGCGGCGCATCGCCGTCAGCAGGGCGGCCGTCTCGCCGTCCGGCACGCCGTGGCCCACGAGCTGGAAGAAGCCGACGTCGTGCGCGGCGCTGTGCAGGCGCTCGTGCAGCCGCGCACGCGCGCGGGGGCCCGCGTCCGCCGCGGAGAGGTCGATGATCGGGAGCTGCTGGTACGACGGGTTCGTCATGGTGCGTCCGTAGGTGTACGGGGGCCGGCCCGCCGCCGTGGGTGGGGCGCGGGCACGGGTGCCGGGTGAGCAGGAGGCGACAGCCGAACGGGGCGGCCGGGAATGCGGGGCTGGAGGCTCAGACGGAGCGTCGACAGCCCATGCTCGTGACGCGGACGTAGTCCACGTGGCGGCGTCGGACGAGCGGAAGCATGAAGCCGAGGTTACCGCTCGGCGAAAGATTCGTGCGTGGCGCAGGTCACTCCCCGGAAATCCTCCGGGAACGCAGGCGACCCGCGAGTCGGGTTCCTCCGTGGAGGAGCCGGCCGGACGTACCGGCGACTCGCGGGTCGGGTGACTGCTTTGGGACTGGGCCGGCGGCGCGCAACGCTCACGCGCGAGTCCGGCACCGCACTGCGGGTGACGGGCGCTAGCCCGCAGTCACCTCACGCGTCCGGTTTCCATACATCTGCCGAACCACCTCCCTTCTCGTGTGCCTCACACCCTAGGAACCACCTCCGGGACACCTCAACCGGTTTTTTTCTGTACGCCGATGAGGCACGCGGCTGAGGCACCCGGGGTCACAGCGCGTGCCCGCCCGCGACCTGGACCACCTGCCCGGTGATCCACCGCGCCTGGTGCGAGGCGAGGAACACCACCGCGTCCGCGATGTCGCCCGGCTCCCCGACCCGCCCGAGCGGCACCAGTGCCGCGACCTCCGCCGCGAGCGCCTCGTCCATCCAGCCCGTCTGCACGGGCCCAGGAGCGACCGCGTTGACCCGGATGCCCCGCGGCCCCAGATCGAGCGCCAGAGCCCGTGTGAGGGCCTCCAGGGCCGCCTTGGAGCTGCCGTAGCCGAGCTGGCCGGGGAAGGCGCGGGCGGCGTCCGTGGAGACGTTCACGACGACCGGCGGGGGGCCGCCGGCGTGCCGTCGGGCCACCTCGGCGATCAGCAGTGCCGGGGCGATCGTGTTGACCCGGTAGTGCCGTTCCAGGGATGCGGCGGTCAGGGTTCCGGCGTCGTCCGGGGTTTCGCAGTGGGCCGCGTTGTTGACCAGGACGTCGACCGGGCCGGTGGCGTCGAGCAGGCGGGGCAGGTCGTCGGGGTGTGACAGGTCCGCGCCGGTTGCGAAGGAGCCGTTGCCCAGTTCCCGCGCCAGCGCCTCGGCCGCCGCCGCGCCCGGTGTGACGTGGGCCCAGGAGACGCCGTCCGGCGCGGGCGGGTCCTCGGGGAGGTGGTGGACCGCCACGCGCGCGCCCTGTGCGGCGAACGCGCGGCTGATGGCGGCGCCGATGTTGCCCGCGCCCCCGGTCACCAGGACGTTCTTTCCGGTCAGGCGTGTGTCGATCATGTGGGGCTCCTCGATGCGGTGGGCGTCTCACGTTGACACGCGCGCGGGTGCGTGTTCGGCTCTGAGGGTGATCGGCTTCCGTATCGAACCAGCCGTCGGCGAGCAGCAGTTGGAACAGTGGCGGCACGTCCACAACACCGTCGTGCCGCCCGCCGCGCTGTCCCTGGCCGAGGTCGAGGAGCGCGCGGGACGCTACCGGCTGGAGAACGCGTACGCCGACGGCGTGCTCGTCGGCTGCTCGACCGTCAGGCCCCCGCGCGAAGGGACCGCGACCGTCATCGCGCGCGTGCTGCCCGAGTTCCGCGGGCGCGGGTACGGCGGCACGCTGTACCGGCACGCCCTCGCGCACGCGCGCGAGCTGGGCGCCGAGGTGATCGAGACGTGCGTGCTGGCCGTGAACACCGACGGCCTGGACTTCGCCCGCGCGCGGGGCTTCGCCGAGGTCGAGCGGTACACCCTGGAGGACGATGGCGACGACTGGTGGGTCGATCTGAGGATCACGAATCTCGCACCGGCTTCCGGGAACACAGTGTGGGCTGAGTCACGTTCCAGTTGAATGAAGGGCGAGTGAGCGAACCGACGCTGGCAGGGGGTCCAGGTGAGCGCTTCCCGGCGTAGGGGGACCACCGACGAGCTGGGCCCGGACGAGCCCGGCAGGGACGGGCCGTACGGGTTCGACCTGCTCGCCGCGCTGCTGGACGGCATGGACGCGGCACTGTGCGCGTTCGACGCCGACGGGGTCGTCACGCACTGGAACCGCGAGGCGGAGCGCATCCTCGGGTGGAGCGCCGAGGAGGCGGTGGGCCGGCACGGCTTCGCGGGCTGGGCGGTGCGCAGCGCGGACGCCGAGGAGGTCGAGGGCCGCCTGATGGCCGCCATGCACGCGGCCGGGCGCCAGGTGCACGAGTTCGCGCTCCTCACCAAGGACGGCGGCCGGGTCCTCGTACGCACCCAGTCGTCCGCCGTACGCGGGCCCGACGGCAAGCCCGCCGGGCTGTACTGCGCCTTCAGCGAGGTGCACGCGCAGATCGACCTGGAACGGTCCATCGCGCTCAGCGAGGCCCTGTTCGAGGACGCCTCCTGGGGCGTCGTCCTGATCGACGCCGACCTGCGCCCCGCCGTCGTCAACACGCACGCCGCGCGGGCGCTCGGCACGGGCCGTACGGCCGTCCTGGGCCGCCCGCTGGGCGAGCTGCTCACCTACGGCGTCCAGGAGCTGGAGAGCGCCCTCACGCACGTCCTCGCCGAGGGCGCCCCGCCCGCGCCCGCCGAGATGTGGATCGGCGTGCGCACCCCCGACGGCGAGAAGCGGCGCTGCTGGCGCAGCGGCTTCGTACGGCTCTCCTCGCCGCTCGCGGAGGAGCCCGTGCCGCTCGGCGTCGGCTGGCTCTTCCAGGACGTCACCGAGGCCAAGCAGGGCGAGCAGGAGGCGGCCCTGCTGCGCTTCCGCGCCAACCAGCTGCACCGCGCCGCGCGCGCTGCGGCCGAGTGCGAGGACCCCGCCGAGGCCGCGAGCGTCCACCTCGACTTCGCGCTCGCCGGCTTCGCCGACCACGCCTTCCTGGACCGCGTCCACGGCAGCCCGCGCGCGGACGGCGACCTCGTCACGCCCGTACGGCTCGTGCGCGTCGCCGCCACCCCCGCGGGCGGCCCCGGGCCGAGCGCCCTGAGCGCCCACCCCGGGCTCCCCGTCGGCTACCCCGAGGGCCACCCGGCGCTCCAGTGCGTCGCCCGCGCGGGCACCGTCCGCGCCGGAGCCGCCGGCCTCCCCGCCGACCAGGCCCGCGTCTGGGCGCGCACGCGCCAGTGGCCCGAGGACACCGTCCACGCCCTGTCCACCGTCTTGCGCAGCCGGGGCCGCACGCTCGGCGCGGTCACCTTCCTGCGCGGGCGCGGGCGTACGGCCTTCGAGCGCACCGACACGACATACGCGGAGGACGTCGCCGTACGGATCGCGGCGGCGCTGGACCTGGCGGGAGTGACGGGGGAGGGGCCGAGCTAGCGGGTGCAGTGGGGTCCGCCGCTCAGCTCCGGTAGAAGATCCGGTCGCCGTACTCCTCCAGCACGCGCGCGTTCCACTCGTGGCCGCCGTCGACGTTGCCCGAGCGCAGGAGGGGCGGTTCCACGCCGCGTGCGGCCAGCGCGGCGGCCGTCGTCGCCGCCACCGCCTGGAGGAGGGCCGAGGTGACGGCCGTGGAGGCGGGCGCGAAGGGGGCGGGGACGCCGGCGAGGGTCAACTCGGCGTCGCCGACCGGGATCTTGGAGTCGAGGACCAGGTCGCAGTGGTCCTTCAGGAACGTCCCCGAGGAGTGGCGGGAGGCCGTCTCGGCCGCGTACGCGAGCGACGTGACGCCGATGACCTTCACCCCGCGTGCGCGCGCGTGGAGGGCCATCTCCACGGGGAGCGGGTTGCGGCCCGACAGGGACACGACGATCAGCGCGTCGCCCGCGCGCAGGGGCGAGGTCTCCAGGACGACCTGGGCGAGGCCGTCCACGCGCTCCAGCGCGGAGCCGAGCGTCGCGGGCCGGACGTCCACGCCGACCAGGCCCGGCACGGACAGCAGGTTCATCACCGCGAGGCCGCCCGCGCGGTAGACGAGGTCCTGCGCGGCGAGCGAGGAGTGGCCCGCGCCGAAGGCGAACAGGCGGCCTCCCTCGACGACGGTGTCCGCGAGCAGCTCGCCCGCCGCCTCGACCGCGCCGGCCTCCTCCGCGCGCACGCGCTCCAGCAGTGCGAGGGCGGCCTCGAAGAACCGCTCACCGACCCCTGACCCACCCATCCCCGAGCCCCTTCGCGCCGTACCCGCCGTTCCGCGGATCACCGTGCGGTCTGGACCAGTGCGGTGTCAATACGGGGGCGAGCGGACCGGGGACCGGCCGAGGAGTGCGCGGAGGGTCGGCGGACGGCCGGGATGGGGTGTTCGAGGGGCTGCGCCCCTCCTCGGAGGTGTCTCGTGGGAAGGGGTTTCGCCGGCGCGGCACGGTTGTCAGTGGTATCCGGCAGAATTGGGGACAGGGCCAGCGCACGCGCCGAGAGCCGTCGAGCCTTCGGCAGAGCAAATCGAGGGGCACGAATGTCCGGACTGATCGACACCACGGAGATGTATCTCCGCACCATCCTCGAGCTGGAGGAGGAAGGTGTGGTCCCCATGCGCGCCCGGATCGCCGAGCGCCTCGACCAGAGCGGACCGACGGTGAGCCAGACGGTCGCGCGCATGGAGCGCGACGGCCTCGTCTCCGTGGCCACGGACCGGCACCTGGAGCTGACCGACGAGGGACGCCGTCTCGCCACGCGCGTGATGCGCAAGCACCGCCTCGCCGAGTGCCTCCTCGTCGACGTCATCGGCCTGGAGTGGGAGCAGGTCCACGCGGAGGCGTGCCGCTGGGAGCACGTGATGAGCGAGGCCGTCGAGCGTCGCGTCCTGGAGCTCCTGCGCCACCCCACCGAGTCGCCCTACGGCAACCCCATCCCCGGCCTGGAGGAGCTCGGCGAGAAGGACGGCGCCGACCCGTTCCTCGACGAGGGCATGGTCTCCCTCGCCGACCTCGACCCCGGCACGGAGGGCAAGACCGTCGTCGTACGCCGCATCGGCGAGCCCATCCAGACGGACGCGCAGCTCATGTACACGCTCCGGCGCGCGGGCGTCCAGCCCGGTTCCGTCGTCAGCGTGACCGAGTCCGCAGGCGGGGTCCTGGTCGGCAGCGGCGGCGAGGCGGCGGAGCTGGAGTCGGACGTCGCGTCCCACGTGTTCGTGGCCAAGCGCTGAACCGACGGGGGCGACGGGGTTCGGCCGAGGCCGAGGCCGAGTGCGTGGGCCGAGGCCGGGCTCCGGTGAGGCGAGGGCCGGTCCGGGGGGCGGGTGCCGTCGCCGGGGGCGCGCGCGGGGCTTCGGGATGGTGTCGTGCGCCGGGTCGAGGGCGGGGCCGGTGCTGAGTGGGCGGGTGTCCGCGGCGGGCCCGGTGTGCCGTGCCGGGGCTCTGCGAGCGCCGCGTACCTGCGGGCGTGCGGGGCTCGATCGTGGGGCATGGTCAACTCCTGAGCCGCTCGCGGCGGTTGGGTTCCCTTCGGGGGGCTCGAAGCCGAAGATTCCCTGTGCCGAATCGCAGCGCTCGGGCGCCGCGCGTGCGAGGCTGTCGCGTGAGGCATATGACCGGAGGGGGCGGGAAGATGTGCCGCAGACGTGAGAAGGGCCCCGGTGCCGTGAAGCACCGGGGCCTGTCCTCCCCTGTACCGACCCGGAGCCCCGAGCTCCCAGGGTCGTTCCCCTCGGACCGGTTTCCCCGGCCGGTCCGCCTCCCGCTGAAGATCTCCCCTCGGCAGCGGCGATCATTCCTTGAGCACTGTCACTCGAACGAGCGGTGTTGCCGCCGGAGACTCCGTTTCTCGAATGTGCATTCGATACGCTGCGGGTGAGGGGCCGCACAAGCGGAGGCCGCGCTTCGGGCGGGAGGGGGCGGGGCGGTCCGGTGGCGGGAGCAGGACACGGCGGTAGTGGTACGACGGCAGACACGAAGCGGTTGACTCGGACCGGTGGGCTCGAGCGGGAGCGGGCGGGCCGAGCGGAGCCAGGGGGGTGCCAGATCGATGGCGCGACGCATCGAGGTGACCGGGGCCGGTGGGGTACGTCTCGCGGCCTGGGAGTTCGGTGACCCGCCCAAGCCGATTCCGGACCAGCCGGGGGCGCGGGGCCCTTCGGGGAACGGGCGGGGGGCATCGCCGGCCGAGGGGTCGCCGGGGGCGGGCGGTTCAGGGAGCGGCTCCGCGCGGGGCGCTCTTTCGGGTGGTTCTCACGAGGGCGG
Organism: Streptomyces niveiscabiei; assembly: GCF_033794345.1. NCBI lineage: Bacteria > Bacillati > Actinomycetota > Actinomycetes > Kitasatosporales > Streptomycetaceae > Streptomyces > Streptomyces niveiscabiei. Next base: position 121,087 of record NZ_JARAYJ010000022.1, read on the forward strand.
CGGCTTCGGGGGCATGGGCCCTGAGGGCGTGGGCCTGCCAGAGGGCGTGGGCCTGGAGGGCGGCGGCGGGCCGGAGGACGGCTCCCGCCAGGACGGCTCCCGCCAGGACGGCGTACTCAGGGACGGCGCTCGCGAGGGCGGCGTACCCCGTGCCGGTGCCCCCGAGGGCGGCGTACCCCGTGCCGGTGCCCCCGAGGGCGGCGTACCCCAGGATGGCGCTCGCGGCGGCCGGGAAGGCGCCGGTGCCCGTCCGGGTGGCGCGTCCCGGGGCGATGCCGGTGAGTCCCGGACCGGTGTGCTCTTACTCCACGGCCTCATGGGCCGCGCTTCGCACTGGGCGTCCACCGCCCGCTGGCTCTCCGAGCGGCATCGCGCGGTGGCGCTGGACCAGCGGGGGCACGGGCAGAGCGAGAAGCCTCCGGAGGCCGCGTTCACGCGTGAGGCGTACGTCGAGGACGCCGAGGCGGCGCTGGAGCAGCTCGGGCTCGGGCCCGCCGTACTCATCGGGCACGCGATGGGGGCGCTCACCGGGTGGCAGCTCGCCGCGAAGCGGCCCGATCTCGTGCGGGGGCTGATCGTCTGTGACATGCGGGCGTCCGCGCTGGGGGCGGCGTCGCAGCGGGAGTGGGCGGATTGGTTCAGGTCGTGGCCCGTGCCGTTCGCGACGCTCGCGGACGTCCGCAAGTGGTTCGGTGAGGACGATCCCTGGGTCGAGCGGCCCAATCCCGCGCGCGGGGCGTTCTACGCGGAGGTCATGCACGAGTCCGCGGACGGCTGGCGGCCCGTCTTCGAGCCCGAGCAGATGCTCAAGTCCCGGGAGACGTGGGTGTACGACGCTCACTGGGAGGAACTCGCGCAGGTCCAGTGTCCGTCCCTCGTGGTCCGCGGCCTCGACGGCGAACTCGGCCGCGCGGAGGCCCAGGAGATGGTCCGCGTCCTTCCCCGGGGGCAGTACGCGGAAGTCTCCGACGCCGGTCACCTCGTCCACTACGACCAGCCGGAGGCGTGGCGGGCGGCGATCGAACCGTTCCTGGAGGGGGCGTTCGCGGAGTGAGGGCAACCGTCCGGGAACAGGATCGGGGGCGGTGGGGCTGAGGCGACTGCCCGCAGCTACGGCAGGCGCGCAGAACAACCACTCAAGCCCTCGGCCCCCATACACCCCTCGGTCGGGCCCCGCCCCAGGTCCCCGCGTCGGCGTGGACCTCCGGCCCGTCGGGCCCGACCAGTTCGAATGAACACCCTGGTGAACAGACCGGAGTTACCGGTCCCGGCCGCACGCGTAGGCAAGCGGTGAGATCAGCTCCTCCGCGTCGGGGAGCCAACGGTTCGCGGCGGTGGGACGGCAGGCCCACTGGACGGCGCGGGAGCCGAGACGCGTCGGCGGAGCGGCGACGTACGAGCCCTCCCCGAGGACGTCGAGGTCGAGCGCGCCGATCGACCAGCCGATGCGCCGCAGCAGGTCGGGAACCTTGGCCGAGGCCCCGGGAAGGACGAAGAACTGCATGCGTCCGTCGGGCGAGAGGGTCACGGGCCCCAGAGTCAGCTCCATCCGCTCCATCCGCGCGAGCGCGAGGAACCCCGCGGTCTCGGGCACGGAGATCGCGTCGAAGGTGCGCCCGGTCGGCAGCAGGATGGACGCCGAGGGCTGCTTCTGCCACATCCTGCGGGCGACGGTCGCACTCCCCGTCGCCTGGGACGCCCAGTCGGGGCGCACGGGATGTGCGCCGGGAGCGGCACACTTGGCGTCACCGCAGGAGCAGCGCTGCACTCCGTCGACGGCTTCCAGCCAGGTGCCGGAGAACACGTCCCAATGGCGCTCCTCGGCATAGCGGACGGCGGTTTCCAGCAGCGTTTCCCCGCGCTGCTTCGGGATTTGGGTGGCTTCGGCGACGCCGGCAATGGTCTCTTCCACGGTGAGCACAACTCTAGCGGTCACGAGGGGTTACGCGTGCCCGAAAGCTCGGGCGGAAGCGGGGTCCAGGACGGCTCTGACGGATGTTCAAGTGCGCGGGGGAGAGCACCGCTTCGGCCTTCGGGGCGCATGGGTGCACGTCCGGGGGCGCGGGGCAGGAAAGCGCCGCGGAACGGGTAGTCACAAATCGGGGGGAACGGGGAGTCACGTCCAGGGCAGCGCTCTGTCCAGGTCCGGCCCGCCACCCCGGCAATCCTCGCAAGTCCCGCATTTTCGTCAGGTCAGCGGGGCACTGATCTTCACGGCCGGATTTTTTCGGTTACGGGTCCGGATCCTGAACAGCCGGACCCGAGGACGACCAACCCGGAGCCGACCGGTGGAAGACACGTCAACTCGGTGCGTGGCAGGCACCGCAGCCACAGGGGGTTACGCCATGGCCGCAAGGCCGCTTGTCGCGCGGCAGCCGAACGAACGGTTGCAGGCGCTCATCCAGGAGGCGGGGTGCTCGAACGCCGGGCTCGCCCGCCGGGTCAACATGTGCGGGGCGGAGCACGGCCTCGACCTGCGCTACGACAAGACGTCCGTCGCCCGCTGGCTGCGCGGACAGCAACCGCGGGGCCGCGCACCGGCGATCATCGCCGAGGCGCTGGGCCGCAAACTCGGCCGTACGGTCACGATCGACGAGATCGGCATGGCCAACGGCAAGAACCTCGCCTCGGGCGTCGGCCTCCAGTTCTCCCCGACGGTCCTCGGCGCGATCGAGCAGGTCTGCGAGCTGTGGCGCAGCGACGTGGGCCGGCGCGACTTCCTCTCGGGCTCCTCGGTCGCCGCCTCGGCGCTCGTCGAACCCAGCCGCGACTGGCTGATCTCCGCGCCGGACGCGCAGGTCGCCCGTACCGCCGGCCCGCGCGTGGGCCAGTCCGACGTCGCCGCCGTCCGCGCGATGACGCAGGCCCTCGTCGACCTCGACCACCAGTACGGCAGCGGGCACGTGCGCCCCGTCGTCGTCCACTACCTCAACAGCGTCGTCTCCGGACTGCTCGCCGGCTCCTACCGGGAGGCGGTGGGGCGGGACTTGTTCGCTGCGGTCGCCCGACTCACCGAACTGGCCGGTTACATGGCCGTCGACACGGGCCAACCGGGCCTCGCGCAGCGGTACTACATCCAGTCGCTGCGGCTCGCGCAGGCGGCGGGGGACAGAGGCTACGGCGGGTACGTCCTGGCCGCGTCCATGAGCCACCTCGCCGCCCAGCTCGGAAACCCGCGCGAGATCGCCCAGTTGGCGCGCGCCGCGCAGGAAGGGGCGCGCGGGCGCGTCACCCCGCGCGCGGAGTCGATGTTCCACGCCGCCGAGGCCCGCGGCCACGCCCTCCTCGGCGACGTCCGCGCCGCCCAGCTCTCCTCCTCCCGTGCCCTGTCCGCGCTGGAGGCCGCCGACACCGACACCGGGGACGACCCGCCCTGGATCGCCCACTTCGACGAGGCGTACCTCGCCGACGAACTCGCCCACTGCCACCGCGACCTCGGCCAGGCGGACGCCGCCGCCCGCTGCGCCGAACAGTCCCTCGCCGGCCACCCCGCCACGCGCGCGCGCCGGCGCGCCATCGGGTACGTCCTGCTCGCCACCGCGCAGGTCCAGCAGCGCGAGATCGAGCAGGCCTGCCACACCGGCCTCAAGGCGGTCGACCTGCTGGAGACCCTCCGCTCCAACCGGGGCGCGGAGTACCTCGACGACCTCCAGCAGCGCCTGGAGCCCTACCGGGACGAGCCCGTCGTCCGGGAGTTCGGGGCCCGCCTCGACCTCCAGACGGCGGCCTGAGCACGCGCACCGGACCGCCGTACCCACCAGTACGGCGGTCGGCGCTGTTAGCGACGTCACAGGACGCCAGGTCACGGCCTGAGCTGTGTGGTACGGGATTCCGGGGACCCGGTAGCGTGAGCCGACGACTGTCGTGAAGTCCCCCGTTCGGAGGAGTCCCCGTGGCGCAGAGTGGACAGGGCGAGGAGCCCTCGGCGCGGCCCGCGCGCGAAGGCATCGTGCTGCCCTCCGACGGCGGTGAGCCGCTGCTGCCGGGCATGACGGGCGCGGCGGCGCTCCCTCCGCCTCCCCGCTACGCCCCCCAGCCGGACCCCGCCGCGCCGGTCGCCGGCCAGGGCTGGACCCAGCCCCCGGCCCAGCCGTCCCACCCGACCACCCAGAGCTGGCCCCTGCCCCCCGAGGGCGGCGACTCCCCGGTGACGTACGGCGGCCAGGGCGCGCCGACGTACGACCAGACCCCCTACCAGCAGCCGTACGAGCCCCCCGCCGCCTACGGCCAGAGCGCGCCGCTGCCGCCGATGGACGAGGGGGCGACCCAGTACATCCCGCCGGTGACGGACGGCGGCTACCCGGGCCAGGCCCCGAACGCGGGCGCCCTGCCGGGCCAGAACCCGGGCATGGGCGGGGGCCCGGGCGTCGGTGGATATCCCGGCCAGGCCCCCGGATTCCAGGGCTCCGAGGGCGCCACGCAGTACCTGCCCCCGGTCGTCGACGGCCCGAACCCGGCCGCCGGGGCCGGGTACGCGCCGGACGGCGCGACGCAGTACCTCCCGCCCGTCCCGCCCGTAGAGGAGGGCGCGACGCAGGTCCTGCCGCCGGTCACGCCGGGCGCGTTGCCGCCGGAGATGGGCGGCTACCCGGGCGCGATGCCGTCCCCCGGCGACTCCGAGGCCACGCAGGTCATCCCGCCCGTGCCCGCGGGCGGCGGCGCCCCCGCCGGGTTCGAGAACCTGTTCCGCGACGGCCCCGGGGCGGCCCCGTCCGGGGGAATCCCGCCGCAGCAGGGTTACGGATACCCCCAGCAGGGGTACGCCCGTCCGCCGCAGCCCGCCCCGTACGGCGGGCAGCAGCCCCCCGCGCCGCACGCCCGGCAGCCCTCGCACGACTACGACTACGACGACGACGCGCGCGGCCGGGGTGGCCGCAGCCGCTCCAAGGTGCCGTTGATCATCGCGGCGGGCGTCGCGCTCGCGGCCGTCGGGATAGGCGCCGGGGCCCTGATGGGCAGCGGCGGGAACGACGACAAGGCGGGCAGCACGAACGTCGCCGCGTCCGCCGACCCGGGCGAGGGCGCCGGCACGAAGGCCGGGGACGGCGCCGAGGCGCAGGCCGCCGCGCTGGACAAGCTGCTCGCGGACAGCGGCAGCAGCCGCGCGACGGTGATCGGCGCGGTCGCCGACGTCAAGGCGTGCGACAACCTGGACAAGGCCGCCGCCGACCTGCGCGCCGCGGCCGGGCAGCGCAACGACCTGGTGACCAGGCTGTCCGCCCTGTCCGTCGACAAGCTCCCCGACCACGAGGCCCTCACCGGCGCCCTCACCAAGGCGTGGCAGGCCTCCGCCGCCGCCGACGACCACTACGCAGCCTGGGCCGACCAGGTCGCCGGCGACAAGAAGGGCTGCCGCAAGGGCCAGGCCCGTACGACGCCCGAGACGGCCGCCGGGAACCGGGAGAGCGGTACGGCGACGCAGCAGAAGGCGAAGGCGGCGGCGCTGTGGAACGTCATCGCGAAGAAGTACGGGCTGACGGAGCGCCAGCCGACGCAGCTCTGAGGTTCTCGGGAGCTACCGCAGGCTCGCCGCCTGGAGCGACTTCGTCACGTCCACGAAGTCGTCGCGGGCGGCCACCAGCCGTCCCCCGCGCACCACTTGCAGCGTCACCGCCGCGTTGACCATCCGGGGGAAGCCGACCGACCCGAGGCGCCCGGAGAACTCCCAGTCGAGGGTGGGAGTGAGCCCGCCCGTGCCGGCCTTCAGCCCGTCGTCGAGAGCGCTCCGCAGCGAACTGGCCGTCACATCTTCACCCTTGAGGGACTCGACGGCCTGTTTGAGGACCGTGAACGCGAGGTATGTCGTCTGCACTCCCGTGTCCTCCGCGTCGATCCGCGTGTCGGAGAACGCCTCCTCCTTGATGATCTTCTTCATCTCGTCCCACCGCCTGTCGCTCGCGACGGGATACCAGCCGGTGACGTACGCCCCCTCGTACGGCCCGTCCGCCCCGCCCGTCGAGTCGATCTCCGGCTGGTCGACGCTGCCGAGCACCGACGCCGTCCGCACCTCGGGGTACTCGTCGCGGACCCGGCGGAAGGAGTCCATGAAGATGCTCGTCCGGTCGCCGAGCGCCGGTACGACACACCCCTCCTTCGCCTTCTTCGCCGCGGACCCGCCGGTCGCCACCTTGAGCGCGGCCTCGGCCGCCGTACCGTACTCGGCCGCGTCCTCGGCGGCCCGCTGGTCGTCCGCCGCGGCGTGGCCCCCCGTCTCCAGGCCCGCGTCCAGCATCACCGGCTGCGAGTCGCCCGCGATCGTGTCCGGCCGGACCAGCGCGATCCGCCCGCAGGACCTCGCCAGTTCCTCGCCGAGCCCCGCGAGCAGGGCCGGCTGGCCGCCGTTCACCGGGTACGACAGGGGGCTCTTGAACTCGTCCTCGGTGACGCCGTAGCCGCCTATGTACGGGACGCCCGCGCCCTCCAGCGGCGGGAAGAACGACTTCGAGTACTGGCTGTACGAGCCGACGACCGCGACCGCGCCCTCCTTGACCGCCCGCCGCGCGCACTGCGCCGCGCCCACCGTGTCGTTGTGGTCGTTGCAGGTCAGGATCTTGAGGTCACGGCCGCCCAGGCCGCCGTGGTCGTTCACCCAGCGCGCGTACGCCTGCGCGAAGGCCGGCATCCCCGGCTTGTTCGTCGCGCCGGTGTCCTGCGGGGCCCACGTCATCACCACGACGGGCCCGTCCCCGGCACCCCCCGTGGTACCGGGGACGACCCCGCATCCGGCGACCAGCGACGCGCCGGCCACCAGCGTCGCCGTTCTCGTTCTGACAGACCTGGTGAAGCGGCCGGTCCCGGGGAGGAAGGTGCTGCGCGTGCGTCGCCTGCCGGTCATGGGCACACACGCTTCCGTCACATCCCCAACTCCGGAGTTACCCGCGGTCGACATGAGGTGACGCGGAGGTGAATTGCGCGGGGAGGGCGGGGCGGGGGTGGCGGGCTGGGCCGTACGGGGTGTCGGCGATCATAGGATCCATGACCTTGCAAGGACCGGAGAACCCTTCCCGTCGGGGCCGTCGCTCATCCACCATGGGCGTCATGCCACTCAACGACATGCCGTGGTGGCGCTGGCGCAGCAATGTGCGCTCCGCGCTGCACATGCTCTCCGATCCCGGTTTCCAGCGGGGCGTCTGGCTCGCCGGCGCCGAGGGGTACGGCGACGTCACCGACGCCGTGTACCGCCTCGTCGAGGACACCTGGCTCGACAACTGGTCCGCCGAGAAATACGTCGGCACGATCTTCCGGGACTCCCAGGAGGCGGCCCTCGTCGACACGGCCGTCCTGCGGGTCCTGCGGATCATGCACCAGGTGGGGCCGGACGCGCCGGTCTCCGCCTACCTCGACCACGCCGGGTGGGGCGAGGCGGTGCGCGCGGCGCGGGACGCGCACGTACGGATGGCTGTCGCCGACGGGGAGGATCCGGAGGCGGCGCCGCAGACGCTGGAGGTGCTGCGGATCGTCACGCGGGCGGTCTAGGGGGTGCGGGCCGGTGCTTTCAGGGGCGCGGGACTCTGCTCGATGTGCGGCTGCCGCCGCGCGGGCGCGAGCGGCCACCGCGCACCCGCACCCGCCCACGGACTGAACCCCCCGACCCGGCGGGCGCGCCTTATGGGACCCTGTCCGACATGAACGCGCAGTCCAGCCCCGCCGCCGCTCCGGCCCGGCAGTACATCCTCACGCTCTCCTGCCCCGACAAGGCCGGCATCGTGCACGCCGTGTCCAGCTACCTGTTCATGACCGGGTGCAACATCGAGGACAGCCAGCAGTTCGGCGACCACGACACGGGCCTGTTCTTCATGCGCGTCCACTTCTCCGCGGAGGAACCCGTCACCGTCGACAAGCTGCGCGCCAGCTTCGCCGCGATCGGCGACTCGTTCCACATGGACTGGCAGATCAACCGCGCCGACGAACGCACCCGCGTCGTCCTCATGGTCAGCAAGTTCGGCCACTGCCTGAACGACCTGCTGTTCCGCGCGCGCACCGGCGCCCTGCCCGTCGACATCGCCGCGGTCGTCTCCAACCACGCGGACTTCGCGGAACTCGTCGGCTCGTACAACATCCCCTTCCACCACATCCCGGTGACGAAGGACACGAAGGCCGACGCCGAGGCCCGCCTCCTGGAGATCGTCCGCGCCGAGCACGTCGAGCTGGTGGTCCTCGCGCGCTACATGCAGGTCCTCTCGGACGACCTCTGCAAGCAGCTCAGCGGCCGGATCATCAACATCCACCACTCCTTCCTCCCCAGCTTCAAGGGCGCGAAGCCGTACCACCAGGCGCACACGCGCGGCGTGAAGCTGATCGGCGCCACGGCCCACTACGTCACCGCCGACCTCGACGAGGGCCCGATCATCGAGCAGGAGGTCGAGCGGGTGGGCCACGACGTCACCCCGGACCAGTTGGTGGCGATCGGCCGCGACGTGGAGTGCCAGGCGCTGGCGCGCGCGGTGAAGTGGCACGCGGAGCGGAGGATCCTGTTGAACGGGCGCCGGACGGTGGTGTTCGCGTAGAGGGGTGGGTGGTGCTGGTGGGTGGGCGACTGCGGGGTGTGTGTGGCTGCTCGCGCCCACGGATCAGTCGCCACCCCCTACATCCGGCTCAACGCCGCCGCGGCGAACAGCACGTCCCTGATCGCCTCCCGGTCCCCGACCTGCCCCGCAGCCGCGTCCTGCGGCGTGATGTGCCCGGCGGCGAGCTGGCAGAACTCGACCCCGTCGAGGGCGATGTGAGCGACCTCGTACTCGGCGGACCCGACGGCCGCGGGTGAGTCGAGCGGGATGAACCACTCGCCCCCGCCGAGCCCCTCGATCTCCAGCCGAAGGCTGCGGCCGGGGTGCCCGGCGGGGACGAGGTGACGGGTACGCCCGGGCGACGCGAGCCCGGCGAGTCGCCGCTCCGCCAGCGCGGCAGGCAGCATCCGCGCGGCCAGCTCGATCATCGCGCGCAGATGACGCGGCGCGGGCGGGTCGTACGGATAGTCCACGGCCTGCGCGATGTCGTCCGCGTGGACCCAGCACTCGAAGGCCCGGTCGAGCAGCGCGTCCCGCAGGGGCAGCTCGAAGTCGCCGTAGGACACCCCGAGCCCCCCGGCGGAGCCGCCCGTGAAGGACGCGGTCCGCACGATGTCGTGCGCCTGGGCCCGCCAGGGTGCGCGCACGGTACGAGTGTGGGGGAACCGGGAGCTGCGCCAGGAGTACTCGGTCCGGGCGACGGGCCCGCACCCCACCTCGCCCGGCCCGCCGCGCAGCGGATCGTCGAGCCCGAGGGCGACGGCGACGAGCCCGTCGACCGCGTGGAGGTGCGCGATGACCCCGGCGACGGTGGTGCGCCGGCTCTCCTGCCGCTCCCCGGCGAACCACCGCAGCCGTACGGGCGCGTGCCACTCGGAGTCCCCGAAGTCCTGGAGCAGCGCGTCGAGCCGGGCGGCCTCCGCGTCGTACGACAGGGCCCACTCCGGCACGGGGATGCGCGGCGGACGCCGTTCGAGGCAGCTCGCGAGGACCCGCGTACGCAGCCCGGGGTCGAGGTCGAGCGGCTCGGGCCGCTGGAGCAGTCCGACGGCCTCGCGCAGCCGGCGCGCCTCGTCCGCGCAGGCCCCGCACCCGCCGAGGTGTTCCTCGACGGCCTCGGACTCCTCCGCGGAGCACGCCGCCAGCGCCCACGCGCCGAGCAGTGACTTGAGCACCGGGTGCTCCAGAGGGGGTGTCGGCGGTGCGGGGACGGCCCCGCCTTCCTGTCGTACGGCGGGGTACGCCTCGTCGTCCTCGGCCGCGGCGCGCGGCAGCGGTATCCGGGGCGACGGCTGGGCGGGGCCGGGGGTGCTGGGGGTGCCGGGGGTGCCTGAGGTGCCGTACCCGTCCGGGTCGAAGGGGTCCTCGGCGTGCCGGTCGGCGTTGGTCATGCCGCACCCCCGTAGCCGGGCGGTGCACCGGGCGCGGCGCTGTCGTGGGCCGTGGAGAGCAACTGGAGGCCGAGGCGGAGCCGGCGACGCGCTTCGTCCTCGGTGACGCCGAGGTCGGCGGCGGCCTGGCGGTAGTCGCGGCGCTGGAAGTAGGCGAGTTCGAGGGCGCTGCGCAGGGGCGTCGGCATGGACTGGACGATGTAGTCGGCGCGGGCGGCGACCGAGGCGTGCCGGACGCGGTGTTCGAGGTCCTCGGGGGAGCCGGAGCCGCCGTGCGCGAGGTCGGCGGCGCCGGTGTCGCGCAGGTGCTGGACGGCGAGGCGGTGGGTGAGGGCGGCGATCCAGGTGCGCAGGGGGCCCTGCTTGGGGTCGTACGCGTCGGGGTGCTCCCACACGTGCGTGAAGACCTCGCGCGTGATGCGGTCGGCTCCGCGCTCGTCACCGAGCACGCGGTGGGCCAGGCCGTGCACGAGCGAAGCGAATCGGTCGTACAGCTCGCCGAGCGCCGCCGCCTCTCCGCGCGTCAGCCGCTGCTGCATCTTGCGGTCCCAGCGGGGCAGTGCGTCCTTCTTCGCCATGCGGCCCCCTCCACCCGTGTCTGCCGTCACCTCGAATGTAGTCGCCCCCTCTGACATCGCACGCTCGTTTGTCGCATTGTGCTCCCCGGACCCGTCATGAGGTGATAAAGGGGCTCTCCCGTCCGCCACCTACCCCGGTCCGACACGATCAAGCCATGATCGAAACAGATCATTTACGACCGATCATGTACGGATCGCGCACCGATAGTGCCCGGACATGACTCGATGAGAACCGGCCTCCTTCGTCCGGTGTCCGTTTCCCGTCCGGTGTTTCGGGGAACGGCCGCTGGGCAGCCGCGGTGCAGGAAACGAGGGGAAGCGAAGGGACCGCTTCCGGGGAACGGCCGTTTCCGGACCGGCGAGCGAAGGGCGTGGTGGTGGCGATCAAAGTGACCGGTGAGGAGCGGGGCCGTTGGGCCGTGCTCCACGTGGCGGGCGAACTGGACCTGGTCACCTCGACCAGCCTGCGCCGGCGGGTCCACGACGAGGTGGCCGAGGGCCGTCACCTCCTCGTCCTCGACCTCTCCGGCGTCCGGTTCTGCGACTCCAGCGGCGTGGGCGTCCTCATCGCCGCCCGCCGCCTCCTGCGCTCCTGCGGCGGCCGGCTGCGCCTCGTCCTCCCGGCGGGCGGCGGCCAGGACGCGCACGTCAACAAGGTCTTCGGCGCGCTCGGCGTGCGCCGGCTGTTCGACGTGTACGCGAGCCTCGACGAGGCGACGACGGAGGAGGAACAGCCGAGCCAGGTGTCGGCGTAGCCGATCGCCGCTCCGGCTCTGCGCCGCTCCGGCTCTGCGCCGCTCCGGCTTCCTGGTGTGTGGCGACGTCCCGGCGCAGGCGGCCCTGCCCGAGGCGCCCCTCGTGCCTGTTCACGGCGCTCCCGCGCTCCGGCGCTACAGCGTCCGCCCGGCCTCGGTCACGAAGGCCGTCACCGCCGCGCGCGTGATGTCGCGGCGTCTCTCCAGCTCGGCCCGGTCGGGGGCCCTGTGTAACTGGTCGGTCAGCTCCAGAGCCTCGCGCGCCCGCGCGACGAGCGCCTCGTCCGGCGTGAGCATCTGGACGCGGAACAGTGCCTCCTGGACCGTCGTCCGCTGCGCGTACCCCTCCAGGCGGGCCCGGTGCGCCTCTTCCGGCTGGTTGTCCGCGTGCAGCCGGAACCAGCGGTCCAGCAGCACCCGCCGGTAGGTCACCAGCGCCCCCGCGTACGCGGAGTACGCGGCCATCCGCTCCTGCCGCAGCCGCTCCTCGCGCGTGAAGCGCTCCGCCCGCTCGGCCGCCCGGACCTGGAACCGGTGGGTGAGCCCCGCACCGAGCAGGGTCCCCAGCACCGCCACGAGGCTCGCCGTCAACGTCTCCACGCCGGACAGTTGATCACACGGACCCGGCCCCTCTTCAACTCCCCGAATACCGCTCCCGCAGCTTGTACTTGAGCACCTTGCGCAGCGTCTCGTTGCGCGGCAGCGCCTCCACCACCTCCAGCCGCTCCGGCAGCTTGTGCGGCGCGAGCCCCTGTTCGCGCAGGTAGGCGACGACCTCCGCCAGGCTCAACTCGCCCTGCGCGTCCGCCGGTTCCACCACCGCGCACACCAGCTCCCCGCGCTCCGCGTCCGGCAGCCCGACCACCGCGGCCTCCCCGACGCCGGGGTGCGCCGCGAGGAGGTCCTCGATCTCCTTCGCGGAGACGTTCTCGCCCTTGCGGATGATGACGTCCTTCAGCCGGCCGGTGAGGACGAGGTGCCCGGTGGGGGTGACGTACCCGAGGTCGCCGGTGCGCAGGAACCCGTCCGCGTCGAACGCCTCGGCGGTCTGCTCCGGGTCCAGGTACCCCTGGCAGACGGCCTCGCCGCGCAGCCGCACCTCGCCGTCGACGATGCGTATCTCCATCCCTTCCGGCGGTCTGCCTTCCGTCGTCGCCAGGTTCTCCGGGGTGTCGTCCGGCGAGCCCATCGTGATCATCGGTACCTCGGTCATGCCGTATCCGTGCGTCAGCTGCACCTCCAGCTCCCGTACCACCGCGTGGTACACCTCCGGCGGCTTCGGGGCGCCGCCGCCCGCGAGGAGCCTCAGCGTCGGGATCACCTTCGCCCCCGGCCGCTTGCGCTGCTCCGCGAGGAACATCGAGTAGAACGCCGTCGACCCGCCCGCCACCGTCACGCCGTGCCGCCGGAACTCATCGAGCGCCTCGGGGAGGGCGAACCGCTCGAACATCACCGCCGGGAAGCCGTAGAGCAGCAGCATCACCGTGTAGTCCGGCCCCGCGATGTGGGCGTACGGGAAGGCCATCGACCCCACGTCCGTCTCCGACAGGCGCAGTGCGTGGGCGAGGCAGGCACCCCCGGCGATGAGCGAGCGGTCTGTGTGGAGAACGCCCTTGGGGTCCGAGGTCGTTCCCGAGGTCCAGTAGATCCACCGAACGGAGTAACCGTCGTCCGGCGGAGCGGGCAGTACGGCCGGATCGCCGGCCGGCAGAGCGTCGTACGCCTCGAAGATCCCCTTCGCGCCGAGCCGCCGCGCCATGCCGGTGTGGTCGAAGTCCCGCCAGACGCCCGGCACGGCGAAGAACTCGGCCTTGGACTCCCGCAGCGCGAAGCCGACCTCGCGGTCCCGGCAGAACGGGATCACCGGGCTCTGGACGGCGCCCAGGCGCGCGAGCGCGAAGGTCAGGACGGCCGTCTCGATCCGGGTGGGGAGCTGCCAGGCGACGACCGTGCCGGAGCGCACCCCCATGCCGTACAGGCCGGCCGCCGTGCGCTCGGCGCCGTCGCGCAGTTCGCCGAACGTCAGCGTGCGGTCGTCCTGGAGGAGCACCGGGCGGTCGGGGGTGAGGGCGGCGCGGCGGTCGAGGAGTTCCCAGAGGGTGCGGGCGGAGCTCAGCGCGTGCGCGGTGTCGGTCACTTCGGGCCCCCTGCGTCTCTGGCGGGTCGTCAGATCGTAGGGGCGTGCGCCTTGTCGGTCCAGGGGTGCGGGGCTAGTCTGCGCGTGACGACAGGATCTGACGGTCCATCAGATATCGGGAGTGGGGGCCTCATGGGCGAGCTGCCGCGCATCGTCAGCGTCGACGACCACGTGATCGAGCCGGCGCACCTCTTCGAGACCTGGCTGCCGGCGAAGTACCGGGAGCACGGGCCGAAGCCGCTGACCGCCGGGATCGGTGAACTGGCCTACATCGGCGGCAAGTACCAGATCACGATGGACCCGGACGGGCCGCCCGCCGACTGGTGGATCTACGAGGGCCTCAAGTTCCCCTACAAGCGCGTCATCGCCGCCGTCGGCTTCGACCGCGACGACATGACCCTGGAGGGCATCACGCGCGCGGAGATGCGCCCCGGCTGCTACGACCCGGTCGAGCGGCTCAAGGACATGGACCTCAACCACGTCGAGGCGAGCCTGTGCTTCCCGTCCTTCCCGCGCTTCTGCGGGCAGACCTTCGCGGAGGCGCAGGACAAGGACGTCGCCCTCGCGTGCGTGCGCGCCTACAACGACTGGATGGTCGAGGAGTGGTGCGGCGGCAGTGGCGGACGGCTCATCCCGCTCTGCCTGATCCCCCTGTGGGACATCGGCCTCGCCGTCGAGGAGATCCGGCGCAACGCCGCGCGCGGGGTGCGCGCCGTGACGTTCTCCGAGATCCCCACCCACCTCGGCCTGCCGTCCATCCACTCCGGCTACTGGGACCCCTTCTTCGCGGCCTGCCAGGACACCGGGACGGTCGTCAACATGCACATCGGCTCGTCCTCCCAGATGCCCGCCGCCTCCCCCGACGCGCCTCCGGCCGTCCAGGCGTCCCTGTCGTTCAACAACGCCATGGCGTCGATGATGGACTTCCTCTTCAGCGGCGTCCTGGTGCGCTTCCCGCGCCTCAAACTCGCCTACTCCGAGGGGCAGATGGGCTGGATCCCGTACGCCCTGGAGCGCGCCGACGACGTCTGGGAGGAACACCGCGCGTGGGGCGGCGTCCGCGACCTGGTCCCCGAGCCGCCGTCGACGTACTACTACCGGCAGATCTTCTGCTGCTTCTTCCGCGACAAGCACGGCGTCGCCTCCATCGACGTCGTCGGCCGCGACAACGCCACCTTCGAGACGGACTACCCGCACGTCGACTCGACGTTCCCGCACACCAAGCAGATCGCCCTGGAGCACGTCGAGGGACTCGACGAGGAGACGACGTACAAGCTGATGCGCGGCAACGCGATCCGCATGCTCGACCTGGACCTCGACAAGTAGCGCCCATGGACCTCGCGTACACGCCCGAGGAGGAGGAGTTCCGTGCGCGCCTGCGCGCGTGGCTGACGGAAACGCTGCCCCAGCTGCCCCCGAAACCGCCCCCGGACGACTGGCCCGCGCGGCGCGCGTACGACCTCGGCTGGCAGCGCAGGCTGTACGACGCCGGCTACGCGCACGTGCACTGGGACGCCTCCCCGACGGTCCGCCTGATCTTCCTGGAGGAGACCGAGCGGGCCGGCGCGCCCTACGTGGGCGCCGGGTTCGTGGGCCTCCTGCACGCGGGCCCGACGATCGCCGCCGAGGGGACGGCCGCCCAGCGCGAACGCTGGCTGGGGCCGATCCTGCGCGGCGAGGAGGTCTGGTGCCAGGGGTTCAGCGAACCGGGCGCCGGTTCCGACCTCGCGTCCCTGCGTACGCGCGCGCGGCGTGACGGCGACGTCTACCGGGTCACCGGCTCCAAGATCTGGACGTCCCACGCGGAGGTCGCCGACTGGTGCGAACTCCTCGTGCGCACCGACCCGGACGCCCCCAAGCACCGGGGGATCACCTGGCTCGCGATGCCGATGGACGCCCCCGGGATCACCGTACGGCCGCTGCGCACGCTCGCCGGGTCCGCCGAGTTCGCCGAGGTGTTCCTCGACGACGTGCCGGTGCCGGTCGCGGGCCGGGTCGGCGACGAGAACGACGGCTGGCGCGTCACGATGGTCACGCTCTCCTTCGAGCGCGGCACCGCCTTCGCCGGCGAGGTGGTCGCCTGTCGCCGCGTGCTGGCCGAACTCGCCCGCGAGGCCCTGGCGGTCGGCCGCTGGGACGATCCGGCCCTACGGCGCCGTCTGGGGCGCCTGGACGCCGAGCTGCGGGCCCTGTGGCGGCTCGTCCAGTGGAACGTCTCGGAGGCGACCGCGAACGGCGTGCCCGGGGTGGGCGGCTCGGTCTTCAAGCTGCGCTTCTCGCACGCGCGCCAGGAGCTGTACGACGCCGCCGCCGAGGTGCTCGGCGACGCGGCGCTCGATCTGGACCGGCCGTGGGTGCTGGAGCGGCTGTCGTCGCTGTCGTACACGATCGCGGCGGGGACGTCGCAGATCCAGCGGACGATCGTGGCGGAACGGGTGCTGGGGCTGCCCAAGGGGCGCTGACGGGGAGGGACTTGTGAGATTCCGGCTGACCGACGATCAGCGTGCCCTGCGCGCGGGCGTGCGTGAGGTGCTCGACCGGCGCTTCGGGGCCGAGGCGCTGCGGGCCGCCGTGGGGAGACCCGCGCTCGACCGGGGGCTGTGGCGGGCCCTCGGGGAGGCCGGGTTCTTCGCGCTGCGGCTGCCGGAGGAGGCCGGCGGGGTCGGACTCGGGCTGCCGGAGGTGGTGCTGGCCTTCGAGGAGGCCGGACGGGCGCTGCTGCCGGGGCCGTTGGTGGCGACGCACCTCGCGGCGGGGACCGTGCCGGGCGCGGCGGAGGGGGTGACCGTCGTCGCGATGGTCGACGGAGGGCTCGTGGAGTGGTGGGAGGAGGCGGACGTCGTGATCGGGGAGGAGGGCGCGATCGGGAAGGGGGGCGCGATCGGGGAGGGCGGTTCAGGGGCGGTCGCCGTGCGGTCGGTCGATCCGCTGACGCCGCTGCACCGTGTTTCCGGCGCCGTCCCGCGCGCGGGTGACCCCGTTGCTGTCCTCCTCACCGCCGCCGAGCAGCTCGGTACGGCCGCGCGCGCGGGTGAGCTGGCCGTCGAACACGCGCGTACGCGCGAGCAGTTCGGCCGTCCGATAGGCGCGTTCCAGGCGGTGCAGCACCTGTGCGCCGAGGCGCTGGTGCGGGTGGAGGTCGCGCGCGCGGCGGTGTACGCGGCGTCGGTCACCGGGGACGCCGCCGACATCGCGGGCGCGCGGGTGCTCGCGGACGAGGCCGCCGTACAGGGCGCGCGGGACTGCCTCCAGGTGCTCGGCGGGATGGGGTTCACCTGGGAGGCGGACGTACATCTGTCGCTCAAGCGCGCGTGGGTGCGCGCGCGGCGTGCGGGAGGGGCGCGGGAGAGCGAGGAACTGCTCGCGCGGGAGCTGCTCTCCGGGGCCGGCTGACACCGCCGTGGCCTGCGAGGACGGTGCCGCGCGCGGGGGCGCGGTGTACGGATGTCGACGATTGTGGCAACGGATGATGACGGTGTGTCGATACCTGGTTGTGTCCCGCGCGTGACCCGTCACGGTGCGGAGTCGGGGATTCGCTCCGGTACCTTCGGGGGATGCGAGTGGTTCCGGGTGTGAGCCGCCCCGGTGTCGCCTGTCCGACTTCCGCAGAGGGGGGTCGCACAGTATGCCGCACGGGTACTCCTTCGCGCTGGAATATGCCCGAAGCGCTCGCCGGGGTGACGGAACGTCGATCAAGCTGTTCTGCAAGGGATTCACGTTCTGTCACGACGCCTCGGGCGGTTGCCGGGGGCGCGCGGGAAATGGCTACGATCGTGGCCCTCGTCGTCATGGGGGGCACCTCGCCGTCGTGGCGCGCGGGGCTGTGTCCGCCGGTTCGGATGGTGTGAGCGGTGCAGGTGCTTCAGACGCAGTTGGAGATCCGGCCCGACCCCGCGGAGGTGGGGCGGGCCCGCAGATGGGCGTGCGCGCGCCTGGCCGGGTCGGCCCTGGCCGACGACGACGCGCTCGCCGAGACGCTCGCGCTGATCGTCTCCGAGCTGGTCACCAACGCCGTCGTGCACACCGGCCGGCCGGCCGTCCTGAGCCTTCGTCTGCCCGGTGAGGCGGCCGGCGCGGCCACGGTGCGCCTGGAGGTCGCCGACGGCAGCGAGAGGGCTCCTGTGCCCCGCTGCGCGACCGACGACGCCACCGGCGGGCGCGGCCTCGCCCTCGTCGACGGGCTCGCCGACCGCTGGGGGTGGGCCGCCGAGGGCGCGGGCAAGCGGATCTGGTGCGAACTCGACCGTCCCGCGCGGGCGCGGGGGCAGGTCGCGGCGGAGTGCGGGCGGGCGCTGGGGATCTTCGAGGGGCTGGCCTACGGCGCCGTGTGACCCGCGTGCGCGTACGTGTGCCCGGCCCGCTCTGCGAGGGCCGGCGGTGCGCCCGGCCGTGCTTCTGTGCGCGCCCGGCGCGAAGCGGGCTTACAACCACAAAACCCCGAGAGGGTGTTGACGCGAGGTGTCCGTTTGATCACGCTTGTGGTCAGCGATTCGCCGCGAGGGGACGGCGAGGGCTTCGGTGACGGAAGTCCTCGGCGAGTGTGGGTCGTTGATTCGGCGTCGGTTCCCTCTCGGGGAGAGGGGACGCGGGGCGGGCGCGCCGAGTCCGGACGGCGGTGCGCGGTGCCGTGCTCGGGGCGGGCGCGGCGTGCCGCCGTCCGGTGCCGTACGGGGACGTCTCACGCGGCCGGCTCAGAGGACCGCCACCGGTGCCACGGGCGTGCCGGTCGCGCCGACGAACGGCTCCGGCATCGCCGACAGCAGGAACGCGTACCGCCCGCTTTCTCCACAGGCTGTGGACAACTCCTCCAGGTTCCAGTTCTGCCCCTGGAGCATCCCCATCTCGACCAGGTCGAGCGCGTGCACCGGCAGCCACAGGTTCTCGATCTCCGGCGGGAAGATCTCGAAGGTCAGCGTGTCGTTCGCGACGGCGGCGACGTCCCGCGCGTGGAACCACTCCGGCGTGCGCACCGACAGCCCCGGCGACGGGTACGCGTACGCGTGCCGGTCCCCGCCGAGATACACCCGCACCTGCCCGGTCCGTACGAGGACGATGTCCCCCGCGCGCACGCGCACCCTGCCGAACTCCTCGGCCGCCGCGAGGTCCTCCGGCGTGACCGCGTGCCCGCCGTCCAACTGCTCGACGCCCCGCGCGCGGGCGACGTCGAGCAGCACGCCCCGTGAGACGACGTGCCGCGCGGTGGCGATGCCGCTGAAGGCCGCGCCCGCATGCGCGGTGATCGTGTCCGCCGGGCGCCCGTTGTAGATCCGTCCCGAGTGCGAGACGTGCGTCAGCGCGTCCCAGTGGGTGCCGGCCTGAAGGCCCATGGTCACCGCGTCGTCGCTGCACGCCACCGTGCCGGGGCCGAAGATCTCCTGGTTGATCTGCGTCATCGCGTGCAGCGGGTTGACGCGCCCGGGGATCGCCCCGGTCTGCACGCCGTCCTCCCTGAGGGGCAGCGCGAGCGGCACCCGGCGCCCGTCGCGCACCTCGGCGGCGGCCCGCCGTACGACGTCGCCGGTGATCAGGTTGAGCGTGCCGATCTCGTCGTCCGCGCCCCAACGCCCCCAGTTGTTCACGCGCCCCGCGATCTCGTGGAACTCCTCCGGCAGTGCCATCCGGTGCCTCCCCGGGGCTTGTCCTCGGCGGTTGGCCGCGCCATAAAATCTAACGGTCCGTCAGAAACCGTGGAAGGGGCGGGTCGTGGGGAACTTCTTGGCCGGCAAGGTCGTCGCCGTCACGGGCGCGGGACGGGGGATCGGACGGGCCGTCGCGCTGGCCGCCGCGCGCGAGGGCGCGCGGGTCGTCGTCAACGACTACGGCGTGGCCGTGGACGGCGCCTCGCCCGCGAGCGAGGTCGCCGAGGGAGTCGTCAAGGAGATCGCCGCCGCCGGAGGGGAGGCCGTCGCCGTCGCCGACGACATCTCGACGATGGCCGGCGGGCAGCGGGTCGTCGACGTCGCGCTGGAGACGTACGGGCGGCTCGACGGGGTCGTGTGCGTCGCCGGGATCCTGCGCGAGCGCATGCTGTTCAACATGACCGAGGACGAGTGGGACCCGGTCGTCGCGACGCACCTCAAGGGCACGTTCACGGTGTTCCGGGCCGCCTCGGCGGTGATGCGCGAGCAGGGCTCCGGGTCGCTCATCGGGTTCACCAGCGGCAACCACCAGGGCTCCGTCTCGCAGGCCAACTACAGCGCCGCGAAGGGCGGGATCATCTCGCTGGTGCGCAGCGCGGCGCTCGGGCTGCACAAGTACGGCGTGATCGCCAACGCCGTCGCGCCCGTCGCCCGGACCCGGATGTCGGCCGGGGTACCGATGGAACTCGCGGAGATGGGCGAACCCGAGGACGTCGCCGCGATGGTGATTTTCCTTTTGTCCGACCGGGCGCGCGACCTGTGGATAACCGGGCAGGTCTATACGGTCGCCGGTGCCAAGATTGCGGTGTGGGCGCAGCCGAGGGAAGTGCGGGCGGCGTTCTCGCCGGGCGGCTGGACGCCGGAGCGGATCGCCGAGGTGCTGCCGGGGAGCGTCGGGGCGGAACCGATGCCCCTGCTGGAGAAATTGGCGGAGATGAGGAAAGCGGCGGCGGAGGGAAACCGTCCCAACGCGTGAGGAGAGGAAGGGCCATGGATTTCGAATTCGGTGCCGACGACTTCCGTGCCGAGGTGCGCGCCTGGCTCTCCGAGCACGTCCCGTCGGCCGTGGACCGGCGCTCCTGGGAGCGCACGCTCGGCGCCGCCGGGCGGATCGGGATCGGCTGGGGCGAGGGCGGCTACGGCAACCGGCCCGAGCCCCTGGCGAGGCAGGTCGTGTGGGCCGAGGAGTACGCGCGCTCGGGCGCCCCCGCGCGCTCCGGGCACATCGGGGAGAACCTCCTCGCGCCCACGCTCCTGGCGCACGGAACTCCCGCGCAGAAAGCCAGATTCCTGCCCCCGATAGCCGCCGGCGAGGAATTGTGGTGCCAGGGCTACAGCGAACCCGGCGCGGGATCCGACCTCGCCGGAATCCGCACCCGCGCCGAATCCCACGAGGGCGGATACCGGATCACCGGCCAGAAGATCTGGACCTCCCTCGCGCACGACGCCGACTGGTGTTTCGTCCTCGCCCGCAGCGACCCGGAATCGACGCGCCACAAAGGGCTCACTTTTCTTCTCGTCCCCATGGACCAGCCGGGCCGGATCGACGTACGGCCCATTCGCCAGATGACCGGCACCAGCGAGTTCAACGAGGTGTTCTTCGACGGGGCCCTCGCCGCCGGGGAACACGTCGTCGGGGCCGTCGGAGACGGCTGGCGGGTCGCCATGAGCCTCCTCGGCTTCGAGCGGGGCGTCTCCACGCTCGCCCAGCAGATCGGGTTCGCCGAGGAGCTGGGGCGGGTCCTGGAGACGGCGGCGCTGACCGGGGCCGACCGCGATCCCGTCGTCCGCGAACGGCTGGTGCGCGCGTGGGCCGAGCTGCGGGTCATGCGGTGGAACGCGCTGCGCACGCTCGGCGGCGCGCAGGAGGCGGGCGCCACCAGCGTCGCCAAGCTGCTGTGGGGCGGCTGGCACCAGCGGCTCGGGGAGCTGGGCGTGCTGGTGCGGGGTGCCGGGGCCGCCGTCGGGCCCGGCGCGTGGGCGCCCGAGGCGCCGTACGAACTCGACGAGGGGCAGCGGGAGTTCCTGTTCTCGCGGGCCGACACGATCTACGGCGGCTCCGACGAGGTGCAGCGCACGATCATCGCCGAGCGGGTGCTCGGTCTGCCGAAGAGGGGAGCGGTGCGATGAGGGGTGTCGTGTTCGACGGGAGCCGCGTCGAGGTCGTGCGGGACCTCGACGTGCGGGAGCCGGGGCCGGGGGAGGTGCTGGTCGCGATCTCCGCCGCGGGGCTCTGCCACAGCGACCTGTCCGTCGTCGACGGCACGATCCCCTTCCCCGCGCCGGTCGTCCTCGGGCACGAGGGCGCGGGCGTCGTCGAGGCGGTCGGCGCGGGGGTGGCGCACGTGGCGCCCGGCGACCACGTCGCGCTCTCGACGCTGGCCAACTGCGGGGCGTGCGCGGAGTGCGACCGGGGCCGCCCGACGATGTGCCGGCACTCCATCGGCCGCCCGAAACGCCCCTTCACCCGCGCGGGCACGCCGGTCCACCAGTTCGCCGCCAACTCGGCGTTCGCCGAACGCACCGTCGTCAAGGCCGTCCAGGCGGTCCGCATCCCCAAGGACGTCCCCCTCACCTCGGCCGCCCTCATCGGCTGCGGCGTCCTGACCGGCGTCGGCGCCGCCCTCAACCGCGCCCGCGTCGACCGGGGCGACCGCGTCGTCGTCATCGGCACCGGCGGTATCGGCCTCAACGTCCTCCAGGGCGCCCGCCTGGCCGGCGCCCTGCGCATCGTCGCGGTCGACACCAACCCGGCGAAGGAGGAGGCCGCCCGCACCTTCGGCGCCACGGACTTCGTGACGTCGGCGGAAGCGGTGCGGGACCTCCTCCCGGCCGGCGCCGACCACGTCTTCGAATGCGTGGGCCGCACAGCCCTGGTCCGCGCCGCGATCGACCTCCTGGACCGCCACGGCCAGGCGATCCTCCTCGGCACCCCACCCCCCACCGCCGAGGCGTCCTTCCAGGTCACCTCCCTCTTCCTGGACAAATCCATCCTCGGCTGCCGCTACGGCTCCTCCCGCCCCCAGCGCGACATCCCCCTCTACGCCGACCTGTACCGCTCCGGCCGCCTCCTCCTGGACGAACTGGTCACCCGCACCTACCCGATCGAGGACTTCGAGAAGGCACGGGCCGACGCGGAGGAGGGGAGGGTGGCCCGGGCGGTGCTGACGTTCTGAGGAAGGCCAGGACGGGCCGTCGGCACAGGCGTTGACATGCGCACACTCGGAGTTGTCCACAGGCTGGGAAAAATTACGGAGCGTTGTCGGTCCCGGCACCTACCGTTGTCGCATGAGCTACCGAGACCTCGCCACCCGACCGGCCCTGACCTGGTCCGCCGTATCCGTCGGCGCGCGGATGCCGGTGGCCATGGCGCCGCTCGCGCTGGTGTTCCTGGCCCGGGAGCGGCCCGGGGGTTACACGCTGGGCGCGGTGCTCGCGGCGGCGTTCGTGCTCGGCGAGATCGTCGGGGCGCCGGTGCTGGGGATGCGGCTGCGGACGGAGCGGGCGCGGGCCCAGCTGGCCGCGGGGCTCGCGGGCGGGGCCCTCGGCTTCGCGGGGCTCGGCGTCCTCCCGGGGGCGCACCCCGCCGTCCTCGTCGCGTTCGCGTTCCTGGCCGGGGGCGCGCCCGCCGCCTCCGCGGGCGGACTGCGGACGCTGCTGACCGAACTGGTCCCGGAGCGGGCCGCCGCCCAGGCGCTGTCCGCCGAGTCGATGCTGATGTCCGGCGTGTGGGCGCTCTCCCCGGCCGCCGTCGCCGGTCTCGCCCTCGGCGTCGCCCCAAAGGCCCCGCTGCTGCTCGGGGCCGCCCTGATGGCCGCCTCGGTCGCGGGCCTGTGGCTGCTGCCGGCCGCGTGGGGCGTCGGCGGGGCCGAGCGGGCGGAGGGTTCCCGCGCGCGAGTGCTGGCCGGGGCCTGGCCGGTGTACGTCACGGGCGCGGCGAGCCTGACGATGCTGGGCCTCGCCGAACTCACCCTCCCCGCCCTGCTCGAACAGCGCGGCATCGGCGTCGGCTGGTCGGGCCCGCTCCTGGCGGCGATGGCGGTCGCCGCCGGGCTCGGCGCGTTCGTGTACGGGCTGCGGAACTGGCCGGGGCTGCTGCGGACCCGAGGGCTGGTGCTGACGACGGCGATGGCGGCCTGCGTGACGCTGGTCGCCCTGGCCACGCACCCGCTGGCCGTCGGGGCGGCGCTCTGCGCGGGCGGCATGTTCCAGGCGGGCGCGACGGTCACCCGCAACCTGGCCCTGCGCGACGCCCTCCCGCCGGGCGCGCTGGCCGCCGGCTACTCGGTCATGTACGCGGCGGCGGGCGCGGGGTACGCGGCGACCGGCTCCCTCGCCGGGCTCCTGCTGAAGGTCATGGAACCGTCCTCGGCGGTGCTGGCCGGGGTGGTGCTGATCCTGCTGCTGAGCGTGGTCGGGTGGGCCGGGGAGGCGCACCGCGCGGGGCGGTCAGCGCACGGCGGCGCCGTGGTCGCGGGGGCCGGCGGGGACGCGGGGAGTGCCGCCGGTGTCCCGGTCCCCCCGGAACGTACGGCGATAGGCCGACGGCGTGACGCCCAGGGAGGTCTGTAGATGCTGGCGCATCGACTGGGCGGTGCCGAAGCCCGCGTCGCGGGCGATGCGGTCGATGGAGAGGTCGGTGGATTCGAGGAGGTGACGGGCGTGGGCGATGCGTTGGGCGGTGAGCCACTGGCCGGGGCTGACGCCGGACTCCTCGCGGAAGCGGCGGGTGAAGGTGCGGACGGACATCGCCTCCTGCGCGGCCATGTCGCGCAGCTGGATCGGCTCGTGGAGGCGGGCCAGCGCCCACGCGCGGGCGGCGGCCGTGCTGGCCTGGCGGGGGTCGGGGACGGGGCGCTCGATGTACTGGGCCTGGCCGCCGTCGCGGTGCGGGGGGACGACGGTGCGGCGGGCGACCTCGTTGGCGACGGCGGCGCCGTGGTCGCGGCGCACGATGTGCAGGCACAGGTCGATCCCCGCGGCGACACCGGCCGAGGTGAGGACGTCGCCGTCGTCGATGAACAGGACGTTCGGATCGACGTCCACGCGCGGGAAGAGGCGCTGGAGGTGCTCGGCGTCGGCCCAGTGCGTCGTCGCCGGGCGCCCGTCGAGACAGCCGGCGGCGGCCAGGACGTACACGCCCGTGCAGATCGACGCGAGCCGCGCGCCGGGGCGTACGCGGGCGAGCGCCGACTCCAGTTCCGGGGTGAGGACGCCCTCCTCGAAGACCGGCCCCAGCTGGTAGGAGGCGGGGACGATCACGGTGTCGGCCTCGGCCAGCGCTTCCGGCCCGTGCTCCACCATGATCGAGAAATCGGCGTTCGTACGGACCGGGCCGGGCGGGCGTACGGAGCAGGTGATCACCTCGTACAGATGCCGGCCCCGTGCGTCCCGGGGGCGGCCGAAGATCCGGTGCGGGATGCCGAGTTCGAAGGGAAGGATGCCGTCGAGGGCGAGGACGACCACGTGGTGCGGGCGGAAGGCCCGTGCGCTTCCGGGGCTCATGGCCCGATCCTAGCGAACCATGTCCTTCGGGCCAGTCGATGCGGGGGAGCGGGGGGCCGATGCTGAGTGACGTGACTCAGACAACCGAGACTCCAGCGGACGGGTCGTACACGACCGGGTGCTCCGCGACGGGACCGTCCGGAGCCGGGCCCGCTGCTGCCGGCGCGCGCGTGGCGGAGGCGCCCGCGACCGGGCCGTCCGCGACCGGACCCTCCGCAACCGCGCAGCCCCGCGCGCCGCGTGGGAAGTGGCGTGTGCATCGTGCGTGGTTCGTGGCCGCCGTCACCTTCGTCACGATCATCGGCGCGGCGGCCTTCCGGTCGCTGCCGGGTCTGCTGATCGACCCCCTGCACGACGAGTTCGGCTGGTCGCGCGGGACGATCGGCGCGGCCGTCTCCGTCAACCTCGCGCTGTACGGCCTGACCGCGCCGTTCGCGGCGGCGCTGATGGACCGCTTCGGCATCCGCAGGGTCGTCGCGATCGCGCTGACGGTGATAGCGATCGGCTCCGGACTCACCGTATGGATGACGGCGGCCTGGCAACTGATGCTGTACTGGGGCCTGTTGGTCGGCCTCGGCTCCGGCTCGATGGCGCTGGCGTTCGCGGCGACCGTCACCAACCGGTGGTTCACCGAGCGCCGCGGCCTGGTCAGCGGCATCCTCACCGCCGCGTCCGCGTCGGGCCAGCTGATCTTCCTGCCGCTGCTGTCCTGGATGGTGACCCGCTACGACTGGCGCCCGGCCGCGGTGACCGTCGCGCTCGCCGCGCTGACCGTCGTCCCCTTCGTCTGGCTGCTGCTGCGCGACCACCCGGCGGACGTCGGCATGGCGCCGTACGGCGCGAAGGGGTACGCCGAGAAGCCGCCGCCCGTCACGGGCGCAGCGCGGCGCGCGCTGACCGTCCTGTTCCAGGCGGCGCGCACCGGCCCGTTCTGGCTGCTCGCGGGCAGCTTCGCGATCTGCGGCGCGTCCACCAACGGCCTGATCCAGACCCACTTCGTGCCCGCCGCGCACGACCACGGCATGCCCGTCACGGCCGCCGCCTCGCTCCTCGCGGTGATCGGCGTCTTCGACGTCGTCGGCACGATCGCCTCCGGCTGGTTCACCGACCGCTTCGACGCGCGCCGCCTCCTCGCCGTCTACTACGCGCTGCGCGGCGTCTCGCTCCTCTTCCTGCCGATGCTGCTCGCGGCGACCGTCCACCCGCCGATGATCTTCTTCATCGTCTTCTACGGCCTCGACTGGGTCGCCACCGTCCCGCCCACCCTCGCCCTGTGCCGCGAGCAGTACGGCGACGACTCGGCGATCGTCTTCGGCTGGGTCCTCGCGTCCCACCAGGTCGGCGCGGCCCTCGTCGCCTTCCTCGGCGGCGTCGCCCGGGACGCCTTCGGCTCGTACAACGTGGTCTGGTACGCGTCGGGCGCGCTGTGCGCGGCGGCGGCGCTGATGGCGCTGCTGATACGGCGGCGGGGGGTGACGCTCGCGACGGTGTGAACCGGAGTGAACCGGCGCACGGGCGGGGCGGGCAGGCGTCGCCGGAAAGCAGTGGCGCCGATTCCGGCGAGGTGCGCGATGGCGCGCGGAGGCATCGATGCCGTGCGGTCCAGTCCCACTCCACCGCCGGAGTCCCTAGACGAACCGCCCCCGGTGGAACAGCAGCGGTCCCCGTTCGCCGTCCGTCGTCCCCAGCGCGTCCACCCGCCCTACGACGATGAGGTGGTCGCCGCCCGTGTGGACCGCGTGGATCGTGCAGTCCACCCACGCGAGCGCGCCGGCGAGGCGGGGGGACCCGCTGGCGGGGGCCGCGTCGTACGGCACCCCGGCGAACTTGTCCGTGCCGCTGCGGGCGAAGGCGCGGCACAGGTCGGACTGGTCGTCCGCGAGGACGTTGACGCAGAAGACGCCGGCGCGGGCGATACGGGGCCAGGTCGTGGACGTGCGGGCGACCATGAACACGACGAGGGGCGGGTCGAGGGAGAGGGAGGCGAAGGACTGGCAGGCGAATCCGGCGGGGGACGCTCCTTCCGTTTCGGCGGGAGCCGGTGCCGTGACAACGGTCACCCCGCTCGCGAAGTTCCCGAGCACGTGCCGGAAGACCGCCTGGTCGACCGGCGCGCCCTCGCCGTCCCGCACGCACCGCAGCTCCGGGCGCGGCCCCGGCGGCCCCTCGGCCGCCCCGCCGCCCGGCAGGGCCCTCAGATAGCGGACTGCGGCAGCCGCAGCGCCTGCGTGTCCCATCACCCTCCCATTGAAGCTGACGGATCGTCAGGTCGGAAGGGGTGGTGAACGCTTCTTTGAAGGGGTGGTGAACCCTTCTTCGCGCGCCCCGCATACGCTCCCCCTCATGAGGCGGGGGACCTTCCGGGCGGTCCGGCTGAGCTGGACGCCTGCCGACACACATGTGGCCGCGGCGACGGCGGCGGCACAGATTCCGGCCGCCCTGGTCGCCTGGCTGGCCCTGTCCTCGGGCCAGGACGACTACGGCATCCCCCCGCCCACCCTCGGCTGGGCCTGTGTCCTCCTGTTCGCTCCGCTGTGGGTACCGGTCACCGGCATGCTCCAGACGGCCCTGCTCACCCGCCCCGCCGGAACGCTCGCGGCCCTCAAGGGTGGGTGGTCGTACTACCTGGGAGCTACGGCGCTCGTCAGCGCGCTGTGGGCGGTGCTCGCGACCCTCACCCTGGGCGCTCCTCTCCTGCCGACCGCCGCCGCCTTGACCGCGCTGGGCATCCTCCCGATGCTCGCGGTCCTGGTACTACGCCGCAGGAGCTACCCGTGGTCGGCCGGAGGCGTGTGGTGGCGCTCGGTCCCCGCCTCGGTGGCCCTGTTCGGCGTAGCACTCGCGGGGATGCTCGCGGCTGACGCGGCAGGTCTAGTACCGGAGTACGAGCCACCCCGGCTCTCCGCCGACCGCCTCACCGGCGTCTGGCGCGGCCCGGACGGCGCGGAACTGACCCTGCGCCCAGGAGGCCACGCCGAGGCGAACGCCCTGCCCGCCCAGCGGCCCGACGGGGACTGGTCCGCCGACAAGGTCTACGACGTCTGCGACGCGACCGGCACATGGTTCCTCGACACCGAGGGCCGCCATGACGGGTACGCCGGCGAGGGTCCCGAGGAACGCGATGGCGCGGTCGTACGCCTTGAGGGGTGTGGGGCGGAGACGTACTGGGTCGTCGGCGGTACGGCGGACTCGCCGGAGTTGTTCGTGCTGTTCGGGGATCCTGACGCGGGCGATCTGCGCATCCTCAGGCCCGTCTGAAGGCATGTCTGACAGGACACCTTCCGGGGTCAACGCCCCCTGAACTCAGGGGATCTGCGCTCGACGAACGCCCGCAGTCCTTCCCTCGCGTCCGCCGTCGTCATGTTGATCTCCTGCGCGGCGGCCTCGGCGGCGAACGCGGTGGCCCGGTCGGAGTCGAGGGAGGCGTTGACGAGTTGCTTGGTGAGGGCGAGGGAGCGGGTGGGTGCGGTGGCCAGCCGGGCCGCCCACTCCTGTGCCGTCTTCGCCAACTCCCCGTCCGGGACAACCCTGTTGACCAGACCGAGCCGCTCGGCCTCCGGCGCCGACAGTGAATCCCCGAAGAACATCAGCTCCTTGGCGCGATGCGGCCCGATCAGCCGGGGCAGCAGATAGGCGCCGCCCGCGTCGGGAACGAGCCCCCGACGCACGAACACCTCGATGAAACGGGCCGATTCGGCGGCGAGCACGAGATCGCAGGCGAAGGCGAGATGCGCCCCAAGCCCCGCCGCCGTCCCGTTCACCGCCGCGATCACGGGCTTCTCGCAGTCGAGTACAGCGGCGACGAGCCGCTGCGCACCCAGCCGCAGCGTCCGCGACACGTCCCCGGGCAGCACCTCTCTCACGGGGCCGCCCCGCAGGTCGGCACCCGCGCAGAAGCCGCGACCGGTGCCGGTCAGGACGACGACGCGTACGGCGGGGTCGGCCGAGGCGTCCGCCAACTGGCCGATGATCGCGTCCCGTTGGGGCGGCGTCAGGGCGTTCAGGGACTCGGGCCGGTTGAGGGTGAGGCGGGTGATGCCGCGGTCGTCGGTGGAGTGGAGGAGGGGGGATTCGGGGGCGGTGCGGGTTTGGGGCGCAGGAGTGGGGTGGGGTTCGGGGCCGGCGTGGGCCTCGGGATTGGCGTGGGCTTCGGGGGCGGCGCCGGTTTCAGGGGAGGGGCTGGAGGCGGCCTGGGCCTCGGGCGAGGCGTCGGTTTTCGAGGCGGCGTGGGTTCTGGGCGCGGCGTCGGTGCCGGGCCCGTCCGGCCGGGGCGTGCTCACCGGCACACCGCCAGCGCGTCCAGCGCCACCGCCCCCTGGCCCCGGGGCAGCACGATCAGCGGGTTGATGTCCAACTCCGCGATGTCGTCGACGAGTTCGAGCGACATCCGCTGCACCCGCAGGATCACCTCGACCAGCGCGTCCAGGTCCGCAGGCGGCCTCCCCCGTACGCCGTCCAGCAGCGCCCGCCCCCGCAGATCCGTCAGCATGTCCCGCGCCTGCGTCTCCCCGAAGGGCGGTACGCGCACGGCGGTGTCGTGCAGGACCTCGACCAGGACTCCGCCGAGCCCGACCGTCACCGTCGGCCCGAACAGCGCGTCATGACTGACGCCGACGACCATCTCCACGCCCTGCGCGACCATCTGGCAGACCAGGACGCCGTCCAGTGCGACGTCCTCGTACCGGGCGATATCTGTCAACTCGCGGTAGGCGTCCCGGACTTGGCTGGCCGAGGTGAGGCCGATCTTCACCAGGCCGAGTTCCGTCTTGTGGGCGATGTCCGCGCCGGACGCCTTCATCACGACCGGGTAGCCGACGAGGCTCGCCGCCCGTACGGCGCCCGCCGCGCTGGTCACCAACTGCTCGCGCGGCACCCGGATCCCGTACGCGCGCAGCAGTTGCTTGGCCGCGTGCTCGCTCAACTGCTGTCCGGGGCGCATGAGTTCGCGGGCCTTGCGGAAGGAGGGCGAGGGGGTGCGGGGGGCCTGGTCGAAGGGGGAGCGGTAGTCGCGGGTGAAGCGGTGGTGGTCGAGGTAAGCCCGCACCGCGTTCAGGCAGTTGGGAACCGTACGGAACGTCGTGACCCGGCGCGAGCCCAACAGCACGTCCCGGTACGCCTGTTCGGTGCCGACCGGCGAACCCCACACCACACACACCAGCTTGTCCGTCTCCTCGGCCGCCGCCACCAGGTCCTCGACCAGGCGGTCGCTGAGCGGCGGGAACGGGCCGGTGATCGGACAGATCAGCACCCCGACCGACGGATCGGCGAGGATCGCGTCGATGATCTTCCGGCCCCGGTGGTCGCCGACCGGGTGTCCGCCGTTGTCGATCGGGTTCGCGACGCTGAGGAACTCCGGTATCCACTGGTGGAGTTCGGCCTGCTTGGCGGCGGAGAGGGGCGGCAGGTCGAGGCCCGCCGTCGTCGCGAGGTCGGCGACGTGGGCACCGGTGCCGCCCGAAATGGCGTACACGGCAACGCCGTTCGCCACCGGGGGCTTCGCGCGGGCCAACAAGGTTGCCGTGTCCTGGAGTTCGTCGAGCGCGTCGACGCGGATCACGCCGTACTGCCGCATCGCGGCGTCGACCACGTCGTCGGCGCCGGTGAGTTTGCCGGTGTGCGAGGCCGCCGTGCGGGCGCCGGTCTCGGTGCGGCCGACCTTCACCGCGACGACGGGCACCTTGCGGCGGGCGGCCCGGTCGGCTGCGAGCAGGAACGCGCGACCGTCCTTGAGGCCCTCGACGTAGCACGCGATCGCGCCGGTCTCGGGCCGCTCGGCGAAGTACGAGATGAAGTCGGCCGTTTCGAGGTCGGCCTCGTTCCCGGTGGGCGCCCAGTGGGAGAGGCGCACACCCAACTCCTGGAGGGAGAACACCGGTCGGCCCTGGTGGCCGGACTGGGTGATGAGGGCGATCGCCGGCCCGCCGAGGTCGTCGCGGAACTCCTCGAAGGCGTTCAGGTTGGTGTTCGGGCCGAGGAGCCTGAGGCCCGCGCGCTCGACGGCCGCCGTCAGCCTCGCCTGGGCGGCGGCGCCCTCCTCGCCGGTCTCCGCGAAACCGGACGCGAAGGCGACCGCGAACTTCACCTTCGTCTCGGCGAGTTGCTCGATCACCGGCAGCGGGTCGGACACCAACAGCACGGCCACATCGACCTGTTCGGGAAGGTCGGAGACCGATGCGACGCAGGGAATGCCGAAGACCTCAGGACGGGTGGGGTGCACCGGGTGCAGCCGGGCCCCCACCCGCTTCGACCAGGCCAGCAACTGCCTGGTGATCCCGGTGTTCGGCCGTCCCTCGGCGTCCGAGGCGCCGATGACCGCGACCGACTCGGGCCGGAAGAATCTCTCCAGATCGGGCACGTCCGCGTACAGCGGACGCCCGCTGACGTCCATGCCGTCCACATCGGCCGGCCTGCCGTGCACGGCCGGTCCGGGCTGCTCGCCGCACGCGATGACCCGGGCCCGGCGGGAGTCGGTGGTGAGGGTGCCGTGGGTTGATCCAAGCATCGGTCCGCCCGCCTCCTTGACTTAGCTGACGCACTGTCAGATTACAGAACTGATGGTGTGTCAGGAATGGGGGTGCGGTGAAAGGTTGGCGGGTGGCCGGGTCGGGTCGGTGCTGGGAGGTCAGTCCTGGAAGGTGTACACGGTGAAGTCCTCGACCGGCCGGTAACCGATCCGCTGGTACAGGGCGTTGCTCGTCTGGTTCGCCAAGTCCGTGAAGAGCAGCACCTCTTCGGCCCCGGCCTCGCGGGCGCGGCGGCTCGCCTCGGCGGTGGCGGCGCCCGCGTACCCCTTGGCGCGGTGCTCGGGCGGGGTGTAGACCGTGACGATCCGGATCTGGCCCGCGATCAGGCCGGTCGCGCTCGCCATCGACACCGGGGTGCCGTCCGGGGTCTCCCAGAGCGTGAACGAGCCCGCGGCGATGCGGGCGGTCAGCAGGGAGTCGGCCATGGTGTGGGGGTGGCCGATCTCCGTCGTGAACTTGTCGTTCCAGGCCCGCAGCAGAGCGTGGTCCGCCGGGGTCGCGGTGCGGGACCGACCCGGCGGGATCGGCTGGGGGTGCGTCAACTCCTCCAGCCTGTAGAGGCGTTCACGCCGGAACACGGTCTCGGTGGCGTTCGTTCCGCGCTTCCAGGCCGCCACGAACGCCTCCACCGTCTTCGTGTCCGAAGTGACGCCGGACAGCGGGTGGTTGTGGTCCAGGAGCGCTTCGGCCAGCGACTCGGTGCGGCGCGGGGTGAGGTGGGTGACGTTGAGCGGGAACGGCGGGGTCTGGAAGAAGGCCGCCGCCACCTCGCCGTCGGCGCCGGTCAGGACACCGAAGAGGGGACGGCTGCCGCCGTACAGGTCGGTGCCCTGGGCGCGCAGGTTCTCGGTCACGGTGAGCGGGACCGTGTGGTGGACCGGCCGGGAGCGCAGGAACGGGCCTGCCGTGTCCAGGAATTCGGTCAGGTCGGTCGTCAACTGCCAGTGTTCGTAGGTCATGTGCTCTCCCCGTTCGGTTCAGGATCGGTGGCCAGGCGGGCATGCAGATGCATGTCGCGGAAGGCGTCGTGGCGGCCCGCGGCGAACGTCGCGTCACGCAGGGTGCCCTCGTAGCGGAAACCGCAGCGCTCGGCGATGCGGCAGGAGACGCCGTGCCCGTCCGCGTGGTCCAACTCCAGCCGGTGCAGGCCGAATTCGGTGAGCGACCAGCGGGCTACGACGGTCAGGGCGCGGGTCGCGACACCCTGCCCCCGCGCCTCGGGCAGCACCCAGTACCCGACCCGTGCGCTCCGGGTGACCCGGTTGACGACGTTCAGCCCGATCTGCCCCAGCGTCTCGCCCGTCACGGCGTCGGTGACGCGGAACGGCATACCGGTGCCCTGCGCGGCTGCCTCCACTTTCGACCGCAGGTGAGCGCGGGCCGAGTCGGGGTCCGTGATCGGCATGAGGGGGGTGTTCCAACGCCGGAACTCGTCGTTCGCCTGCCCCCGCAGCCAGGCGTCGACGTCCGTGGGGGAGCCGGGGTCCCAGGAGCGCAGGACCAGGCCGTGGCCGTACAGGCGGGGTACGAGGGCCGGGGGTACGGGTAGGGGGTCGGTCGCTCGGGGCATGGGGCCATTGAAACCGGGTCCCTCTTGAGGGGCACCCCATTTGATCTACGCCTCGGGAGCTACCTCTCCGGAGCTACCCCTCGGGAGTTACTTCCCTGGGGCCACCTCTACCGGGCCACCCCTCAGGCGCGCCCGGGCGGCCCGAACACCGGCACGCCTTCCCGGAAGCTCACCGCCAGCTCCATCCCCGGGTGGAGTTCCGCAGGCGCGCATCCCACGACCTCCGTCATCATCCGGGGCCCCTCCTCCAGGTCCACCACAGCCGCGACATAGGGCGTGCGGTCGCGGAAGGGTGGGAGGTCGTTCCGGTGGACGGTCGACCAGGTGTACAGGCCGGCCCGCCCGCTCGCCTCCTCCCAGACGACGTCCTCGCTCCAGCAGTGGGGGCAGAACTCCCGAGGGTAGTGGTGAGGGCGGGAGCAGGCCGTGCAGCGCCGGATCAACAGGCGGCCCTGGGCAGCGGCGTCCCAGTAGGGGAGGGTGAGGGGGTCGGTCTCAGGTATGCCGTACGCGGGTATGTCGTACTTCCGAGGGACTCCTGGATTCTCGGCCATGTCTCAGAACCACCCCAGCGCACTGTCCACGGACCAGCTCTGCCACGACATCCCGAACAGGCCCACCACCGACATGAGCCCCATCATCGAGTTCTGCCCCTGCTCCGCCCAGTCGTGGATCATGAGGACGAAGTAGAGCCCGTTCAGCAGGAGCCCGCCGACCAGGGCGACGGGCGTGAGGAACCCGAGGATGAGGCCGAGCCCCAGGGCGAGTTCGGCGTAGGCGACGACGTACGCCATCGTCCGGGGCCGGGGCGTGACGGTGACCGCGAAGCCGCTGCGCACGGCGGACCACCGGTGCTTGGCGGCGATGTCCGCCGCCCAGCTGATCCCCCCGCCCTGGAACCACGTCTTCTTGTCCTTGTGCCGCCAGCTCTCCAGCCACCACAGCCCGAGCCCGATCCGCAACACGGCCAGCCACTGCGCACCGTCGAGCCAGATCGTGTCCATGGGACTCCCTGCGGGGTCGGGCGAACGAGGTCGCGAATCTGACGGTACGTCAGTTCTAGAAGCGGGAAGAAAGTTTGGCAAGGGGCGGCTCTACTCACCCGCACGACCACCCACTCGCCGCGAGACGGTTGACGTACGGCGACTCCTGGCGCCGGAAACTGGCCTCGACGTCCTCGCGGGCTGTGCACGGAAGTCTGATCCCGTGTCGGCCAGATGGGGCCTACCCGGACGCCCCGCAGCGCCGTGCGCTGGCAAAGGCGTTCGGGTGCGCGCGGGTGGTGTGGAACGACTGCCTGCGCGACCGGAAGGAGGCGCATGCGGCGGGGTTGCCGTACGTGACGTCGGCGGAGTTGTCCCGGCTTCGCATCACCCAGGCCAAGCGCACCGAGGAGCGTGCCTGGCTCGCCGACGTGTCAGCGGTCGTGCTTCAGCAGTCCCTGCGGGACCTGGACACTGCCTACAAGAACTTCTTCGACTCGGTCAAGGGCAAGCGGCAGGGCCGCAAGGTCGGTCCGCCCCGGTACAAGTCGAAGAAGGACACTCGGCAGTCGGTCCGTCTCAACACCAACGCCTTCTCCCTTCAGGAGAACGGCACGGTGTACGTGGCCAGGGTCGGCAAGCTCAAGGTCACGTGGTCGCGTCGGCTCCCGGCCGCGCCCACGTCCCTGACGGTCACCAGGGACAGCTGTGGCCGGTACTTCCTCAGCTTCGTCGTGGACGCCGAGCCGGACATCCTCCCCGAGGCGGAGGCCGACACGGGTATCGACCTTGGCCTGTCCGCCTTCGCGGTCCTGTCCGACGGGACGAAGATCGCCAGTCCGCGTTTCCTGCGCCGGGCCGAGAAGAAACTCCGGCGCCTCCAGCGGGAGCTGTCCCGCAAGGCCAAGGGGTCGAAG